>DAIQOP010000086.1:0-14191 GCA_036787815.1 Actinomycetota bacterium
GCGCACGGCGGCGCTCGTCAGCGCCAAGGAGTCGGCGCTCGGCGCAGCTGCACAACCGTCGGACACCCCCGGTGAATCGCCGGCGAGCGCCGAGACCCGCCGCTCGCCCCGCCGTTGACGAGGTCCTCACGGCGTGTTGGACTCGGCTCGCCCGAAGCACAGACTCCGGGCAAGTGGGCTCTTCTTTGCAGACCTGGGGGGAACAGACATGTCATGGATACATCGTCGATCCTGTTTCGCCGCGCTCGTACCCGTCGCGGCGCTCGCACTCGCTCCACTCGTGACCGCGTCACCGGCCGGAGCCTCCGGCTCGGTGGTGCACGTCGCGACCACCGGCACCGACAGCGCCACTTGCGGCTCGTTCGGTGACCCGTGCCGAACGATCGGCCAAGGGGTCGCGAACGCCGGACCCGGCTTCTCCGTGCGAGTGGCCAACGGCACCTACGACGAGATGGTGACGGTCTCCAAAGAGCTGCACCTGACCGCGAGTCACGCGGCAATCAACGCCACCGGCCTGAACAACGGCATCCTCGTGCAGGGCGGCGCCGCGTCGGGCACGGTCGTCAAGGGCTTCACCGTCGAGAACGCGATCGGTGAAGGCATCCTCGCATCGCAGGTCGACGGCGTGGTCATCGCGGACAACGTGGTCGTGAACAACGACCAGGGAGCGCTCGGCACACCGAACACGTATCCCGAGTGCCAGGGCCAGGGCGAAGTCCCCGGAGACTGTGGTGAGGGCATCCACCTGCAGACCACGACGAACTCGAAGCTGCTCGGCAATGACGTCACGCACAACGTCGGCGGGATCCTCGTGAGCGACGACCTCGGGCCGACGTTCGGGAACCTCATCGCCGGGAACAACGCGTCGAACAACGCGGAAGACTGTGGGATCACGCTCCCGTCGCACGCCCCCGGTGCCGGTGTCTACGACAACGTCGTGCGCGACAACACCGTCAACAACAACGGCGGCGCGGGCGTGCTCATCGCGGCGTCGGCTCCCGGCACGATGGCGTACAACAACGTGATCAGCCACAACTCGATCTCCGGCAACGGGCTGCCCGGCGTGACGATCCATGCGCACGCACCCGACCAGAGCGTCGACGGCAACAAGATCGTCGACAACGTCATCGGGAACAACGCGATCTTCGGCGACAGCGACGCCCACGACCGCAAGTCGACGGGCATCGTCATCTTCTCGGCCGTCGTGCCCGTGAACGGCACGATCATCCAGCGCAACACGATCTCCCAAGATCACTTCGGCCTGTTCCTCGCCGGTGCCGTGTCGCAGGCACTCGTCCGCGACAACAGCTACGTCGGCGTCGCGGTGCCGGTCCGTAGCTAGATCACTCCCTGCTCCGTTCCCTGGTGCGACGCGCGCATCCCATGCGATGCGCGCGTCGCACCAGGGGCGGCATGGGAGCCTCGGCCGGCTCGATCGTCAGGTGAGGCGTTCGTCGAGCAGTTGGGCGAGCACGCGCCCGTTCGCACGACCCTTCAGCGCCTTCGACGCCTCACCCATGAGGAAGCCGCGCTTCTTCTTGCGCACCTGCTCGTCACCGGCCCGGTACTCGGCGACGACATCGGGGTGCGCGGCGAGCACGGCGTCGATCGACACGCCGAGCGCGTCGATGTCGCTCTCCTGCGCCAAGCCCCGCGTCGTGACGATCGCGGTCGGCCGCCCGCCGCTGCTCAACGCCTCGGTGAGCACTTCCTTCGCCTGACCCCGATTGATCGTGCCGGCGGCGACGAGGCCGACGAGCTCCGCGAGCGCGTCCGGTGCCAGCGTGAGGTCGCCGATCGCGATACCCGACTCCTTGACGTGGGCGAGCACCTCGCCGCTCGCCCAGTTGACGACGTCTCGTGGCGTGCCGCCCGAGAGCGCCGCGACCGCGGCACCGGCGTACGCGGCGAGGCCGGGGACGTCGAGCAGCACGCGAGCATCGTGCTCGGAGATCTCCCACTCGCGCACGAGACGCTCGCGCGCCGCAGCCGGCAGCTCCGGCATCGTTGTACGCACCCGCTCCCGCAACTCGTCGGTCGGGACCACGGGAACCAGGTCCGGCTCGGGGAAGTAGCGGTAGTCGTACGCCTCTTCCTTCGAACGCATCGAGCGGGTCCGCCCGTCGGCCTCGTTCCAGTGGCGCGTCTCCTGGATGATGCGCTCGCCGGCATCGAGCTCGCCGATCTGCCGCTCGATCTCGTATTCGATCGCCCGCTGGACCGATCGGATCGAGTTCATGTTCTTGACCTCGGTGCGCGTGCCGAGCTCGGAGGTGCCGGTTCGGCGCACCGACACGTTCGCGTCGACACGCATCGAGCCCTCTTCCATCTTCACGTCGGAAACACCGAGCGCGAGCAGCGTGGCCCGCAGCTCGGTGACGTACGCGCGCGCCTGTTCGGCCGAGAAGATGTCGGGCTCGGAGACGATCTCGAGCAGCGGCACGCCGGCGCGGTTGTAGTCGACCAGTGAGTGCTCGGCATCGTGGATGCGCCCGCCCCCGCCGACGTGCATGGTCTTGCCGGTGTCTTCCTCGAGGTGGGCCCGCGTGATGCGCACGCGCACACCGTCGACGTCGATCTCGCCGAGCACGCAGATCGGCTCGTCGTACTGCGAGGTCTGGAAGTTCTTCGGCATGTCGGGGTAGAAGTAGTTCTTCCGGTGGAAGATCGACTGGCCCGGCATCGTGAAGTGCAGCGCCTCGCCGAGACGGAGCGCGAGCTCGACGGCCTTCTCGTTGAGCACCGGCAGCGAGCCGGGCAGCCCGAGGCACACCGGGCACACGTTGGTGTTGGGCGGCGCCCCGAACTCGTTGCGGCACCCGCAGAAGAGCTTCGTCGCGGTCGCGAGCTCCACGTGCACCTCGAGCCCGATCACGGGCTCCCAGCTCCTCGAGACGGTCGTGGTCATCGCGCGGCCACCTCGATCGCCCGCGCGACCCGGAACATGAGGGCCTCTCCGAGGGCCGGTGCGAGCACCTGCACCCCGATCGGCAGGCCCGCGTCCGCGCTCGCACCCGCGCTCATACCCGCGCTCATACCCCATGGCACGCTGATCGCAGGGTCGCCCGAGAGATTCGACGGGATGGTGCACACGTCGCTGAGATACATCGCGAGCGGGTCGGCGGTGCGGACACCGAGCTCGAACGCGACGGTGGGCGACGTCGGCGAGAGCAACACGTCGAACTGCTCGTACGCGCGTGCGAAGTCGCGCACGATGAGGGTGCGGACGCGCTGCGCCTGGCCGTAGTACGCGTCGTAGTAGCCGGCCGACAACGCGTAGGTGCCGAGCATGATGCGCCGCTTCACCTCGGGCCCGAAGCCCGCATCGCGCGTCGAGGCGTTCATCGTCGCGACATCGGAGGCATCCACCCGGAGGCCGTAGCGCACGCCGTCGTACCGGGCCAGGTTCGACGATGCCTCGGCCGGCGCGATCAGGTAGTAGGCCGAGAGCGCGTACGCCGACGACGGCAGCGACACCCGCTCGACGCGCGCGCCTTCCTTCTCGAGCGCGCGGCCCGCGGCCTCGACCGCGTCGCGCACCTCCGGGGCGATGCCGTCGACATCCGTGAGCTCCTCCACGATCCCCACCCGCAGGCCGTCGACACCACCGTCGAGCCCGTCGCGGAGCCCCGCCATCGGCTGCGCGATCGACGTGGAGTCGGCCGGGTCGTGGCCCCAGATCGCCTCGAGGAGCAACGCGGCGTCTTCGACGCTGCCGGCGAAGGGACCGATCTGGTCGAGCGACGACGCGAATGCGATGAGCCCGTAGCGCGACACGGCGCCGTACGTGGGCTTGGCGCCGACCACCCCGCAGAGCGCCGCGGGCTGGCGGATCGAGCCGCCGGTGTCGGAGCCGAGCGCGAGCGATGCGAATCCGGCGGCGACCGCAGCGGCCGATCCCCCGGACGAACCGCCCGGCACGCGGCTCGGATCACGGGGGTTCCGCGTGGGACCGAACGCGGAGTTCTCGGTGGACGATCCCATCGCGAACTCGTCGAGGTTGGTCTTCCCCACGATCACCGCACCCGCGGCGCGCAGTCGCTCGACGACGGTCGCGTCGTACGGCGGCTTCCAACCCTCGAGGATCCGCGACGAGCAGGTGGTGGGCACGCCCCGCGTGCAGAGGTTGTCCTTCAGCGCGACGGGAACCCCGGCGAGCGCCCCGGGATCACGGCCGTCGGCGACCGCGGCGTCGATCGCGTCGGCCGTGGCGCGCGCGTCGTCTTCGAGCACCGTGTTGAAGGCGTGGATCTCACCTTCGTTCGCGGCGATGCGTGCGAGGTGCTCCTCGAGCACGTCGATCGCCCGCCGTTCCCCGCTGCGGACCGCGGCCGCGATCTCGCTCGCCGAGGCGCTCACGGTTCCTCACCGAGGATGCGCGGCACACGGAAGCGGCCGTCTTCGGCGACGGGAGCCTCGGCGAGCACCTCGACCGAATCGAGACCGGGGCGGGGAACGTCGGCGCGAAAGACGTTCACGAGGGCGATCGGGTGCGAGGTGGGCGGCACGTCGGTGGTGTCGAGCGCGGACACGAGCGCCGCGTGGTCGAGGATCTTGGCGAGGTCGACGGTGAGCGTCTCGACCTCGTCATCGGTGAGCGCGAGCCGGGCCAGACGCGCCGCATGCTCGACCTCGGCGCGCGAGATCCGTGCCTCACCGTTACTCATGGTCGGGAGATTACCGGTACGAATCCAGCGGGCTTAATGGGTTCGACCACCAGTCTTCGGGGGCCGGCGACCAATCCGGGTCGGGGTAGATGCAGTCGACGGGGCACGCAGGGAGGCACTTGTCGCACCCGCTGCACAGCTCCGGGATGATGATGACGTCGATGCCGTGATTGAAGATCGCCCCGAACTGCGGCGGGCAGTGCCGCAGGCACGCGTCGCAGTTGATGCACTCCGACATCTCGATCCGCAAGGGCGGGTTGTGCCACTTCGCGTTGCGCTCGTGCGACTCGATGCGCTCGAGCCGGCTCGTGACTGCCATGCCCGAAGCGTAGCGAGCGACCTGCCCGGTAAGCTCCCGCGCCCAGGTGTCTTTCAGGGAGGTCGGTGTGGCCGGCAAGCAGGCGTTCTTGTCCGACGAGTGGTTCGCGGCGGTCGGCGCGGCCATCGCAGAGCACGGCGCGGCTGCGGCTCCGCCCGGCCCGAACGTGCTCCTCAATCTCGTGATCACGGGCAGCGCGTTCGGCGACCGCGAGTTCCACATGGGCGCCCGCGACGGCAACACGCTGTTCGGCCAGGGCCACCTCGACGGTGCCGACGTCACCCTCACCACCGACGCCGCGACGGCCCGCGACGTGTTCGTGTCGGGGAATCAGGCCGCCGGGATGCAGGCGTTCATGGCCGGCAAGGTCAAGGTCCAGGGCGATATGACGAAGCTCATGGCCTCGCAGGGTGGCGCCGGCGCGAACGCCGAGCTCACCACCGCGATCCAAGAGATGACCGAGTAGCCCCGAACAGCCGCTTCTCCCGGGCCAGGTCGGGCCCGGGCCGCAGGGTCCGCCCGTAGCCGTTCCCGGGGCGCGCGGGCTTCGACCGGATCGTCGCGCCGTGAGGGAAGCGGCGCATCAGCGCGCGGCTTTCGCTCGGTCGCAGTGCTGTCGTCGCATGCCAATCCCAGCCACTCGGGGCCCCGTCCCGGCGCCGAGGACCCAGCTTACCCGTTCGCCCACTCTCGGAGTGACGTACACCACTGTCCGCGATTTCAGGGGTTCAGGTGAGCGCTCCGACCCGGTCGGCCGAGCGGCGCTGCAGCCGGCGGCCGACCCCCTGGAACGGCAACTCCACGAATCGGTAGGTCGTGTCGGCCAGCGCCAGGCTCCCCACGACGACCACGAGCATCGCGAGCGGCCGAACCGTCCAGTGCACGACGAGAACGACGATCAGCGGGTGCATCAGGTAGAGCGAGTAGCTGATGCGCCCGAGCCACAGGAACGGTCTCGGGAAGGCTTCCTGGCGCATCGCGAACGCCCCGAAGAAGAACAGGTACGCGAGCGACCACGCGATCGCCGCTCCCCAGAACGTGAAGGGGTCGGAGTCGTTGACGTCGGTGAAGTGGACGTAGTTGATGTAGCAGCCGACGAGGCCGAACAGCGCGATCACGCCGACGAGGCGATGGACGTCGACCAGGCGCGCACCGCCCGTCGAGTACCGGTACACGACCGTGCCGAGGAACATCGACGACACGTAGAAGAGTCCCGCCATCGGCGCGCGATGCCCGATCGCGAGCGGCGCGACGGTGCCGACCACGCACGAGCCCGCGAGCACGACCCACGCGTTCCGCACCGATCGGCTCAACAGGCCGGCCGCGAACAGCACCGCGCACAACGTGTAGAAGACGAGCTCGACGGTGAGCGTGTAATAGAGCCCGATCGCGTGGGGCACGCCCACGAGCTCCTGGATCATCGTGAGGTTCACGATCGCGTGGAACAGGGTGTGGCTCTGGAATTCGGGAGTGAGCGCGTCGGTGCGGAACTGGTAGATGACGAGGATCGCGATGAGGCTCACCCAGTAGAGCGGGTACAACCGGAAGAAACGGCCGATCCAGAAGCGCCGCACACTCCCGCCCCGCTCGAGGCTGAACGGGATGATGAACCCGCTCACGAGGAAGAACGCGACGACGCCGAACCGGCCGACGTTGACGTATTGGTGCGTCGCCCAGTTGATCGACGGCCACAGCGTCTCGCCCGAGTGCTGGAGCAGCACCGCGAACGCGGCGATTCCCCGGACGAAGTCGAGGAACCCGAGCCGGTTTCCCTTGGGCACTCGGCTACGGCTTCAGCGCCGGGGCCTGCGCGGCGAGGTCGGCCACGGTCCAGCGGTCGCCCTTGTCGATCTTCTCCGCCGTCGACCACGACTTCACCCGCTGCACCACACCACCCTGCACGAGGAACGTCTCCCCGCTGAACGGGCAGTCGGCCGTCGCCAGGTACGCGACGAACGGCGAGACGTTGGCCGGATCCCACTCGTCGAACGCGCCGGGATCGTCGGGAGCCTTCACCATGTCGCCCAGGCCGGGGGTCTCGAGCGTGAGCCGTGTCCGCGCGCCGGGAGCGATCGCGTTGCTACGCACGCCGTAGCGGACGAGCTCTTTCGCGCACACCTGCGACAGGGTCGCGATCCCCGACTTGGCGCTGTCGTAGTTGGCCTGCCCCGGATTGCTGAAGAGTCCCGACGTCGACGACGTGTGGATGATCGACGCCTGCACCGTCTTACCGGCCTTGGTCTGCTCCCGCCAGTAGGCGGCGGCGTGACGGGTCGGGCAGAAGTGGCCCTTCAGGTGCACGGTGATCACCGCGTCCCACTCGGCCTCGGTCATGTTGATGATCACGCGGTCGCGCAGGATCCCCGCGTTGTTCACCAGCACGTGGAGATCGCCGAACGTGTCGACGGCCTGGCGGACGAGGCGCTCGGCGCCGTCCCAGTCGGCCACGTTGTCGCCGTTGACGACGGCCTCCCCGCCCGCCGCGATGATGTCGGCGACCGTCTGCTGCGCGGGAGTGGCCTCGGCTCCGTCGCCGTGGGCGTCGCCTCCGAGGTCGTTGACGACGACCTTCGCGCCCTCGGCCGCGAACAGCAGCGCGTGCTCGCGCCCCAGGCCGCGACCGGCGCCGGTGATGATCGCGACCCGTCCGTCGAGCGCACCCATGCTTGCTCCTTTGCTTGCCGTCAGACCGGCGAATCGTAGGGGGTGGGCACCGTCAGAGGATCAGCGTGACCG
This sequence comes from Actinomycetota bacterium, assembly GCA_036787815.1. Lineage (GTDB taxonomy): Bacteria > Actinomycetota > Acidimicrobiia > IMCC26256 > PALSA-610 > DATBAK01. Next base: position 7,723 of record DAIQOP010000086.1, read on the forward strand.
TCGACCCCTTGGGGATCTTCTGGCCGGGTGAGGGCGATTGGTCGAACACGTGCCCCTTCGGGTTGTAGTTCGGGACGGCCACCTTGAAGCCCAGGTCCTGCAGCTTCCTGGTCGCGTCCCCCACCTTCATGCCCCGCACGTTCGGCACCGCAACGAGCTGCGGACCCTTGCTGACGTGGATCGTGACGGTGGTGTTCTGCTTCTGCACCGTGCCCGGGCCCGGTGTCGTGTCGACGACCCGGCCGACCGCGGTGGTGTCGTCGAAGACCTGGGTGCAGGTGCCGATCAGGTGGATCTTCTTCAGCTGGGCGGTGGCCTGCGGGCACGTCTCACCGTGCACGTCGGGAACGGGGACCGGCGGGGGCCCGTCGCTCAACGTGATCTCGACGGGCGTGCCGGGAAGGGTCGTGATGCCGGGGAACGGGCTCTGGCTCGAGACCTTGCCGATCGCCACGGTCTGGCTGTAGCCGTGGTGCCGGCGGGCGATCAGCCCCGCTTCGCGGAGCTTCGCGGTCGCGTCAGCGAACGACAACCCGATGACGGGGGGCGTCGCGACCTCCGGCGGCCCCAGAGAGACCACGACGGAGATCGTGCGGCCGCCGTAGGACCACTCGCCCGGCGGCGGGCTCTGCGAGATCACGAGGCCCTTCGGATCCGACGACGCCCGGTGGTTGACGTGGAGGGTGAGGCCGGCGGTCTTCGCGCGGCCCGCGGCCGTGGTCTGCGCGAGCCCGACCAGGCTCGGGGTCGCGCGGCCGGGTGCGCCCACCTGGGCGAGCGCGGCCGTGCCGAGCGCGGTCGCGACGGCGAACGCGGCGAGTACCACCAGCGGGACGAAGCGCCGCTGCCGGGCCCGCTGCGCCGCCGTGCGGGGCGGGAGACCGAGCCGGCCGCGGATCGTGCGGGTCGAACCGATCGGCGGGAAGTCGACGGCGACGGCCTCGGCGGCCGCGTCCTGGTCGAAGAGCGCGCCGGTCGGATCCATGACGGCCTGGGTGGGATGCGGATCGGCCCCGTCGGCGACGCCGGGAAGCACCAGAGGCTCGGCCCGCGGGAGCGCCTCCACGACGTCGGCGAGCGCGGCCTCCATGGTCGCGGCGTCGGGATAGCGAGCCGCGGGATCGATGCGCCCGGCACGCTCGATGGGCGCCTGGAGCGGGCCGAGCTCCGCGGGCGCCACGATCGGCTGCTGCGTACGCGCGGCGAGGGGGCCGATCGTGGTGTCGGCGGCGAACGGGATGGTGCCGGTCACCGCCTCCACGAGCACCAGCGCGAGCGAGTACAGATCGGAGCGCGCGTCGAGCTGCACGCCACGCGCCTGTTCGGGCGACGCGTAGCGCGCGGTGCCGAACACCGCGCCGGCGGGCTCCGTCCACGACGCCTCGGCGAGGGCGCGCGCGAGGCCGAAGTCGGCGATGCGCACCACCCCGTGCTCGTCGAAGAGGAGGTTGGCCGGCTTCACGTCGCGGTGCACGATGCCGCGCGAGTGCGCGTAGTCGAGCGCGGCGGCGACGTCGCGGCCGATGCGGGCGGCCTGCGCGATGCTGAGCAGGTTGCCGCGGTCGAGCATCGTGCGCAGGCTTCCGCCTTCGAGCAGCTCGACGACCATGAAGGGCTGCTCGTCCTCACCCCAGTCGTACACGGCCATGATGTTCGGGTGGTGCAGCGACGCCGCGACCTGGGCCTCGGCGCGGAAGCGCCTCAGGAATCCCGAGTCCTCGGCGAGCGCGGCGTGGAGCACCTTGACCGCGACCCGGCGACGCAACCGGATGTCCTCGGCGGCGTACACCCGCCCGCTCGCGCCGGTGCCGATGGGTGCCAGGAGCCGGTACCGGCTCGCGAGCACGCGCCCGGCCAGGTCGTTCGCTCCGTTGGTCGCCATGGGGTTTCCACGCTATCGGCCGGTTCGCCGGCCACGGTGGCAACCCGCCGGTCGCGTCGCACTAGCGTCGGCGCATGGCCGATCGGCGCGCGGCACGTCCCCGGAAGCCGATGCGGGTGCTCCTGGTGGTCGGCGGCCTCCTGCTCGCGGCCAACGTGTTGATCATCGGCGGCATCAACCAACCCACCAACAGGCAGCCGCTGCTGCCGAACGCCATCACGGAGCTCATCCCCAAGCCCGGCGATCTCGTCTCCCCGCAGAGCGCCATCGGTGTGAACCTCCGCGACGACCTCACCGGTGTGCTGAAGTTCGACGGCGCCGAGATCCCCCTCGACCAGCTCGAGGTGCAGCCCACGGTCGGCATCATCACGTTCTCACCGGGGCCCACGAAGCAGCTCACGAAGCTCCCGCAGGGCTCGCACACGATCACCGTCGTCTACTGGCCGAGATCGACGACGCGCGAGCACGGCGCGACCTCCTACACCTGGTCGTTCAAGGTCGGGGCCTAGGGCGGGTCGGCCTCCGGCTCCGGCGCCGGGTCGGCGAGAGCATCGGGGCCCTCGGCCAGCAGCAGCTCGAGTCCCGCCTCGTCGAGCACCCGCACACCGAGGCTCTCGGCCTTGGCGAGCTTCGAGCCCGGGCTCTCGCCCGCGACCACGAAGCTCGTCTTCTTCGACACGCTGCCGGTCACCTTCGCGCCGCGCGCCGCGAGCGCGGCCGTCGCCTCCTCGCGCGTGCTGCGCGTGAGGCCACCCGTGAGCACCACGCTCACCCCCGCGAGCGACACCGCCCCTTCGAGCACCGGCGCGGGAGCGGGGCCGGCAAAGTTCACCCCGGCCGCGCGCAGCTTCTCGACCACCTCGTGGTTGCGATCGAGCGCGAAGAACCGCTGCACGCTCTCGGCGATGATCTGACCGACGCCTTCGCACGCGACGAGATCCTCGACCGACGCGCTCCTGATGCGATCGAGGTCGGCGAAGCTGCGCGCGAGCGCCTGCGCCGCGGTCGGGCCGACGTTCGGGATCCCGAGGCCGACGAGCACCCGCCACAGCGGTTGGTCCAACGAGCGCCCGATCGCGTCGAGGAGGAGCTGGGCCGAGCGCGTGCCGATCCGTTCGAGACCCACGAGTCGGTCGAGCGTCAAGGAATAGAGGTCGCCGGCGCCGGCGAGCAGGCCCTCACGCACGAACTGCGACACCCGTTCGTCGCCGAGACCCTCGATGTCGAGCGCGCCGCGACTCGCGAAGTGCACGATGCGCTGTACCCGCTGCGCCGGGCACTCCACGTTGATGCACCGACGATTCGCCTCGCCCTCGAGCCGCACGAGCGGGGAGCCGCACACCGGGCAGTCCTTCGGGAAGTGCCAGGGTCGAGAGCGCTTGGGCCGCTTCGCCAAGACGGGGCCGACGACTTCGGGGATCACGTCGCCGGCCTTGCGCACGATGACGGTGTCGCCGGGACGCACACCGCGGCGCGCCACCTCGTCCTCGTTGTGCAGCGTCGCCTGCGCGACCGTCGAACCCCCGACGAACACCGGCTCGAGTGAGGCGAACGGCGTCGCGCGCCCGGTGCGTCCGATGCTCACGAGGATGTCGAGCAGCAGCGTCGTGCGTTCCTCGGGGGGGAACTTGTACGCGATCGCCCAGCGGGGCGCCTTGCTCGTGGAGCCGAGCTCGGCTCGCTGCGCGAGATCGTCGAGCTTCACGACCACTCCGTCGATCTCGTAGCCGAGCGAGTGCCGCTGCTCTTCCATCTTCTGGCAGAAGGCGTACACCGAGGCGAGATCGTCGTGCTGGGTGATCAGCGGGTTCACCAGCAAGCCGAGCTCGCCCAGCCACTCGAGCGTCTCGAGGTGCGTCCGCAGGTCGGGGCCGCCCGTCTTCGCGCCGAGCTGGTAGCAGAACATCGCGAGGTCGCGCGACGCCGTGATCGACACGTCCTTCACCCGCAGGCTGCCGGCCGCGGCGTTGCGCGGGTTCGCGAACAACCGGCCGCCGGCCTCGGCCTGGCGCCGATTCAGCTCCTCGAACGACGTGAGGGGCATGTACACCTCGCCCCGCACCTCGAGCACCGCAGGCGGCGACGAGCCGCGCAGCTTCGCCGGCACGTCGGCGATCGTGCGCACGTTCGCGGTCACGTCCTCGCCGACCCGGCCGTCGCCGCGCGTCGCGCCGTACACGAGGCGGCCGTCCTCGTACAGGAGCGACATCGCGAGGCCGTCCATCTTGGGCTCGGTCACGTAGCGGATCGGGCCGATCAGCGCGCGCTCCGCCCGATCACCCCACGCGACGAGCTCCTCGTCGGAGAACGCGTTGTCGAGCGACATCATCGGGACACGGTGCTCGACGGGCGCGAACGTCGACTGCGTCGCGGCACCGGGCCGCTGCGTCGGCGAATCCGGGTCGACGAGCTCCGGGTGCTCGCGCTCGAGGTCGATCAGCTCGCGCAGCAACGCGTCGAACTCGGCGTCGGAGATCTCGGGCGCGTCCTGCCCGTAGTACCGCTCGTTGTGGTACGCGATCTGCTCGCGCAACGCGGTGACGCGGGCACGCGCTCCGTCGGGCGTCGTCACACCCAGAATCTAGAACGACGGCTCAGGCGCCGACGCTGAGCTTGGTCGCGACGGCCTGATCGTGGATCCGGTCGCCGATCTCGCGCGCGAGGCGCATCGACCGCTCGGCCTGACTCACACCATGACCGGCGAGCCCGCACGCCGGGCTGACCAGCGCCTGCTGGCGGAGGCGCAGACCGTCGCACCCGCGGCGGGTGAGCTCGCACCAGCAGTCGATGAGGTTCTTCCAGAGCGGCGCCGCGTGCTCACCCACGGGGCGATCGGTCGGCACCGCGCCCCAGGCGATCCACCCGTCGCCCTCCATGTGGCGCCCGAGGGCCGCCGCGTGCGCGAGCAGCGCCGGCGACACCTCGACACCGAGGATCTGCGGGCCCGCGTCGAGCGCGATGCGCAGGTCGCCGTGGCCGCACACGTGCACCCCGACCGCGCACGCGACGGCCGCCAACGCGCCCGACAGCAGGTCGGTGGCGCGCTCGCGGTCGATCGGTGCCTCGCCGTCGCGGAACGCGACGAGCCCGGGTTCGTCGAAGAACAACACGAGGTCGCTCTCGGGCAGGCGCTCGGCGACGATGTGCTCGAGGGCTCGCGCCCACACGCGGGCGAGGATGCCGGCCCGCTCGAACGCGAGCGGGGTCGGAACTCCGGCTTCGACGAGCGCCATCCCGACGGTGAGCGGCCCGGCCACCTGCACCTTGACGAAGGCCGGCGGTCGCGGCTGGCGCTGCGCCTGGGTGAGGAACGCGAGCAGCCCACCGTGCGCGGTCGGGTCGAATGTCGCGACGATCGGCTCGTTGAGCGCGGAGAGATCGATGCGCTCGATCGAACCGTCGGCCGCGAGCACGACTTCCGGGAGCGCGCGCACCGACTGGGCGATCATTCCTTCGAGCGGTGTGCGGGCCGGAAGCTGCGGCGCCGAGGGAAGCCCGGGGAGCAAACGCAACACGCTCGCAGCCGCCGCCATCGGGTCGTGATGGGGAAGACTGCCAATTCCCGTCGCGAGGCCGGCGGACAAGAGGATGGGCGGCATGAGGTCCGTAGTATACGGACGACCCCTTCCTCTCCGGCCAAACGGAGCCGACCGTGGTGTGGACCGCGCGAGTCGCTTGGATCGTGCTTCCGTTCACGACCGGCGCCGCATTCGACGACGTGCTCCAACCGTGGTCGCGCGCGCCGCAGACGGTAGGCGAGGTGCTGTTGTGGGCCGCGTGGTTCGCGGGGCTCATCGCGCTGCTCGCGCCGCGGCCGTGGGGCTTCACGATCTTGCGGGTCGTCGCGCCCTACAGCGTGGCGATCGCGATCGCGAGCGCGTGGTCGGCGCCGTGGCTCGTCGCGGTGCTCGCGATCGCGACCGCGTCTTTCGCGATGGTGACGGCACTGTCGTCGGCGATCGCACACGCGTGCGCGGCGAGCACCGCGTACGGGCCGGAGCAACGCTTCCCGCTGCGCGTGCCCGTCACCCTGCTCGCGGGCCCGTTGCCGATCGCCGCCGCGTTGATCGGCGCGGCGATCGCGAGCGGTCCGCTGCTGCTCGCGAACGGAGACCTCGTCGCGGGTGTCGTCGCGTTGGTCGTCGGCGCACCGGTCGTGGCCGCGCTCGTCCGTTCCCTCGGTGCGCTCGACCACCGGTGGCTCGTGCTCGTCCCGGCGGGGCTCGTCGTGGTCGACCCGCTCACGTTCCCCGATCCGGTGCTGTTGCCGCGGGAGCACATCCGTTCGCTCGGTCTCGCACCCGGCGGTGCGGCCGGCAGCTCGCTCGGAAGGGCGGCCGAGCAGAGCGGCGACGACGATGGCGACGGCGACGGCGACGGCGACGGCGAGATCCTCGTCGGCGGCAGCGGTCCGCTCCTCATCACCTGCCGCGCCACCGGGCAGTTCGTGCGCCGCGCCGGTCGCGCGAACGCCACGGTCGACGCCGACCGGCTGCGGGTGGCGCCGGTGCGGGCCGACCTCGTCGTCGCGGCCGCCGGCGCGCATCGCATCACGGTCGCCTGACCGAACCCGCGCGGCCGCTGCCC
>DAIQOP010000087.1:0-14180 GCA_036787815.1 Actinomycetota bacterium
GCACGACCGGGCCCCACCTCGGGGGCCCGTGTCCGGCGCGACGGCGGTCAGGTACGGACGATCTCGCGGTCCTCGTAGGTCTCGATGACGTCGCCGGCCTTGAGGTCCTGGAAGTTCTCGAGCCCGATACCGCACTCGTAGCCGGTCGCCACCTCGCGCGCGTCGTCCTTGAAGCGCTTGAGCGTGGCGATCGAGCCCTTCCAGATGACGGTGCCCTCACGCAGGAACCGCACCTTCGAGCCCCGGGTGATCACGCCGCTGAGCACGTAGCAGCCGGCGACCTTGCCGACGCGGGGCACGCTGAAGATGTCGCGCACCTCGGCCTCGCCGGTGACGATCTCCTCGTACTCGGGCTTGAGCAACCCGACCAACGCCGCGTTCACGTCTTCGAGCACGCCGTAGATCACTTCGTAGAGCCGCAGCTCGACGTTCTCCTGCTGGGCCAGCTCGCGCGCCTTGCGATCGGGTCGGACGTTGAAACCGATCACCGTCGCGTTCGACACCATCGCCAGGCTCACGTCGCTCTCGGTGATCCCGCCGACGCCTCGCAGCACGAACGACAACCGGACCTCGTCGTGCTCCTGATCGAGCTTGCGCAGCGCCTCGGTGACCGCTTCGAGCGATCCCTGCACGTCGGCCTTCAAGATCAGGTTGAGCGTGGCGACCTCGCCGCGCTGCACCATCGCGAAGATGTCTTCGAGACGGGCACCGCCGCCGAGCGTCATCGGGTGCGCGAGCGCCGCGGTACGGCGACGACGCGAACGGGCTTCGGCGACCGTGCGGGCCGCCTTGTCGGACGGTGCGACGCGCACTTCGTCACCCGCGAGCGGGATGTCGTCGAGACCGAGCACCTCGACCGGCACCGACGGACCCGCTTCCTGGATCTGGGCGCCGTGCTCGTCGAACATCGCCCGCACCCGGCCCCACGCCGGACCGGCGACGATGGTGTCGCCGACATGCAGCGTGCCCTCCATCACCAGCGCGGTGACGACCGGGCCCCGCCCGGAGTCGAGGTTCGATTCGAGCACCGCGGCACGTGCGAGCCGCTTCGGGTTCGCGACGAGCTCGTCGACGATCTCGACGTCGGCGACGAGGATGATCGCGTTGAGCAGCTCCTCGACACCCATGCCGATCGGCGCGGCGACGTCGACGACCATCGTCGTGCCGCCCCACTCCTCGGGCACGAGACCCTGCTCGGCGAGCTGCTGGCGCACGCGGGTCGGGTCGGCGTCTTCGCGGTCGGACTTCGTGACCGCCACGATGATCGGCACCTCGGCCGCGTTCGCGTGGCTGATCGCCTCGACCGTCTGCGGCATGACGCCGTCGTCGGCCGCGACCACCAGGATCGCGATGTCGGTCACCTGCGCGCCACGCATCCGCATGGCGGTGAACGCCTCGTGGCGGGGTGTGTCGATGAAGGTGATCGTGCGGTCGTTGCGACGCACCTGGTACGCACCGATGTGCTGGGTGATGCCGCCGGCCTCGCCACTCACGACGTCGGCATGGCGAATCGCGTCGAGCAACGTGGTCTTGCCGTGGTCGACGTGACCCATGACGGTGACGACAGGCGGACGCGGTTCGAGCAGCGCCTCGTCGTCCTCTTCGTCGTCGGTGAGGAGCGCGAGCAGCTCGATCTCCTGCTCGGCACCGGGCTCGACGATCAGGACCTCGGCACCGAGGGTCTCGGCGATCAGCTCGATCATCTCGTCGGCGAGCGACACCGTTGCGGTGACGATCTCGCCGGCGTCGAAGAGCAGCCGGACGAGGTCGGCCGTCGTGCGATTCAGTCTCGGCGCGAGCTCCTGGATGGTGATGCCACGCGCGACGACGATCTCACCTTCGGGGACGGGCGCATCGGCCGGCGTGAGCCGGGTCGCCTGCTGCGGCTCGAGCTCGGACGCGTCACGACGCCGCTTCTTGCGCCGCGGACGTGCGCCACCGGGCCGGCCTCGGCCACCGGGGCCACCGAACCCGCCGGGACCGCCACCGCGGCCACCGCCGGGACCACCACGGCCACCGCCGGGACCACCGCCGCCGGGACCACCGCGGCCGGCGCCGGGACCGCCGAAGCCGCCCCCACCACCGCCGCCGGATCCACCGGTACCGCGTGAGAATCCACCACCGCCACCGCCGCTGAACCCACCCGGACGCGGCGGACCACCGGAGGTCCGGGGGCCCGACGGGGCACCCGTGCGCGGACCACCGGGGCCGCGCGAAGGCGGCGGGATCTTCTTCATGCCCGGGGGCGGCGGGATCGGCTTGCCCGTGATGCTGCGCAGACCGGCCGGCGGAGCCGGGGCGCCGGCCCCGGCCGGCGCGGTTGCCGGTGCTTCGGCCGCGGTCGGAGCGGCGGCGGGCGCCTGCACCTCCGCGGGAGCGGGAGTCGGCGGCGGCGCGACCGGAGAGGGGGCAGCCGCGGCTGCGGCCGGACGCTCGGCCGGAGCGACAGGACGCGGGGGCGGCGGCGGTGCGACGACCCCGACCCCGCCCGTCGAACGGACGACGCGGTGCGGTCGCGCGATCTCCTCGGAGACCACCGCGACCGGCTCGGGAACCGGCGCCTGCTCGGACGCCGGTGACGTCGCCACGGCGGGCCGGGACGCGGGACGCGGAGCCGGCGGCGGAGCCTCGACGACCGGCTCGGGCGTGGGCTCGGGCTCCGGCTCGCGGCGCAGGCCCTTGCTGTCGGCCAGCCTGCGGACGCGGTCGGCCGACGGATCGTCGATGCTCGACGAGTGGCTCTTCACGCCGATCTTGAGCTCTTCGGAGAGCTCGATCACGACGTGGTTCTCGACGCCCAGCTCTCGAGCGAGCTCGTAGACCCTGATCTTCTTGGTGGCCAAGCTAAATTCCGTCCCCTGACGATGCCGATGAGTAGCGCGCCCGCGCGTGGCGGACCGCCCGTCGGCGGTTCAACGTCCTAGTCTCGCACGAAGGGCGACATGGTCGTCGCCTGAGATCCTGAGACGGAGCGCGCGGTCGAGTCTTCCTCGCCGCTGCGCCTCGTCGAGACACCGGTGATCGCACAGCCAGGCACCCCTGCCCGGCTCGTGCTTCCCTACCCGCAGGGACCCGTCGCGACCTGCGGCAATGCGCAGCGCGAAGTGCTCCCGTGCCGTGACGCGACCGCACCCCACGCAGGTTCGCGGGCGCGCGCCGGGTGCGCAGTCGATCACTCGGTCTCTACGGTCGCGTCCGCGGCCGCTTCACCAGCCGGTGGAGCACTGGTCTCGTCTGCTGCGGCCGCTCCGGTATTCTCGGTCGCGCTCGCGTCCGCTTCACCATCGGGTGCAGCACTGGTCTGGTCCGTTGCGATCGCTCCGGCGTTGCCGTCCGAGGACGTGTCGTCCGCTTCGCTGGTCGGTGCGGCACTCGTCTCAGCACTGGTCTCGTCTGCTGCGGCTCTCTCGGTCGCGCTCGCGTCCGCTTCGCTGGTCGCTGCGGCACTGGTTGCGGCCGCCGCTTCGGCGGTGGCGGCAGCTTCGGCCGCGGCAGCGGCTGCGGCGGCGGCGAGGTCGGCGGCGGTGGCTCCGGCGTAGCCGGCGTCGGCCGCGGAGATGGCGTCGCCGCCACCCGCGGGCTGCCAGAGCAGCTCGCCGTCGGGGCCCTCGACCCACTCACCCTCGGCGAAGAACTCTCCCGACTCCTCTTCCGCGAGCTGGGTCTCACTCTTGATGTCGACCCGCCAACCGGTCAGCCGCGCGGCGAGCCGGGCGTTCTGACCCTCCTTGCCGATCGCGAGCGAGAGCTGGAAGTCGGGAACGATGACCTCGGCGATGCCGGTGTCCTCGTGGATGCGGACCTCGCGCACCTTCGCCGGGGCGAGCGCCTTCATCACGAGCTCCGACGGGTTGTCGACGAAGGGCACGATGTCGACCTTCTCGCCGCGCAGCTCGTTGACGACCTGGCGGACCCGCAGGCCGCGCGCGCCGACGCAGGCGCCGACCGGATCGACGTTCGAGTCGTTGGAGGCGACCGCGATCTTCGTGCGGTGGCCCGGCTCGCGTGCCACGGCCTTCAGCTCGACCACGCCGTCCTGGAGCTCCGGTACCTCGAGCTCGAAGAGTCGCTTCACGAGCCCGGGGTGGGTGCGCGACACGACGATCTGCGGGCCTTTGGCCGTCTTGCGGACCTCGACGATGTACGCCTTGAGCCGGCTGCCGTGCTCGTAGCGCTCGTTGGGGACCTGCTCGGCTTGCGGCAGCAACGCCTCCACCCGACCGAGGTCGAGGAGGGTGTAGCGCGCGTCGGTCTGCTGGATGATGCCGGTGACGATGTCGCCTTCGCGGCCCGCGTACTCCTCGTACTTGCGCTCGCGCTCGGCCTCACGGATGCGCTGCAGGATCACCTGCTTCGCGGTCTGCGCGGCGATGCGGCCGAAGTCTTTCGGCGTGTCGTCCCACTCGCGGACGACCTGGCCCTCTTCGTCGAGCTCCTGCGCGATCACCTTGATGTCGCCGGTCTCGACGTCGATCTCGACCAGCGCCTCCTCGGCCGCGCGCGGCAGACGCTTGTACGCCGTCACCAGGGCGTTCGCGAGCGCCTCGAGCATGATCTCTTCGGAGATGCCCTTGTCGATCGCGATCGCGGTCAGGGCCTCCATCATCTCGTTGTTTCTAGCCATGTCGTTTCCTCATGACCGGTTGTGTCGTCATGACCGACTGTTCTCCTTCGGGCGGCTGTCTTTCGAGCGCCGCGCGTTGCCCTTGCCGGGCTTGGAACCTCGCCCGGGCCGCGGGGCCGGGCCCCATTCGAAGACGGTCCTGCACGCGACGACGTCTGCATACGCGATCCGGGGATGCGCCTCGCCCGCGGCAACCGGTTGGGTGTCGCTCGTGTCGCCCGAGTCGTCGGCGGCGTCGGACTCGGGAGCGAGCTCGAAGCCGGTGTCGTCGGGGTTCGCGACGGTGCCCCGATCGCGGACGGTCTCGCCGTCGCGCAGGTACTTCACCGACACCAGCGAACCGACCGCGGCGCGGAAGTGCTCCGGGCGCCGCAGGGTGCGCTCGAGGCCGGGGCTGCTGACCTCGAGCACGTCGGAGTCGCGCAGTGTGCCCGCCGCGGTGAGCATGGGCGACAGCACGCGGGTGGCTTCGGTGATCGTGTCGAGATCGACACCGCCGCTGCGGTCGACGACCACCCGCACGGCGCGCGCGTGGCCCGCGCCGGTGAGCTCGACGTCGTAGAGCTCGAGTCCGAGCGAGGCGACGATCGGCGCGACGGCGTCACGGATCGACTCCAGGTCCATCGCCATCGTCACCACCTCCTCGCATGAAAAAACGTGGGCGCGAGCCCACGTCCCCGCCGGCCACCCGACCCGGAACCCCACCCCTGCAAGCAGGAGCCGCGTACCGGAGCGACGGCCATCGATTGGACCGAACCGAGAGAGGATACCAGCAATACCCCGCGACCACGTGGTCAGAAACGGTGCAAAAGGGCCGGTCGGGATTCCTTCGCGTGCCCGGTGCTCCGGTGTACCTTCGCCGCGGTGGCGACTCCGTACACCGAGATCGAGGCCGCGGGCCATGCCGTGCGCATCTCGAACCCGGCGAAGGTCTTCTTCCCGGCCCGCGGCGAGACCAAGCTCGACCTGGTCGAGTACTACCTCGCCGTGGGCGAAGGCGCCCTGCGCGGGGTCTTCGAACGACCCACGGTCCTCAAGCGCTACATCGACGGCGCGACGGGCGAGTTCTTCTTCCAGAAGCGGGTGCCCGAGAAGCGGCCCGAGTGGCTCGAGACGGTCACCGTCTCCTTCCCGAGCGGCCGCAGCGCGGACGAGCTCTGCCCCGTCGACGTCGCCCACCTGGTGTGGGCCGTCAACCTCGGGTGCCTCGATCTCAACCCCTGGCCGGTGCGGCGGGCCGACGTCGACCACCCCGACGAGCTGCGGGTCGACCTCGATCCCCAACCCGGCGTGCCCTACGCGCACATCCAGGACGTCGCCGAGGCCGTGCACCACGTGCTCGACGAGCACGGCCTGGTGGGCTTCCCGAAGACGTCGGGCTCGCGTGGCATCCACATCAACGTGCGCATCGAGCCCCGATTCACCTTCACCGACGTACGGCGGTGCGCCCTGGCCCTCGCCCGCGCCGTCACCCGCGAGATGCCGACGGTGGCGACCGCGAAGTGGTGGAAGGAGGAACGCGGCGACCGCGTCTTCATCGACTACAACCAGAACGCCCGCGATCGCACCGTGGCCTCCGCGTACTCGGTGCGCGCCAACCCCGAGGGGCGTGTCTCCTGCCCGCTCACGTGGGAGGAGCTCGCGGAGGCCGACCCGGGCGACCTCACCATCGCCACCGTGCCCGAGCGCTTCGCGCGGGTCGGCGACCCGTCGGCCGCGATCGACGAGCACGCCTTCTCGCTCGAACCACTCCTCGAGCTCGCCCGCCGCGACGAGGCGGAAGGGCTGGGCGACGAGCCGTGGCCGCCGCACTTCCCCAAGATGGCCGGCGAGGGCGCGCGGGTGGCGCCGAGCCGCGCCCGCAAGAAGCCCTGACGTCGCGCGCCGACGAAGCGGCTACGCGCCGAAGACGGCCTTGAGCTCTTCCGGGGCCACTGCCTCGAGCTGGTCGTAGCGGCACGACGGGGGCTCGCGGTCGGCGCGGAAGCGACGGAAACGGGCGTTGTGGCGGAAGCGCCCGTTCATGAGGCCCTCGTAGGCGACCTCGGCGACCAGCTCGATGCGGACCGGCTCCCACGACATGTCCTTGTTGGCGTTCCAGCGGTTGGGCCCGCCGGGCATGCGCCCCGAACCGGTCACCGCTCCCGGGCCCTGCGCTCCGCTCGCCGCCTCGGCCCAGTCGCGCCATGGGTGCGCGTCGAGCGCGTGCTCGCGATACGGCTGGAGCATGTCGAGCACCGTGGCGCGTTCACGCGCCGCGAAGCTCGAGGCCACCCCGACGTGATGGAGCACGTTCGAGTCGTCGCAGAGACCGAGCAGCAACGAGCCGACGCCCGCGCCGTCCTTGTGCAGCCGGTACCCCGCGACGACGCAGTCGCAGGTGCGCTCGTGCTTCACCTTCAGCATCGTGCGCTCGCCCGGACGGTAGGGATCGCCGAGCGGCTTGCAGACCACACCGTCGAAGCCCGCGCCCTCGAAGCGACGGAACCAGTCGGCCGCGAGATCACGGTCACGCGTCGCGGGGGTGAGGTAGACGGGCGGTGTCGCGTCGGCCAGCAGCAACGACAGGCGGGCCCGTCGTTCCCCGAACGGTGTGTCGAGGAGCGACTCGTCGCCGAGGGCCAGGAGATCGAACGCGACGTACGACGCCGGGATCTCGACCGCGAGCTTCTGCACCCTCGAGTCGGCGGGATGCTGGCGGAGCTGGAGCGCGTCGAAGTCGAGTCCCTTCTCGTTCGCGACCACCAGCTCGCCGTCGAGCACGTACCGATCGGGCAGCATCGCCAGGAGCGGTGCGCGCAGCTCAGGGAAGTAGCGGAGCAACGGCTTCGAGTTCCGGCTCTGGAGATCGAGGTCGTCGCCGTCTCGGAACACGATGCAGCGAAAGCCGTCCCATTTCGGCTCGAACACGATCTCGCCCGCGGGCGGCAGCTCGCGCGTGAGCTTGGCGAGCATCGGTTCGAGCGGCGGGCGGATCGGAAGGCTCACGCACCCGCCGAGATCGAGGCGACGACGTCGGCCAACGCGAGATCGTCGCGCTCGCCGGTGGCGCGCACCTTGCGCTCGACGACACCGCGGCCCAGACCCTTCGCACCGACCGTGAGCTGCACCGGCATCCCGAGGAGGTCGGCGTCGGCGAACTTGATGCCCGCGCTCACGTCGCGGTCGTCGATCAGCACGGAAAGCCCGCGCGCTTCGAGCTCCGCGACCAGCTTGTCGGCGGCTTCGACGACGGCGACGGCACCGTCGCCGCGGCCGGGCAACACCACGACGTGCACGTCGTAGGGCGCGAGACCGGCGGGCCACGCGAGCCCGTTGTCGTCGTGGAACTGCTCGACGACGGCCGCGAGCACGCGCGAGATGCCGATGCCGTAGCAGCCCATCTGCATGAGGTGCGACGCGCCTTCGTCGTCGGTGTAGGACGCGTCGAACACTTTCGAGTACTTCGCGCCGAGCTGGAACACGTGGCCGACCTCGATCCCGCGATCGATCGCGAGCGGCCGGCCGCAGCGCGGGCACGGGTCGCCGGGCACGACGGTCGCGAGCTCGGCCCACTGCGCGACGTCGAAGTCACGACCGAGGCGCGCGTCGCGCACGTGATGATCCGCGCGATTGGCGCCGGTGACCCACGGTTTCGCGGCCCGAACCGCGGGATCGGCCACCACCACGGTCACGTCGGGGTGGTGCGGCCCGATGTAGCCGCGCGGCAACGACGGGCGCGCCGCGAAGTCTTCGTCGGTGTAGAGGCGCACGGCGCGGGGCCGCAGCGCCGCCTCGAGCGCGACGAGGTTCACCTCGCGGTCGCCGGGAACGAGTGCGAGGCCGAGCTCGCCGTCGACGTCGAACGCGATGCACTTCAGGAGCGCGTCGGCACCCACCCGGAGGAACTCGGCGACGCCGTCGATCCCGGCCAGGCCGGGTGTCTCGACCTCGGTCATCGGCGGTGCGCTCGCGGCGAGCGACGGGGCATCGGAGCCCGAGTCGGCCGTCTCGACCTGGCGCCGCGCCGCTTCGACATTGGCCGCGTACTCGCACGCGGGGCACCAGACGAAGTCGTCCTCCCCCACGCTCGCCACCGCCATGAACTCCCGGCTGACGTCGCCGCCGATGTCGCCGGAGTCGGCCTCGACCGCACGGAAGGTGAGCGCGCACCGCTCGAACACGCGGTGGTACGCGTCGTACATGACCCGGTACGAACGGTCGAGACCTTCGAGGTCGGCGTCGAACGAGTACGCGTCCTTCATCAGGAACTCGCGCGTGCGCAGCAACCCGAACCGGGGGCGCAGCTCGTCGCGGTACTTCCAGCCGATCTGGTACAGGTTGACGGGCAGATCGCGGTAGCTGCCGTACTCGCCGCTCACGATCGTCGTGACGACCTCCTCGGCCGTCGGAGCCAGGCAGAAGCCCGTCTCCTTGCGGTCGAGCAGACGGAACATGAGCGGGCCGTACATGGGCTCGCGGCCACTGCGGGTCCACAGCTCGAGCGGTTGCACGATGGGCAGCAGCACCTCCTGCGCGCCGGCCGCGTCCATCTCCTCGCGCACGATCTGCTCGATGCGGCGCAGGACCCGCTGCCCGAGCGGCAACCACGCGTAGACGCCCGCCGCGACCCGCCGGATGTACCCGGCTCGCACCAACAGGCGATGGCTGTCGACCTCGGCGTCGGCCGGGTCGTCGCGCAACGTGCGCAGGAACAATTGCGACATCCGCATTCCCTATTGTCGCACTCACTCGTTTCGGCACGGGACTTCGCGGTTCTCTCTGGTCGCGCTCGCTCGGTTCGGCACGGGTCTTCGCCCCTGTGCGACGGATCGCTCGGCGCTCCTGACGCCTCAGGTCCCGAGTTGTGCCTGCAGGTACTGCTCGCCGCTCCGGACGCCTCAGGCGCCGGGTCGTGCCTGCGGGAACCAGCCCTGTCGGGCCGCCTCAGGCGCCGGGTCGTGCCCGCGGAAACCCTGACTTGGGGGGTCAACAAATATTCCTGACTTACGTACTGGCAATTAGGGGGCGCGGCTCGGTAGTGTTCCGGCTCGTGATCCGGCAGTGCGGCGCCAACAGCATCTCGACGGGGCGGACGCCCCACGAGATGCACGACGAGCGCAGTCGTCCCTCCGCCAGCTGAGCCGGCGTCCCTCGCGGACCTGCTCACTGCGGCCCGGCAACCGGGCAGCACACCCCTGTCCTGCTTCCCGACCGTGGAGCTCACCATGGCCATCGACGTATCCGAACTCACCGGGCGAGTGCTCGATCCCGAGATCGAGGAGGAGCTCACCGTCTACGAACGGACCGTGAGCCAGTACCTCGCGGGCGAGATCGAGGAAGACGTCTTCCGCGTCTTCCGGCTCAACCAGGGGATCTACGGCCAGCGCCAGGGCGGCCACCACCAGATGGTGCGGGTGAAGATCCCCTACGGGCGGATCGAGCCCGACCAGCTCGAGGTGCTCGGCTTCATCGCCGAGACCTACTCTCGCGGGTGGGGCCACCTCACGACCCGACAGAACGCGCAGTTCCACTTCGTGCCGCTCGAGCAGACGCCCGCGGTCCTGCGCCTGCTCGCCGCGGCCGGCCTCACCTCGCGTGAGGCGTGCGGCGACACCGTCCGCAACGTCGTCGGCTGCCACCTCGCCGGCGCCTGCCCGCTCGAGGTGCTCGACATCACGCCGTGGGCCGAGGCGACCGCCCGCTACTTCCTCCGGAGTCCGTACGCGCAGCGCCTGCCCCGCAAGTTCAAGATCAACTTCTCGGGCTGCGCCACCGACTGCGGCCAGGCGATGTTCAACGACTTCGGGGTGATCGGGGTCAGCCGACCCTTGCCCGACGGCACCGTCGAGCCGGGCTTCCGGGTCGTCATCGCCGGCGGCCTCGGCGCCAACCCGCACCCGGCCCAGGCGCTCGAGGAATTCACGAGCCGTGAGGATCTGCTCCCCACGATCGAGGCCGCGCTCCGTACCTTCGACCACTACGGCAACCGCGACAACAAGCTGCGGGCCCGGATGAAGTGGCTCGTCGACACGATGGGGATCGACGAGCTCCGCGAGCGGATCTTGAAGGAGCGCCGCCTCTTGCGCGCCGCATCGGGGTGGCCCGGCGGGCTGCCCGAGCAGGTCGTGGAGCACGGCGACGCCCCGGCCGGCCTGGCGAGCGACGGCGTGCTCGGCGGTGTGCCCGGCACCTCGCCGGTGCGGCTGCTCGCGACCGATCCGTACCAGCGCTGGCTCGAGGCCAACGTCGTGCGGGGCCGCGCCAACGGCACGATCAGCGCGTACGCCTCGTGCACGCTCGGCGACATCACCGCGGAGCAGTTCCGTGCGCTCGCGGCGATCCAGCGCGACTTCGCCCTCGACGTGCGGATCACGAGCCGCCAGAACCTGGTGCTGCGCGACCTCACCGAGGCCGACCTGCGCGGCCTCTACGAGCGGCTCTCCGAGATCGGGATGGCCCAGCCCGGCGCCGAACTCTCCCGCGACGTCGTCGCCTGCCCCGGCGCCGACACCTGCAACCTCGCGGTGACCCAGAGCCGCGGCCTCGCCTCCGACATCGGCCGCGCCCTCGACGAGGCCGGCCTCTCCGACGTCGGCGGCGTGAAGGTGAACATCTCCGGCTGCACGAACTCGTGCGGCCAGCACCACATCTCCGACATCGGCTTCTACGGGCTCGAACGACGGGCCCACGGTCGTGCGGCGCCCGGGTACCAGATGCTGCTCGGTGGCGGGCTCGGAGCGATGCAGGTCGACTTCGGGAACAAGGCCGTGAAGTTGCCGGCCAAGCGCGCGGCCGAGGCCGTCGTGCGGGTCGTCGGCCGGTTCGCCGGCGAGCGTGAGGCCGGCGAGGCGTTCGCCACCTGGCTCGCGCGATCGGGTGGCGCGGCCGGAGTGGGCGCGGCGTTGAAGGACCTCGACGACTTCCCCGCCCCCGATGTCGCCCCCGACCTCTACGTCGACTTCGACGAGACCGGTCCCTACGTCGCGGAAGTGGGTGAGAGCGAGTGCGCGACGTGACCACGACGGTCGACCGCGGCGACGTCGCCACCGCGGAGCCCCAGCTGGCCGAGGTCGACCTCGCCGAGCTCGCGCGCGTCGCGGCCGACCTCGAACGCCGACCCGCGAGCGCGGCGATCAGGTGGGCCTGGGAGCGCTACGGCGGCCGCATGATCCTCGCCGCGTCGTTCCAGGACTGCGTCCTGATCGACGTCGCGATGCAGGTCGCGCCGGAGATCGAGGTCGTGTTCCTCGACACCCAGTACCACTTCCCCGAGACCCTCGAGTACGTCGAGACGGTCCGGCGGCGCTACGACCTCAACCTGCGCGTGATGGAGCCGCTCGTCGAACCCGACGACCTCTGGAAGATCGACACGACCGAGTGCTGCGCGGTCCGCAAGGTCGAGCCGCTGGCCCGTGCCCTCGCGGGCGCCGACGCCTGGATGACCGGGTTGCGTCGTGACGAGGCGGCCACCCGCACCAAGGCCCCCATCGTCGGTCTCGACGTCGGCCGCGGGATCGTGAAGGTCAACCCGCTCGCGCCGTGGACCCATGCCGACGTGGAGCGCTACGTCGCCGATCGCGGTCTCCCCGAGCACCCGCTGCGCAAGCAGGGCTACCCGTCGATCGGCTGTGCCCCCTGCACGAACCCGGTCGCGGCCGGCGAAGATCCGCGCTCGGGCCGCTGGGCCGGCACCGGCAAGCTCGAGTGCGGGCTGCACGGTTGGTCGACGCCCTGATCGCTCCGGTCGCGGGCGCCCGCTCCCAGGTCGCGCTCCTCCACCGGTAGTATCGCGTCTTCGGTATTCCGTAATCGCGCCCGGCCACCGGGCGGGCCGGTGGGACGAGCAGGAGCGAACAAACATGAGTCCCGACCCGGTCGCCCCTCCCACCGTGCGCGACTACATGCGCATTCTCGGCCGTCGTTGGTGGGTCGTCGTGATCGGCATCGTGGGCTTCACGGCCCTGCTCGTCGCGTACTCGTACCACGGCCCCACGATCTACAAGGCCACCTCGGAGGTGCGCTTCTCCAGCGGCGACACCACGAGCGTCGCGGTGAACGCGGGCAATCGGTCGAGCGCCGGAAGCGCCAGCCAGGAAGTCCTGACCGAGGTCGAGGTCATCAAGTCGCCGAACTTCAAGAACCGGATCATCGACGCGATGAAGCTCGGGAAGAAGTCGATCAAGCAGGTCAACGTCGGTAACGTCCTCAGCACGAACGCGATCAAGATCTCGATCGGGATGAGCACCGCCAACCAGGCGGTGCTGGTTGCCGATCAGTACGCCTCCACCTACGTGCACGAGGCCCAACTGCTCCAGGCGCAGCTCACCAAGGGCCGCACCGCCTCCACCGCCGCCCAGCTCGCAACCGTGAAGCGCCAGGTCGACGGGCTCACGACTGCCATCAGCACCGAGGCCAAGCGCATCGACGCCGCCGATCAGTCGCTCGTCGCAGCCGGCAAGACCCCGCTGCGCACCTCGGCGCTGCTCACCTCGCTCGAGTCGCAGCTGAACCAGAGCCTTCCCGGCTACACCGCGCTGCAGCAGCAGTACTTCCAGATCCTCCAGGCCAACGCGGCCGCGCAGCCGACGGTCGCTCTGATCGCCGATGCGCAGAAGCCCACGACACCCAGCCAGCCGACGCCGGTCAAATACGGAATCATCGGTGCGTTCCTCGGCATCATCTTCGGTATCGCCGGAGCCTTCGGCTTCGAGCTGCTCACCGACAAGGTCCGGTCCCGCCAGGACGTCGAGCGGTTCTCGCGTCTGCCGGTGCTCGCCACCGTGCCGCGTCGCGGCAAGCGCGGCGACGCCAACCGGCCGGTCTCCCTCACCGCTCCGGCCTCGGCCCGGGCCGAGGCGTATCGGGCCGCCCGCTCCGGCGTGCAGTTCCTGTCGATGCGGGCACCGATGAGCCGCATCGTCGTGGCCGGCCTGCGAGCGAAGGACCACCAGGACGTCGCCGCCGCCAACCTTGCCGTCACCCTCGCCTCGGCGGGTGCTCGCGTGGTGCTCGTCGACGTCGATCTGCGGGGCGGTCAGCTCCACGATCGGTTCGGCCTCACCCGGGGCAACGGTCTCACGTCGGTGCTGCTCGGCGACTCGACCCTCGCCGAGGTCCTGCGCCCGGTCGAGGTTGCCGGCGGGGCGCTGCGCGTCCTGAGCACCGGGCCGCTTCCCCCCAACCCCGCCGACCTGGTCGCGAGCGACTCGCTGGCCGCGGTGCTCTCGCAGCTCGCCGACGGAGCCGACTTCGTGGTGATCAGCGCACCGCCGCTCCTGCCGTTCAACGATGCCCTCGCCCTCGCACGGCATGCCGACGGCGTGATCATGGTCGCGACGGCCCGCCGCACCCGGCGCCGCCAGCTTGCCGACGGGTCGGCCAAGCTCCGGCGCATCGGAGCCCCGACAATCGGCGTGATCCTCGACGGTGGCACGCGCGGCGCCGACACCTACGAGTCCTCGATCGGGAGCGTCCAGATGGGTGAAGTCCGCGGCGACGACACGCCCTCTGCTCCGGCGACCGTCTAGGAGGGTGTTGAAGAAGGCGCTTCCGTTTGGGTGCGTGGTCGTAGCGT
>DAIQOP010000088.1:0-14108 GCA_036787815.1 Actinomycetota bacterium
CCGCGTGCCGCCACATCCGCCCTGTCCGGTCTCGCGAGCGTATGCCGCGCGTTCCCACACACCTCCGTCTACCCTCCCGGCCGTGACCGGGTCGATCGCCGCAGTCTGCGCGCTGTTCGGCCTCCTCGTCGGATCGTTCCTCAACGTCGTCATCTGGCGCGTGCCGCGGAAGGAATCGGTCGTCGCCCCGCCGTCGCACTGCCCGGGGTGCGGCACCCACATCGCCCCGCGCGACAACGTGCCGGTGCTGTCGTGGCTCCTGCTACGCGGGCGGTGCCGCCACTGCCGGACGCGCATCTCGGTGCGGTATCCGCTCGTCGAGCTCGCGTGCGGGGTGCTGTTCGCCGTGATCGGCACGCGGTTCGCGCACTCGTGGGCGCTGCCCGCGTACCTCGTCCTCGGTGCCGGGCTCCTCGCGATCTCGCTCATCGACCTCGAGCACTTCATCATCCCGAATCGCATCGTGTACCCGCTCGGGTTCATGGCGGCGCCGTTGCTCGCGTTGGCCGCCGGGCTCGAAGGGCACTGGTGGTGGTTCGCGCGGGCGCTCGTCGGTGCCGTGTGCGCGTTCGCCGCGTTGTTCGCGATCCACGTGGCGTCACCGGGCGGCATGGGCTTCGGCGACGTCCGGCTCTCGTTCGTGCTCGGCCTCTACCTCGGCTACCTCGGCGCGCTCGACGTCGTGTTCGGGATCTTCCTCGGCTTCGCGTACGGCGCCGTCATCGGCGTCGCGCTCATGGCGTTGCGCCGCCACGGCCGGCGCCAGCACATCCCGTTCGGCCCGTACCTCGCCGCCGGCACGCTCACCATCGTGCTCGCCGGCGGCCCGATCATCGACTGGTACCGAGGTCTGGGTCGCTAGACCCGCTCGCGGGCAGTCGCGGTCGCGTCGCGAGCCCGAGATTTCTTTGGCGCGGGCGGGCGAGAGGGGCTTTGGGGTGGGGGCGTTGAGGGGGAAGGGAACCACAAGGTTGTGATTCGCGCGCCGTAAAGGTGGGGCGGAGGTTGACCGATGTCTCAAGTTGAGGTTCTGATTGACGATTGTTGTTTGTGATGCTTACTGTGACTGTCGTGAACAAGCGAGGGCTACGTGGCTGGTGAGCATCGCCTCCTGACCGTTCGGGAGGTGGCCGACACCATGCGCGTCTCGAACATGACCGTGTACCGGCTCATCCGCGCGGGCGAGCTGCCGGCGATCCGCGTCGGGAAGCACTTCCGGATCCGCGAGCACGAGCTGAACGAGTACCTCGAGTCGCAGACCGTCCGGGGAGGTGACTCATGGCCCGCGGCGTGATCGGACTCGACGTCGGGACCAACGCGGTCACCGTCGCCGAGGTCGTCCCCGGTACCCCGCCACGCCTCGTCGCGTTCGGACAGGTCGCGCTCGCACGCGACGTCATGCGCGAAGGCGAGATCGTCGACGCCGACGCGGTCACCGCCGCGATCGCGCGGTTGCGCAACGAGCTCGGCCTGCGCCGCGCGCGGGTGCGCGTCGGGGTCGCGAGCCCGAGGCTGATCGTCCGCCAGATCGAGATGCCGGTGATGACGCGCGAGGAGCTCGCCGGCGCGCTGCGCTTCCAGGCGCAGGAGCTCATCCCCATCCCGCTCGACGAAGCGGTCATCGACTTCGCGATCCTCGGCACCGTCGAGACAACGCCCGGCGAATCGGTGATGCAGGTTCTGCTCGCCGCCGCGCACTCGGCGACCGTCACCCGGCTCGTCGACGCCGTCGAAGGCGCCGGACTCGGAGTGGAGTCCGTCGACCTCGTTCCGCTCGCCCTCATCCGCAGCCTCGGCCACTCGGTCAGCGACAACGGGCAAGGCGCCGAGGGCATCGTCTCGTTCGGCGGTGGCGTCACCTGTGTCGTCGTGCACGAGAACGGGATCCCGCGCTTCGTGCGTGTGCTCGGCAGCGGTGGCCGTGAGCTCACCGACGCCGTCGCCGCCGGGCTCGAGCTGCCGTTCGAGACCGCCGAATCGGTCAAGCGTCAGGTCGGCAACATCGCCGACGACGTCGTTGCCCGCGCCCGCACCTCGCTCGAGCGGCCGCTCGCTTCGATGCTCGACGAGGTCCGCTCGTCGCTCGACTACTACCGCAACCAGCCCGGCGCGGCGCGCCTGCTGCGGGTCGTCACGACCGGGGGCGGTACGTTGCTGCCCGGCATCGTCGACCGCCTCTCCGCGTTGGTCGGTCTTCCGGTCCAGATGGCCGAGCCGCGCTCGATGCTCACGGTGGGCGACATCGGCTTCGACGACGCCGAGCTGCCCCGACTCGACCCGTACCTCCCGGCCGCCGTCGGTCTCGCGCTTCCGCCCGGGCCGGCCGGCGTTGCCATCGATCTGCTCCCACGCGCGTCGCACGCACCGAGCACGAAGACGCGCGTCCTGGCCGCGAGCGGCGCGGCCGCGGCGGCGCTGATCCTGTTGCTCGCGGTACCGACCATCGCGCGCCAACACTCGATCTCCCACGAGCACAAGGTGCTCGCCGCGCAGGACCAGCAGAACCTCAACCTGCAGACGCAGATCGGCCAACTCGCCGACGCGCAGGCCAAGCAGGAGCAGCTCGACGCCCTCCGCGGCCAGATCACCGGTCTGGTCGGCACCGACGTCTCGTGGAGTCGCATGCTCCAGGACATCGCGCGCACGATCCCGAACGACGTGTGGCTCACCGCCTTCCAGGGCTCGGTGACCGCGCCGGTCATCCTCCAGCAGGCACCGCCGACCACGGTTCCCGGCGCGCCGACCACCACCGCTTCGGCGACACCCACCACCGTGGCGGCGCCGACCGCGGCCGAGCTCACCGGCACCGTGAACTTCACCGCCGTCGGGCTCGACTACCCGTCGGTCGCGGCCTGGCTGAAGATGATCGCCCAGCTGCCGTCCCTGAGCGACCTCTGGGTCCCGAACGTCACGCAGGCCACGCTCGGATCGCGCGACATCGTCAACTTCACGTCGACCGCGACGCTCACGCCCAAGGCTCGATCGAACCGGCTCGAGCGCTACCAGGGAACCGCGCAATGAAGTCCCGCGGTGTCGTCGTCGGCGTGCTGCTCGGCATCGTCGTGCTGCTCGTCTGGAACCTGCTGATCTTCTCGCCGAAGGGCCGCGACCTCTCGAAGGCGAAGAAGGCAACCCGGGCCTCGCAGCAGATCGAGAGCAACCTGCGCGCCCAACTGACCCGGCTCGTCGACATCAGCCACAACGGTCCCGAGATCGCGGCCGAACTCGACAAGCTCAGCGCCGCGGTTCCGGCCGCCCCCGACCTCGACGGATTCATCCTCTCGGCGAACCAGATCGCGGTGCAGTCGGGCATCGACTGGCTGTCGGTGTCGCCGGGCGCGGTGCAGGCCGGCACGACGGGCCCGTCGGTCATCCCGCTCAGCATCCAGATCAAGGGTGGCTTCTTCCAGGTGCTCGACTATCTCAACCGGCTCGAGGCCATGGGTCGACTCGTGGTCGTCGACGGCATCAACGTGACCTCGGCCGCGGAAGCGGGCTCGGCGTCGGCCGCACCGACCGGTCCGCCCACGCTCGCGGTGACCCTCACGGCCCGCATGTTCACGCGGGCCGAACCGGCCACCCCGGGCGGGAGCTCTCCGACGCCCGGCGCGACGGGTGGAACGTCGAGCCCGGCACCGCCCGCGAGCGGGAGCTCGAGCGGCGAGACCTCGACGACCGCGCAGGTGAACTGATGAACACGGGTGAACGGCGCCGGCTGATCGTGCTGATCGGAGTCGCGGGCTTCCTCGTCGTGGTCCTGTTGGCCAAGTTCGTGCTCTTCAGCGGCGGCGGCGGTTCGCACGCGACGGCGACGACGTTGTTCGGGTCGTCGTCGACGGGTGGCGGACTGACGACCACCTCGACGACGCCGTCGTCGCGCTCGACGAGCCCGCCCGCGACCTTCGACGTGTTCGCGACCAAGAATCCCTTCGAGCCGGTCGTCATCGTGACCCCGACGACCAGCGGCACCGGCTCGACGGCGCCCACCACGCCCACCACGCCCACCACGCCCACCACGCCCACCACCGGCGGGACCGGCGGGACCGGCGGGACCGGCACCGGTCAGACGACCACCTCCACCGCCGCTCCGAGCAACGAACCGTCCGCGGGCACGTCGGTCGCGCTCCTCGACGTCTTCAAGCAGGGTGACGGCACCCCGATGGCCAAGGTGCAGGTGGGTTCGACCGTCTACACCGTCGGCGTCGGCTCGGCGTTCGCCACGAGCTACCGCGTCGTGAGCCTGAGCGCGCCGTGCGGCCAGTTCCTGTTCGGCGACGCGCCGTTCCGCCTCTGCGAGGGCGAAGAGGTCATCAAGTAGGCTCGTTCCCGCCAGCGTTCGCCGAAAAAAGGGACGTCGTGCTGCGTTTTCTGACCGCGGGCGAGTCCCACGGCCCGGCCCTGGTGGTCATCGTCGAGGGGCTGCCCGCGGGTCTCCCCATCCTGATCGACGATGTCGCGTCCGAGCTCGCCCGGCGGCGGCTCGGCTACGGGCGCGGCCCGCGCATGCGGTTCGAGGCCGACGCGATCGAGTTCCTCGGCGGCGTCCGCCACGGCCGCACGCTCGGCTCGCCGGTCGCGATCCTGATCCACAACTCCGAGTGGGCCACCGGGAAGTGGAACGACGAGATGTCGTCGGCACCGGGGGCCACGGCCAACCCGTTGACCCAACCCCGACCGGGCCACGCCGACCTCGCGGGCATGCAGAAGTACGGCCTGCGCGACGCGCGCGACGTGCTCGAACGGGCGAGCGCGCGCGAGACCGCGGCGCGCGTCGCCGCCGGCGCGCTCGCGAAGGTGCTCCTCGCACAGGTCGGTGTCGACGTGATCTCGCACGTGGTCGAGCTCGGCGGGGTGCACGTCGGCCACGATCTGCGCCCGAAGCCCGGCGACCTCGAACAGGTCGACGCGTCGCAGGTCCGCTGCTTCGATCCTTCCGCCGAGCCGGCGATGATCGACGCGATCAAGGCCGCGGCGCGCGACGGCGACTCGCTCGGCGGTGTGGTGGAGGTCCTCGGTTACGGACTTCCCCCGGGCCTCGGTTCGCACGTGCACTGGGATCTCCGCATCGACGGCCTGATCGCCGGTGCGCTCATGAGCATCCAGGCGATGAAGGCGGTGGAGATCGGCGACGGCTTCGACGTGGCACAGCGGCGCGGCAGCGACGCGCACGACGCGATCTCGTGGCGTGAGGGCGAGGGGTACCAGCGTGAGTCGAGCCACGCCGGCGGCATCGAAGGCGGCATGACCACCGGCGACCTTCTGGTCGCGCGCGTCGCGATGAAACCGCTCGCGACGTTGAACCGGCCGGTGCTGAAGACGGTCGACACCGAGACGAAGGAGGAGACGGTCTCCTTCAAGGAACGCACGGATGTCACGGCTGTGCCCGCGGCCGGCGTGGTCGCCGAGACGATGGTTGCCCTCGTGCTCGCCTCGGAGACGCTCCGGAAGTTCGGCGGCGACTCGCTGGGCGAGCTGCTTGCCAACCACGCGCACTACCTCGCCGGCCTGACGTGAACGGCGGGCGGGAGATGAAGCAGCAGCGGCACCTCGTGCTCATCGGCATGATGGGCGCGGGGAAGTCGACGGTCGGCCAACGTTGCGCCAAGCGGCTCGGGCGCCCGTTCGTCGACACCGACGAGCGGATCGCGGCAGCGGCGGGCGCGTCGGTCGCCGAGGTGTTCGCTCGCGACGGTGAACCGGCGTTCCGGGAGTTGGAGCGCCGGGCCGTCGCCGACGCGTGCGCGTCGCCGGAGCCCACGGTGATCGCGGCGGGGGGCGGTGCCGTGCTCGACGCCGACAACCGCCGGCGCATGCGCGAGACCGGTCTGGTCGTGTGGTTGCAGGCCCCGGTCGCGCAGCTCGCCGCGCGCGTGGGCGACGGTCGCGGCCGGCCGCTGCTCGAGCAGCCGTCGCCGAGTGGAGCGGTCGGCACGCTCGGCCGCCTCGAGCAGCAACGCCGCCCCGCCTACGAGGCTGCCGCCCACGCCACCGTCGACACCGCCGGGCTCGGCGTCGCGTCCGTGGTCGACGCGGTGTTGGCGGCCCTCACCGCGATCGAGGAGCGCGTGTCGTGAGGCGCGTGACGGTCGATCTCGGGCCGCGCGCGTACGACGTCGTGGTCGGTGCGGGTTCTCTCGCCGAGATCGCAACCGTGCTCGCGGGTCGGCGCCGCGCGGTCATCGTGACGCAAGCCGCGCTGCACGCCCACGCGGAACGCGCCGCCGCGGCGCTCGACGCGGCCCACATCGCGAACACCACGATCGTGATGGGCGACGGTGAGGAGCACAAGACTCTGGCGACCGTCGAGACGCTCGCCGCCGAGTGCGTGCAGTGGGGACTGCTGCGTGGCGACGCCGTCGTCGCGGTCGGGGGCGGCATCGTGGGCGACGTCGCCGGCTTCCTCGCCGCGAGCTACCACCGCGGCATCGCGGTGGTGCAGGTTCCCACCACGCTGCTCGCGATGGTCGACGCCTCGATCGGCGGCAAGACCGGCGTGAACCTGCCGCAGGGTAAGAACCTCGTCGGCGCGTTCCACCAACCGCTCGCCGTCCTCGCCGACCCCACTGTGCTCGAGACCCTCTCCGACCGTGAGTTCCGGTGCGGCCTCGCCGAGGTCGTCAAGTACGCGCTCATCGGCGACGACGATCTGCGGGTGCTGCTCTCCGATCACGCTTCGGAGTTGCTGGCCCGCGATCCCGCGATCGTGGAGGCCGTGGTCGCGCGTTGCGCGGCGGCGAAGGCGCGCGTCGTCGAGGCCGACGAGCTGGAGCGAACGGGTGCCCGTGCGGTGCTCAACTACGGCCACACGCTCGCGCACGCGCTCGAGATCGCGGGCGGTCACGTGCTGCACCACGGCGAGGCCGTCTCGATCGGGATGGTGTTCGCCGCCAACCTCGCGAGCGTGCTCGAACGCGTCGGGCCCGAGGTCGTCGAAGGGACGGAACAGCTGCTGGAGCGCTTCGGTCTGCCGGTCGAGGCACCGGCCGGACTGTCGGGGAGCGATGTGATCGGGCTCATGCGCCGGGACAAGAAGTCGGAGGGTGGGCTCACGTTCGTGCTGGCCGGACCGCGCGGAGTCGAGCGCGTCGACGACCCCGATCCCACCGCGGTCGCGAAGGCGCTCGCGCAGGTGGGCCTCACCGAGGCGGTGGGCTGATGGCCACGATCCTGTTGCTCTCGGGCCCAAACCTGAATCTGCTCGGCGAGCGCGAGCCCGAGGTCTACGGATCGACCACGCTCGAACAGCTCGTCGCGATCGCGCGAGCCGAGGCCGAGCGATACGGCCACGAGCTCGAGCACTTGCAGTCGAACCACGAGGGCGCGCTGATCGATGCGATCCACGCTGCACGGGGCCGGTGCGCGGCGATCGTGTTCAACCCCGGCGCGTTCACCCACTACGCGTACGCGTTGACCGACGCGCTCGCGGCGTTCGACGGCGTGGTCGTCGAGCTGCACCTCTCCAACCCCCACGCCCGGGAGTCGTGGCGGCACACGAGCGTGGTGGCTCCGGTCGCCACGGGCACCATCTCCGGTTTCGGCGCCGCGGGCTACCGCCTCGCGATCGACGCCGTCGCCGGCCGCATCGACGGCACCGTCGAGATCGAGGAGCAGCCATGAACACCGTGACCGGTCTCGCCCCGCTGGCCGTCGCCGAACGGATCGACCGCCTCCGGGCCGAGCTCGTCACGGCCGGGATCGACGCGCTGCTCGTGACGCGGTTGCCCAACGTGCGCTACCTCACCGGCTTCACCGGCTCGGCCGGGATGCTGCTCGTGCGGCCCGACACCGCGGTGTTCGTCACCGACGGCCGGTACGGCGAGCAGTCGCGTACCCAGCTCGAAGAGGCCGGGGTGGTCGCGACCGTCGAGATCCGCACCACCGTCGCCGAACAGCGCGCGGTGCTGGCAGCGGCCGCAGCCGGCGCGAACCGCGTCGGGCTCGAAGACCACGGTGTCACCTGGGCGCAGCAGCGCGAGCTCGCGGAGGCGTTCGGCTCGACCGAGCTCGTGCCGGCCGGCGCGATCGTCGAGGAGCTGCGCCGGGTGAAAGACGCCGGCGAGATCGACCGCATCGCGGCCGCGTGCGCGATCGCCGACGACGCGTTCGCGGCGCTGCTCCCGCGCCTCGCGGAGGGCCCCACCGAGCGCGAGTTCGCGCTCGCGCTCGAGTTCGCGATGCGCGAGCGTGGCGCGAGCCACATGAGCTTCGACCCGATCATCGCGGCCGGTCCCAACGGCGCGATGCCGCATTCGCGACCGAGCGACCGACCGATCGACCACCACGAGCTGATCGTCTGCGACTTCGGGTGCGTCGTCGACGGCTACTGCTCCGACATGACGCGTACGGTGAGCGTCGGCGATCCGGGGCCCGACGCCCGGCGCCTCTACGGCCTCGTGCTCGCCAGCCAGCAGGCCGGACGCGACGCGGTCGCGTTCGGGGTGGAGTGCCGCGAGGTCGACCGGGTCTGCCGCGACATCATCTCCGACGCCGGCTACGGCGAGGCGTTCTCGCACGGCACCGGCCACGGTGTGGGGCTCGAGATCCACGAGGCGCCGAGAGTCGCCACGGCGGCAGCTGGTACCTTGCTGGTCGGCGATGTCGTGACCGTCGAGCCGGGCGTCTACCTGCCGGGCGTGGGCGGCGTCCGCATCGAGGACACCGTCGTGGTCACCGCGTCGGGTTCGCGCCCCCTGACGCACACCCCCAAGGACCTCATGCTGTGAGCATCTCAACGAACGACCTCAAGACCGGTATGGCCCTCAACCTCCCCGAGGGCCTCGTCACCGTCGTCGACTTCCAACACGTGAAGCCCGGCAAGGGCGGCGCGTTCGTGCGCACGAAGCTCAAGAACGTCCGCACCGGCGCGGTGATCGACCGCACCTACCGCGCCGACGAGAAGCTCGGCCTCGCGATGATCGACAAGCGGGAGATGCAGTTCCTCTACCGCGAGTCCGACGAGTACGTGTTCATGGACACCGAGACGTACGACCAGCTGCACGTCACCCCCGCCGCGCTGGGCGACTCGGTGAACTACCTCAAGGAGGGCGACCACGCGATCCTGCCGATGTACAACGGCGAGATCGTCGGGGTCGACCTTCCGGCTGCGGTCGTGCTCGAGGTGACCGAGACCGAGCCCGGTATCCAGGGCGATCGGGTGTCGGGCGCGCGCAAGCCCGCAACGTTGGAGACGGGCCTGGTGGTGCAGGTTCCGCTCTTCGTCGAGACCGGCGAGAAGATCAAGGTCGACACCCGTACGGGCGAGTACCTCGCGAGGGCATAGCCCACACCGTGCCGTCGCGACGCGAAGCGAGAGAGCGGGCGCTCGGCCTGGCCTACGAAGCGGAGATCCGCGGCATCGATCTTGCCGAGATCGTCGCCGAGCAGTTGGTGCGCCCCGACGAGTACGCGTGCCGGCTCATCGACGGTGTCGCCGAGCACGCCGACGAGATCGACGCGCTGCTGCGCAAGTACTCGGAACACTGGGCGTTGGAGCGCATGCCCGTCGTCGATCGCACGTTGCTGCGCATGTCGACGTTCGAGCTCGGTTGGATGCCCGAGGTGCCGGCCGCGGCCGTGATCACCGAAGCCGTCGAGCTGGCCAAGCAGTACTCCACGAAGGATTCGGGACGGTTCGTCAACGGGTTGCTCGCACGCCTCGCCGAGCAGCTGCGCGGCACTTGAGCACGAAGCTGGCGACCGGTCCGCAGCGGGTCGCCGAGCCGGTGCACGACGAGCAGGTGGTTCCCGACGTCCCGTGGATCGCGCTGGTCTGGAACGACCCCGTCAACCTCATGACCTACGTGGTGTTCGTGCTGCAGAAGTTGTTCGGCTACTCACGCGAGAAGGCGACGCAGCTCATGCTGCAGGTGCACCACGAGGGCAAGGCGGTCGTGTCGAGCGGGACGCGCGAGAAGATCGAGGCCGACGTCGCTCGCCTGCACGGCCACGGCCTCTGGGCGACGATGCAAAAAGACCGGTGATGCACATCTCGTCGTCGAAGGCCGGCGGCTGATGGCGCGCGGTCATTGGGTCCGGCGCGATCGCGGTGGTCAGCTGCTCATGCGCTTCGAGCCTCCGGAGGCGCAGACGCTCGTCGCGGTGATCGCCGACCTGCGCACCGTGCTCGAGTCGGGCGCCGGCAACGACCCCGTCTCGCGGCGGCTCTTCCCGCGCGCGTACCTCGACCCGACCGAGGAAGCGGCCGAAGACCAGTGGCAGGCGCTGGTGCAGCCCGACCTCCTGCGAACCCGGCTCGACGCCCTGGGCTCGGTGACCGGCTCGCTCACCTCGGCGCCCGTCAACCGCCGCGGCCTCCTCGAGATCGCGCTCGACGAGGCGGCGCAGGCCCAGTGGCTCGGGGTCCTCAACGACGCCCGGCTCGCACTCGGCACGGCGCTCGACATCACCGAGGACACCGAGCTCGATCACTTCGACGCCGACGATCCGCGGCGGGGCTCCTTCTACCTCTACAGCGCTCTCACCGCCCTCCAGGGCGAGCTCGTCGACGCGCTGCTTTCCGACCTCTGAGCGGCCCGTACGATATGGGGGCCCATGCAGACCTCACCGATCACTCCTGCGTCGCCGGCCGTCGAAGACGACGACGCGGGACCGCACGCGAACGGTGAGGGGCACGCCGCCGCGCTGCGCGTCGCGTCGGCACTGTTCGCGACGGTCTCGGGTGCGGTACGGGGCAAGGACGAGGCGGTGCGGCTCGCGCTCGTCGCCCTGCTCTCGGGCAGTCATCTGCTCGTCGAAGACGTCCCCGGCACGGGCAAGACGCTCCTGGGGAAGAGTCTTGCCGCGGCCATCGGCGGGCGCTTCGGCCGGGTGCAGTGCACACCCGATCTCCTGCCTTCTGATCTCACGGGCACCTCGATCTACGCGGCCGCGACCGGCACGTGGGACTTCCGGCCCGGGCCGGTGTTCGCGAACGTCGTGCTCGTCGACGAGGTCAACCGCGCGTCGCCGCGCACGCAGGCCGCGTTGCTTGAGCCAATGGAAGAGCGCCAGGTGACGGTCGACGGTGTCACGCACGCGTTGCCCGATCCGTGCTTCATGATCGCGACGCAGAACCCGGTCGGCACGACCGGCACGTTCCCGCTTCCCGAGAGTCAGCTCGACCGCTTCGGCGTGGTGCTCACGATGGGTCTGCCCGGCCGCGACGCCGAGCGCGAGATCCTCACCGGTGCCGGCGGGGCCGCGGTGCTGCCGAGCATCGAGTCGGTGACGAACCCGGTGGAGTTGCGCGCGGTGATCTCCGAGGTGCGGCGCGTCTACTGCGCGGGCGCGGTGTTGGAGTACGTGCTCGACATCGCCGCCGCGGTGCGCGTGCATCCCGACGTCGTGCTCGGCGCGTCGCCGCGCGCGACGCTCTCGCTCTTCCACGCGGCGCAGGCCCACGCGACCCTGAGCCGCCGGCACTTCGTCACTCCCGACGACGTGAAGGCGGTGGCGCCGTCGGTGCTCGCGCACCGTCTCGTGTTCTCCACGGGGGTCGACGTCGCCTCCGGCCACGCCACCGTCGCGGCCATCATCGATTCCCTCGCCACCCCGAGGCCGTAGTTCGGTGCAGGGCCGGCCACAGAGCGGAGGGGCGGTGAGCCCGGTTCCGGCGTGGGCTCGACCGGCTGGAGCGCCGGAGCTCGGAGCCGCATGAGCGCCGACAGGCGGCCGCCGGGGGAGTTGACGGCGGCGGGCCTGGGCATGCTGCTGCTGGGCGTGTATTCGCTGGCGCAGGGTGCGCAGGGCGAGCACGACGGGCTGGTCGTGGTCGGGGCCTTCGCGTTCGCGGTGCTCATCGTCGGCATCGTGTGGCCGATCGCGGTGTTGCGGGGCGTCGCGGTCGAGGTCGTGGGCCCGCGCGACGCGACCGTGGGCGACCGCATCACGCTCGGGTTGCGCATCACCGGTCGCGTGTCGCGCCTCGAGGTGCGCTTGCTCGACCCGCCGGGGGAGTGGAGGCGAACCGTCGCGCCGGGCGGTGGTGAGCTCGTGCACATCGCCGGGCGCCGTGGCGTGTTTCGCGTCGTGCGGCTCGAGCTGCGCTCGGGCGGTCCGGTCGGTGTGTTCCTGCGTCGCCGCACCGTGTGGGTGCGGCTCGCCACGCCCGTGTCGGTCGGGCCCCGGCCGCTGCCGATGACGTACGAGCCGCACACGTTGCCCGTCGGCACCGCGGCCGCGGTCGCGTCCCGACCCGCGGCCCCCGGCGGCGACGCCGTACGCGCGGTGCGCCCGTACGCGCCCGGAGACGCGGCGCGGCTGGTGCACTGGCCGACGACCGCGCGCACCGGTGAGCTCGCGGTGCGCGAGCTCGAACCCCCGGCGATCACCGGTATCGCCGTCGCGGTCGACCTGAGCGGTCCCGAAGACGAGGCCGAGGCCGCGGCCGGTCGTGCGGCCGGCCTGGGGCGGGAGGTCATGCGGGCCGGGGCGCATCTGTTGCTGCTCACCTGCGAAGCGTCGGGGCCCGTCGCCGCGCCGGTCTCGGGCCCGCTCGAGCTCGGTCGGCGTCTGGCACGGGCGACGGCAGGGATCCCGCCGAACGCACCCGACGGATGGCCGACGCTGCGGATCGAGACCGGATGAGCGAGCGCCCCCCGCACGCGAGCCCGGGGCCACCCGGTGCGCCGTCTTCCCGTTCCGGTTCCCATCGACTCGTGCCGCCGAACTCCACCTGGGGCTGGGTGGCCGCCGCGTGCGCGGCCGCCCTCTCGGCGGCGGGTGGGCTGGCCGCGACCGGGACCGGGCACAGCCCGGCGTTCGGCGCCGCGCTGGGCGCCATCGCCGCGCTCCTCGCCGTGCTCGCGTTGCCGTCGTTGCCGACCCGTACCGCGGCGTCGCTGATCCTCGCGCTCGGCGGGGTGGTCGTGGTCCGTCACGTCCGCCAGCCCGGTACGGGGCTCGTGTTGGTGGGGGTCTGGGCGCTGGCCACGCTGCTGGCGCTCGTGCTCATCGACCGGGCTGATCTCGACGAGCGGCCGCGCCTCGCCGGGGGCCCGGCGCTCCCGTCGATCGCCGGCGAGACGGTCAAGGCGATGGCGGCGCTCACGCTCGCAGTGCTGTTCGTCGGGTCGCTGCTCGTGCCGGTGCTCGGACACCGGCCGCCACCGCGGGTCGGGGGCGGCGGAGTGCCGCGGTTCGATCTCAGTGGCGGCTCGGGCTCGTCGCTCACGCAGAACGACAGCCTCGACACGACCGTGCGCCCCCACCTCGGCGACGACGTCGTGATGACCGTCGCGGCGTCGCGGCCGGAGTTCTGGAGGGGCGAGACGTTCGACCTCTGGGACGGCCACGCCTGGACCCGGTCCAACACGAGCCGCAACCCACTCGAGAGCACGAACGGGATCGCGTCGGTCACCCCGTCCGACGGCGTGCCGGCGTCGAGCGGGCGGCTGCTCTCGCAGACCTTCCACATCGACGCGCCCTACGCCGACGTGCTCTTCGCCGCGTCGGAACCGACGCAGGTCGAGGCCGGCCGCCTGCCGGTCGAACGGCCCGACGGAACGCTGTTCACGTTCGTGCCCCTCGGTCAGGGTTCGAGCTATCGCGTCGTGAGCCGCGTGCCGGATGCGACCGCCGCCACGTTGCGGGCGTCGGGGTCGCAGCCGATACCGACGACCATCCGCGACACGTACGCCCTGCAACCGATCGCGACGCACCGCGTGCGCCTGCTCGCCGCGAGCGTGACCGCGGGCGCGACCACCAACTACGACAAGGTGCTCGCGCTCGAAGCCTGGATGGGTGCCCACACGCAGTACTCGCTCAACGCCCCGGTCGCCCGACAGGGTGTCGATGTGGTCGACGACTTCCTGTTCAACGTGCGCAAGGGCTGGTGCGAGCAGATCTCGAGCAGCCTCGTCGTGATGCTGCGCACGCTCGGCATCCCCGCGCGTGAAGCGACGGGGTTCGTGCCGGGTGAACGCAGCCGGCTCACCGGCGAGTGGGTCGTGCGCGCGAAGCACGCGCACGCCTGGGCCGAGGTCTACTTCCCGGGTGTCGGGTGGCAGGCATTCGACCCGACGGCGAACGTCCCGCTCGCCGGCGAGGCGAAGACGCCCGAGAGCCTCTGGGGCTGGCTGGCCCATCACGCGCTCGTGCTGGCGGGGCTG
>DAIQOP010000314.1:0-3831 GCA_036787815.1 Actinomycetota bacterium
CGGGCAGGGCCAATCGCCGGAGTCCGAGCCGTCGGGGCCGCCGGTGAAGCACGTGCCGTGGCGCCCGTGGAGGATGAGCACGAACGGTCGCGCGCCGGGCGCATCGGTCGGCGCGGTGACCTCGGCGAGCATCTCGATCGGCACCGGGTATTCCGGCCAGAGGAACCCGGCGCGGTGGTACTCCAACCGTTCGGTCGTGTACGGCCCGGGCGCGCCGGGGTCGGCCGCGCTCGCCGCCGGTGCCGACGCTTCCGGTGCCGCCGGTTCGTCGTTCGCCGGTGCGGGTTGCGTGGAGCTCGCAATGTCGATGCGCCGGCCCGATCGCCACAGCTCGAGGCCACTCGCGTCGACGACGGGAACCGACGTGCTCGTGGTCGCGCCGAGGTCGAGCACGGCG
The DNA here is from genome assembly GCA_036787815.1 of Actinomycetota bacterium. Taxonomy (GTDB): domain Bacteria; phylum Actinomycetota; class Acidimicrobiia; order IMCC26256; family PALSA-610; genus DATBAK01. The sequence continues at coordinate 398 of DAIQOP010000314.1, forward strand.
TTCGATCCGACCTCGCGCGCGATGCCGATCACCGCGCCGGCTCGCCGCACCTCGAGGCGCGCACCGCCGATCGGCAGCGGGGCGGCACCGTGCCAGGTGATGCGTACGCCCGTCGCGCCGTGCACGACCGTCCACGCCGAGCGGTCCGGCCTCGTTGCCGCGGTGCTCGCGGTCGCGCGGAGCGCCGCGGCCGACGCGGCGAAGAGGCCGATCACGAGGGCGAGACCCAGCGCCCGGCGAGCCGTTCCAGATCCCGACATCACGACCCCCCGTGCGCGTCCGTGCCCTGGGCCGAACTGGGGACGTTAGCCCTGACCGCCGCCGCCCGACAGTGCCGGCCGCGGGGTCAGGTCACGGGTTGAGCTCGGGGCGGTAGCGCCAGACCCGCTCGTAGGTCCCGTCCGAGAAGTGCTCGTCGACGAGCAGGTCGCGCGTGCACACGACGATCGTGATCTTCGGCCCGCCGCCCTGCAACGGCTCGAGGTATCGCATGCATCCGCGCGGTCCGGCCGGGTCGCCGCGATCGGCGCTCGACCGTATGTAGACCGAGACGCGGCGTGAGGCGAGGAACTCATGCACTGTTGCGTGCCGCAGCGCGTCGAGGTACTGGACCGATCCCACGAGTCCTTCGAGCTGCACGACGGGGCGTTCGAGGTAGTAGCCGAGCGCTCCCGCGCGATCACCCATGGCGACGACGGCGTCGGGTGGGAGGGTGCGATCGAGGTTGTTCGCGAGCCCGACGGCGTTGACGAGGTAGCCGGCGTGACGACCGGTGTTGCGGTCGAGGTGGTACAGGTTGCCCGCGACGATGGCGACGGAGATCGCGAGCGCCGCGGCCGCGGCCCGCGTCAGCGCCGTCGACGACCACCTGTCGACGGATCGGAGGCCATTGAGGAGCGCAGCGACGCTCGTGGCGAGAACGACATCGGTCGAAAGGAAGTACCACGACCAGAGTTGCCACGACGACGTCACCGAGTAGTAGAGAACCGTGAGTATCTCCGCGACGAGCAGGATCGCCGCGCCGTACGCGAGCCCGCGGCACGCGTCCGACATTCCCCTCTGAGTGATCGCGAGCGCGATCGGCACCGTCACGAGGACGATCAGTCCGAACCACGACGAGTGATTCAGGACCACCGGCGACTGGAGGAACTGCCTGATCGGCCTGCCGTTCGTGAACGGCCCTCCGAGCGCCTTCGCCTGCCCCGAGACCGGCGTCGCGGTACCGAACCACACCTCGTTGAGCGTCACGTACGTGGCCAGCGTCACGAGCGCGGGAACGACGAGCCCGATCATGTAGTGCGCGAGCGTCACGCGTGCGACCGTGCGAAGTCGCCAGAGCGCGAAACCGGCGACCGTAGCGACGAGGAAGACGGAGCGCGCGTCCGATCTTGGCCAGCAGGACGATCGAGACGACGAACAGCCCGCCTTCGAGCAGCCTCACCAGCACCAGCGCGGTCCGACCGGAGGAGACGCGGAAGATGGGCGTCAAGATCAGGAGCCAGAGCGGGTGATAGCCGTTCGTGTGGTCGATGCCGTTGAAGGTCGAGCCTGGGCCGTGTGCGAGGTGGCGGGCGACGCCGAAGTAGTAGAAGGCGTCGTCGTCGAAGGAGCTCACGAGTCGTCCCGGACGCGCGAGCAGTGTGAAGCCCAACCATGCGAGCGTGACGATCGCGGCGACCCCGGTGTACATCAGGAGCAATCGAGAGGCTTGCGCGCCGTGCAGCGCTTCGGCGGCCCGAGCTTCCGAGAGCGGCTGGTGCAACCGATCGGCACGGCTCGCGTCTGCGAACCACGGACGCCGCTCTCCCACGGATCGGATCCTAAGCGGCCGCAGATCGCGACTTCTCGATTGGCCCTGCTTGCCGTCCTCCGGTCACGATCTCTCGCGTGTCGTTGGCCGACGATCTCCTCGCCCGCAACCGCGCCTACGCGGAACAGTCGTTCGGTGGGCCCCGCCCCCTGCGACCGGGGCGCGCGTTGGCGGTCGTGGCGTGCATGGACAGCCGCATGGACATGTTCGAGCTGCTCGGCCTCGAGAACGGCGATGCCCACGTGCTGCGCAACGCCGGGGGCGTGGTGACCGACGACGTCATCCGGTCGCTCACCATCTCGCAACGGCTCCTCGGCACGACCGGGATCGTCCTGGTGCACCACACCGACTGCGGGATGCAGAAGCTGCGCGACGACGAGTTCGGCGACGAGCTCGAATCGGCGACGGGTGCCCGCCCGGAGTTCGCGATCGAGTCGTTCGCCGACCCGTTCGACGATGTCCGACGCTCGATCGCCCGGTTGCACGCATCGCCGTTCCTGGCGGCGAAGGACGAGATCGTCGGCTTCGTCTACGACGTCGACACCGGGCTGCTCCACCTCGTCGAACCTGCGTAACCGCCCCGATCGCCCGGGGGCCTGCCCGGGGGCCTGCCCCCACTGGCCCACCACGCGCGTCCACGGGTGCGGTGACCTTCGTCTCTACCGCCGGCCGCCCCGAAGGCGTTTGCTGGTGGGAGAACGACTTGGAGGTGATGCCTCGTGACGACCTCGATGAACTCTGCGTCGATGGACTCCGCGGCTGCCCGCAATGTGTATCCGGCGCGGCTCGACGGACATCTCGACCCTGACGTGAACCGCTGGCTCTGGCTCGTGAAGTGGCTGCTCGTGATCCCGCACGTCGTGGTGCTCTTCTTCCTGTGGGTCGCGGTGACGGTGCTGACGATCGTGGCCGGCTTCTCGATCCTGTTCACGGGCCGGTATCCCCGCTCGATCTTCGACTTCAACGTCGGCGTGATGCGCTGGACGTGGCGCGTGTCGTTCTACGCGATCAGCGCCTTCGGAACCGACCGGTACCCGCCGTTCAGCCTGCAGCCCGACCCGACGTACCCGGCCGACTTCACGGTCGACTACCCCGAGCACCTCTCGCGGGGCCTCGTACTCGTGAAGTGGTGGCTGTTGGCGTTGCCGCAGTACCTGATCGTCGCGGTGTTCGCGGGCGGTTGGGGGCTCGGCTGGAACGGTGCCTGGCGTACCGCGAGCGGCGGCGGGCTCATCGCGCTGCTCGCGATCATCGCCGTGATCGTGCTCGCCGTGCGCGGTGAGTACCCGAAGTCGATCTTCGACTTCGTCATGGGGTTGAACCGCTGGTGCTACCGGGTGCTCGCGTACGCGGCCCTCATGACCGACGAGTACCCGCCGTTCCGCTTCGACGGCGGTGGCACCGACCCGGGAACCGACGCTGGCGCCATGCCGGCCGCGCCTGCTCCGCACGCGCCGTACGTTCCCGGCGGTCTGGCCGGCCTCTCGCACTGAGCGAGAGCACGCGATGGCAACCGGGTCACCCGGCGCATGGGAGCGCCGGGTGACCGGGTTCCTCGATCGCGCGCTGGCTAGGAGACTGTTGAAGAATTCGCTCTCGGGTGCTCGCGTTTGGCGGGCGGGTT
>DAIQOP010000089.1:0-13957 GCA_036787815.1 Actinomycetota bacterium
CGCCAAGGTCGTGAACTACGGCCTCGCCTACGGCATGGAGGCGTACGGCCTGGCCCAGCGGCTCGACATTCCCACCGACCAGGCGCGGAAGATCCTCGACTCCTACTTCGAGAGCTTCCCGAACGTGCACGCGTACATGGACGCCACGGTGCGCGAAGCGCGCGACCGCGGCTACACCACCACCATTTTCGGGCGCCGGCGCCAACTTCCCGAGCTCGCCTCCGACAACTTCCGCATCCGCCAGATGGGGGAGCGGATGGCGCAGAACGCGCCCGTGCAGGGTTCGGCGGCCGACATCTTCAAGCTGGCGATGATCGATCTCGACCGGGCGCTCGAGACGGCCGGATCACCGAGCCGCATGATCCTCACGGTCCACGACGAGATCGTGCTCGAGGTGCCGGTCGGCGAGGTCGAGGCCGTCAAGACGCTGGTGCGCACGACGATGGAGTCCGTCTGCGAGCTGAAGGTGCCGCTCGTCGTCGACCTCGGCTTCGGGCCGAACTGGGCCGAAGCCAAGTAGGCGGGGAGCGGCCCGGCCGGGAACGGCTGCCGGTCCGATCAAGCGGGCGCCGGGCGCGCCGATGAATCCTCGTGACCGCTCGTACCCCCTCGCGCTCCCGAACGCGGGCTGGGTCGGAACCCGCCCGCATCGGCCCGGCACGGGTGGGCTCCACCCGGCTCGTGTCCCGCGACTGTTGGATCGTCGGCGGCATCGCGACGGCGGTCGTGGTCGCCGCGCTGATCGCGGTCGGTGCCGACGGGCGTCACGGCTTCTACGGCCAGAGCGACGCGCCGCTCTTCCTCGCCGTGGCCCGCCGGCCGTTCGGCACCGGGCACCCGTTCCCCGGCAAACCGCTCGTGCAGGGCGTCGCCTACCGCTACGGCCGCATCCTCTTCCCGCTCGCGGGTTGGCTGTTGGCGTTCGGCCGGCCCGCGGCCACGAAGTGGTCCCTCGCCGCGGTCTACGCCGGCTCGTTCGGCGCGTGGGTGACGTTCGCCGCCGAGCACCTGCGCCGAGGCGGTCGCAACCCGCGCATGGCGCTCTGGATCTTCGCAACGCCGTGGGCGTTGCTCTGGTTCGTCTTCCCGGAGGTCATCTCGGAGCCGATGGCCGGCGCGCTCGTGCTGCTCGCGTACCTCTACGAACGTGACGGGCGGCAGCGATCGGCCCGGGTGACGGCCGCGTTCGCCATCCTCACCCGTGAGCTGATGATCATCGCGTTCCTCCCGCTCGCCTGGCGGGCATGGAGGCAACGCCGGTGGCTCGCGGTGCGCGACTGGTCGCTCGTCCTCGCGCCGTATCTCGTCTGGATCACGTGGGTTCGGTTCCGAGTCGGGCAGTTCCCGTTCCTCGACCCGTCGACCTCGCGCCGGAACGCGTTCTCCCTCCCACTCACCGGTTGGTTGCGCACGATCAACGGCCCGCTCGACAACGGACAGGGCTGGGGCGTGCTCATCGGCGCGGTGACCGTCATGGCCGTGTTGCTCGTCGCGCTGCGGGGCAAGTGGGTCTATCCGGTCACGCACGGCGCGGTCGCGCTCGCTGCGATCTCACTCTGTTACGGGGTCGCGGTGTTCGCGTTCCCGGGCGAGTCGATCCGCGTGATGGCGCCGACGCAGATGCTGCTGCTGATCGCGGCCTGCGACCGGAGTCGCAAGCCGGCCCGGCCCGACGAGCTGAAGCTACGACGCGAGCGAGTGGCGGCGTAGCGCGACGAACGCCCAGATGAGCTCGACGACGCCGAACGGCCACGCGCCCGACAAGAACCCGTAGGCGCTCGACAGCACGCAACCCGCGGCGAACGCGAGCACGAAGTTGCGGCCGCGCCCCTCGAGCGCGTACATCGTCATCATGAAGGTCAGCGCGACGACGCCGTAGATCGTGACCACCACGAGTCAGCCGGCGGCGACAAACGCCTTCGTGAAGGCGCCCGGCGATTGCGTGACTCCGGAACAGTCGTTGCGGGCAGCGCCGCCCGGCACCGCGCAGGCGCGGTCCCGGTTGATCGACCAGAACCCGAGCCGACCGATCCCGTTCTTGCGCGCGAACTTCACGAGGGTCTTGGCGTTCTGCATCGTGAAGACCTCGACCGAGACGTCGTTCACACCGATCATCGCGGTGACGCCGAGGTTGGCGTACCCGAGGGTGGGCCAGAGGCTGCGCATCTGGGCGAGCGTCCCCTTCGCCGCGGAGACGGCAGTCGCTCCCATGTCTCGGGCGCCGGTGTAGTCCATCGCCATGATGTTGACGAGGTCGATGCGGACACCGTCGTCGGACGCGGCTTGCAGGAAGGCGAACCCGTTGTCGAGGAGTCCGCCCGGTCCGACCGGGAGCGTCGCCGAGACGATCAAGCCGGGAGTCGCCGCCTCGAGGGACTTGATCGCGGAGAAACGGCGAGTGATCGACTTCCCGTCGTCGAGCGCAGCACCCTCGACGTCGAAGTCGACGCGTGTGACGGCGAAGCGATCGATCACGGCCTGGTAGCCGGCCGTCAGCTTCTTGAGATTGGTGCACGAGCGGGCCAGGTCGGTTCCGCCCTGGCCGCCGAACGAGATGATCGGCTCCGCGCCTTCGGAGCGAGCCGCGGCGATGTGCTGGTTGATCGCCGTCGCGTCGGCGACCGGGGTGCCGTCGTCCCACACGGGGATGCAGCCGTTGCCTACGACGAACGCCGCGGTGAAGTCGGTCAAGCCCCCCGACGTGATCGCGTCGTCCAACGCCGAGGGGTTCGCGCCGGCCATGTCCATGTACGGAGCGACCGCCGTCGCGCTGCCGGCCGCATGAGCCGCACCGCCGAACGCCAGCACCAGGAAGACAGCCGAGGCCCCGGCTACACCGCGCACGATGCGGCTCGCTTCAGTCATGGCGTGCATCGTTGCCGACGGAACCGTTCCGGGGCAACCGGAAGCGTGACGAGCTCCCGGACGAACCACGCGCACCGCCCGCGGACGGAACTGATCGCGTTTCCACCGCTGTACGCCCGCATTTCGTCATCACTTCGGGACGCGGGCGCGGCTACGCCGGGCGGACGCGTGAGGGGCGGAGCAACCGCAGGGCGCGGGCGCCATCGTTCGACATCCGCCGTCCGCCGACCTCGTGTTCGACGGGGACGAGGTTGGTGAGCCCCATGAACGCGTGCGCGCCGATGAGGATGAAGCCGAAGCCGGAGTGCCGTACGGCGGGGACCGCGACGAGCACCGACGCGACGAGCAGGTTGGCTGCCGGTCCTGCGAGCGCGATGGCGACCCGGCGACCGTTGGTCATGGTGGTGACGTTCGGGGCCCAACGGGCGAGTCCGGAGACCGGGATCGCGCCGACGGTGATGCGTTCGCTGCGGAACATCGTGAAGCCCATCCCGATCCTCACGTGCGTGACGGTGTTCCCCGTCTGCGCGGCTGCGAACGCGTGGCCGCACTCGTGCACGGCGATCGTTCCCCATGTCACTCCGACGTAGAAGAGCGCGAAGCCGAGCGCCGTAGTCACTTGGCCGTCGAAGAGGGTGCCGCCGAGCAGCAGCCCGAGAACCCCGAAGTGCAGGACCGCCGACCCGACCTCGTCGTAGCGCGTCGAACGGGTCCGCTTCGGTCGTCGCCGAGATGCCGCGTGCGCCGGCCGCGGTCGGGCCTCGGTGCCGTAGGCGGCGGCGAACCCGAGGAAGCCCGAGCATCCCGCCGCGGCAGCGAGCACGAGTAGCGCGGATGCGTGTGCCGCAGAGATGAGGAGCGCGAACGCGGCGAGCCCCCGCACCGCGAGCAGAAGGTGGCCGAGCTTCCGCACCCGGATCGCGAGGGCTCCCAGACCCAGGACCGCGGCGCCGATCGCCGCCGCGAGCAGGTGTGCCGGGGCGGCGATTGCGAAGGTCAGCACCCACGTACCGTCGAGCACGACGGCGGTCGTTGCCCGGCGGCGGGCGCGATCGTCCACATCGCGGTATCGACGGCCGGGCCCGGCAACTCGAGCGCGGTCGCGCCGCGACCCGTCCGCCCACGTGGTCAGGCGGGCATCAACGATCCCGACCGGACGAAGGCGAGCCGGTTCGTCGTCGCGACCACGCCTTGTAGACCTCGAACCATGCGACCCCGAGGAAGCCTGCGACGAGCGCGATCAGCCAGTCCGAGAGCCGCATCGGGCCGAAGTTGAACGCGTCGCGGAGCGCGGGAACGGTCAGGAAGACGACCAGCAGCGTCGCGGCCGCAGCCAGGATCCACTTGAGCGTCCGGTTCTTGCGCTGCCGGAACGACTGCCAGATGGACAGTCGCCACGACCGGTTCACGAGAATGAGCGCGAGGTTCCCTGTCACGAGCGTCGCGAACGTGACCGACCGGACGACGTCGTCGGGACGGTGGCCGAGCACACCCCACAAGTAGACGGCGAGAACCGCAGCGAGCGCCGACAGGCCTTGCAGGCCGGCGATCGCGAGGACGCGACGGCCGAACATCGGCTCGCCGAGCCCTCGGGGCGGTTGGTCCATGATCTTCGGGTCGATCTGTTCGGACTCGAAGACGATCGAGCACGCCGGGTCGATGATGAGCTCGAGGAACGCGATCTGCACCGGTAAGAGCACGAGCGGCCAGCCCGGGACGAACACGGGGATCAACGACATCCCGAAGATCGGCACGTGCACCGCGATGATGTACGACATCGCCTTGCGCAGGTTGTCGAAGATGCCACGCCCCTGCCGCACACCTCCGGCGATCGAGGCGAAGTCATCGTCGGTGATCACCAGCCCGGCCGACTCGCGCGCCACGTCGGTGCCACGTCCGCCCATCGCGATACCGATGTCGGCGGCGCGCAATGCCGGCGCATCGTTGACGCCGTCGCCGGTCATGCCGACGACCTCGCCATTGGTCTTCAGCGCGCGGATCAGCTGGAGCTTCTGTTCGGGAACCATCCGAGCGAACACGCTCACCGAGCGGATCCGGCGCGCGAGCTCGTCGTCGTTCATCGCGTCGAGCTCAGGACCCGTGATGCATCCCGACCGGTCGTCCAGGCCGACTTCCCGGGCGATCGCGAGCGCGGTGCCGGGATAGTCGCCGGTGATCATCACGACACGTACACCGGCGCGCGTGCACTCCGAGACGGCGTCGGCGACGCCGGGCCTGACGGGATCGTGAAGGCCGGCAAGACCGAGATACCGGAACGCGAAGTCGTGCTGTTGCGCGGGGAGTCCGTCGGCCTGGCTGAAGTCGGCCCGGGCGACGCCGAGGACGCGCCGGCCGCCTGCGGTCGCGGTTTCGACCTGCTCCATCAATGCCGCGGTCTGGGCGGTGTCGAGATGGCAGAGGTCGGCGATCGCTTCGGGCGCACCCTTCGCTGCGATGACGTACCGGCCTCGGTCGGGTGAGCGCCACACGTGCGAGAGCGTGAGCAGGGTCTCCGACAGCGGGTACTCCCGCACGAGCTCCCAGTCGCGATGGACGTGTTCGCTGCCGGCGAGGTACTGCTCGCCGAGCTCCGTGAACGCGCGGTCCATCGGATCGAACGGGTCGATGGGCGAGGCGAGGACGGCGAACTCGGCGATCTCGTGGAACGGTTCGGGAAGCGGCCGCTCGTCGAGCGCGTGAGCCGACCCGTCGACCACGAGCTCTTGGACGGTCATGCTGTTCATCGTCAACGTGCCGGTCTTGTCGACGCAGATCGCCGTCGCGGAGCCGAGCGTCTCGATCACCGCCGACCGGCGCGTCAGCACGTGCCGTTGCGACATGCGCCACGCACCGAGAGCGAGAAAGAGCGTGAGCGCGACCGGGAACTCTTCGGGCAGCATCGCCATCGCGGTCGCGATGCCGGCGAGCAGCCCTTCCAGCCAATGGCCGCGCGTGAGGCCGTACACGATGACCACGAGCGCGGCCGCGCCCAGACTCACCACGGCGATGACGCGCACCAGCCGGTCGATCTCGCGCTGCAGTGGTGTGCGCTCGGGCTCGATCGTGCGCAGCGCGGTACCGATACGACCGAGCTCGGTACCGCTGCCCGTCGCGTTCGTGCGCGCGATCCCGTGTCCCTTGACGACCAGGGTTCCCGAGAACACCCACGGAGTCGCGTCACCGCCGGGCCGGCCCATCTGCGCGGCGTCCGCCGCCACGTCGACGGCGGCCTTGCGGACCGGGACCGACTCACCGGTGAGTGCCGACTCGTCGACCGAGAGGTTCACGCAGTCGACCAACGCCGCGTCGGCCGGCACCCGGTCGCCTTCTGCGAGCAGCACCACATCGCCGCGCACGACTTCACGACCCGCGATACGTACCTGTCGGCCATCGCGCACGACCAGCGCGCGCGGAGACGACAGATCGCGCAAGGCCGCGAGCGCGTTCTCCGTCTTGTGCTCCTGATACACGGAGATCGAGATCACCACGACGACCGAGAACATCAAGATGATGCCGTCCAACGGCTCGGAGAGCAGGAAGTTGACGGTTCCCGCCCCGAGGAGCAGCAGCAGCATCGGTTCGCGCACCACACCCCACACCTGCTGTACGAGGTTGCGCTTCTTCGTCGTCGGCAGCTCGTTCGGCCCGTCCGCCGCGAGGCGTGCCGCCGCCTCTTCCGACGTCAAGCCCGTGGACGCCGCGTCCCCCTTCGGAGCGATCGACGGCTCCACGCGGGGACCGTCGCCCGTGAGCGACGGGGTCGGGTGCCGGGTCACCGTCGTTCGCCGTGAAACCGGCGATGAGATGCGGTGGGATCACCCATTCGCACGATCGTCTCACCCGGCAGCCGAGATCACCAGGGTCGGGTCACCTGCGTAGCCTCGCCGTGTGTCCGACATGCCGCCGGTTCCGGACGAATCGTGGTTCGACGATCTCGCGCGGTTCCTGGGGCCGGCCTACCTCCGCAATGCATTCACCAAGGGAACCGAGCAGGAGATCGGGTTCCTGGTCGAACGTCTGGAGTTGACGGCCGGCGCGCGGGTGCTCGATCTCGGGTGCGGTCCCGGGCGGCACTCGCTGGCGCTCGCGCGGCGGGGCTTCGACGTGGTGGGCATCGACCGGTCGGCGGAGTTCGTCGACCTCGCGCGCGGGACCGCCGAAGACGAAGGCCTGAACGCGCAGTTCCGCGTGGCCGACGTGCGCGAGCTCGACCGCGTCCGCGACACGGGAGCACTCGGCACCTTCGACGCGGTGATCTGCCTGTGTCAGGGTGGGTTCGGCCTCCTCGGGGGGCAGGAAGACACCGCCCTCCTCGAAGGGTTCGCGCGTGCGCTGCGGCCGGGCGGCCGGATTGCGCTCACCGCCTTCCACGTCGCCTTCGCCGTCCGCTTCCTCGATCCGGGCGATTCCTTCGATCCCGCCACCGGGGTGCACCACGAACGGGCGACCTTGCGGGATCCGGCCGGGGCCGAGAAGGAGTTCGACCTGTGGACCACGTGCTTCACTCCGCGTGAGTTGCGGCTCGTGGCCATCGCCGCGGGCTTCGCCGTCGAGTCGATCTGCGGGGTCGCGCCCGGGCGCTACGGAAGCGACCGCCCGACCCTCGAGCACCCCGAGATCCTGCTGGTCGCCGGCCGGGTCTGAGGGCACCACTGTCGCCCGGGCCGGCGGGCAAGTAACCTGCTCGGGCCGCTGCGCCGTAGCGGCAAGGCTGTCGCGCCCGCCGGGCGCACCACCCACTTGACTGATCAGGAAACCCGTTGCCGGACCCCCAGGACGAGACGACCCCCGACGCTTCCGTGTCGGAACCCGAAGCCACCTCCGCAGTCGCCACCATCGAGGCGGAACCCGAACCGGTCGAGGAGGAAGAGGAGACGATCGTCGTCTTCGACGACCTCGACGGCCAGTCGCTGTCCGACGCGATCGACGCCACCATCGTCGCCTTCGACGACGGCGACATCGTCAAGGGCCGGGTCGTCAAGATCGACAGCGACGAGGTGCTGCTCGACATCGGGTACAAGTCCGAGGGCGTCATCCCGTCGCGTGAGCTGTCGATCCGCAACGACGTCGATCCGCACGAGGTGGTCTCGCTCGACGAAGAGCTCGAGGCCCTCGTTCTCACCAAGGAAGACAAGGACGGCCGGCTCATCCTCTCGAAGAAGCGCGCGCAGTACGAGCGCGCGTGGGGCACGATCGAGGCGATCAAGGAGTCGGAGGGCGTCGTTTCGGGCCCGGTGATCGAGGTCGTCAAGGGCGGCCTCATCCTCGACATCGGCCTGCGGGGCTTCCTCCCCGCGTCGCTCGTCGACCTGCGCCGGGTGCGCGATCTGCACCCGTTCGTCGGCAAGACGCTCGAGGCGAAGATCATCGAGCTCGACAAGAACCGCAACAACGTCGTGCTCAGCCGCCGGGCGTACCTCGAAGAGACCCAGCGCGAGCAGCGCGACGAGTTCCTCACGAACCTGAAGCCCGGCGAGGTCCGCACAGGTGTCGTGTCGTCGGTCGTGAACTTCGGTGCGTTCGTCGACCTCGGTGGGATGGACGGCCTCGTCCACGTGTCGGAGCTCTCGTGGAAGCACGTCGACCACCCCAGCTCGGTGGTGCAGGTCGGCGACGAGGTCACCGTCCAGGTGCTCGACGTCGACCTCGACCGCGAGCGCATCTCGCTCTCGCTCAAGGCCACCCAGCAGGACCCGTGGCAGGAGTTCGCCGGCGGCCACGAGGTCGGCGAGCTGGTCTACGGCCGGGTCACCAAGCTCGTGCCGTTCGGAGCGTTCGTCCAGGTGGGCGAGGGCATCGAGGGTCTCGTGCACATCTCCGAGATGGCGATTCACCACGTCGAGGCGCCCGAGCAGGTCGTCACGCCCGGTGAGGAGCTGTGGGTGAAGATCATCGACGTCGACCTCGAGCGCCGTCGGATCTCCCTCTCGATCAAGCAGGCCGCGGAGGGTGGCACGGTCGCCGCCGAGTACCGCGAGCTCTACGGGGAGCACAACTACGACGAGGCCGGCAACTACATCGGCCCGGCCTTCGAGGCGGAGGCGCCCGCCGAGGGAGCCCAAGCCGCGGAGGGCGCCGAGGGAGCGGAAGGTTCGGCGGAGGCTCCGGCCGAGGCCGCCCCTGCCGATGAGGCCGCAGCCGCTCCGGTCGCCGAGGCACCCGCCGAGGCTGCGGAGGCCCCGGCCCCGGCCGCGGAGAGCGACGGCAACGGAGCCGATCCGACCGCGTAGCGCGACTGTCGCTCGCCCCTCGAGCCCGAGAATCCGGGTCTCGAGGGGCTGAAGCGCCAAGAAAACGTGAACTCCGGCCCTCGCCGGTCGATCAATGCCAGTGAATCCGGCAATTGATCTCCGGGCCGAGGTAAGGAAGGCCGTGAAGAACTGGCGTGTGCTCGTCGCGGTCGCCGCTGTTGTGCTGGCTGGCGCCGCCGCATACCTGTCGTACGAGTATGCCCACAAGGCCGACACTCGTGCCGCGAAGAACATCGAGCGCGTCGACGTCCTGGTCGCGAAGAGCGACATCTCGAAGGGCACGACGGCGGCGCAGGCGCTCAACAGCGGCCTGATCTCGACCAAGCAGGTTCCGCGCAGCATCCTGCCGCCGAGCGCGGTCGTGAACGCCGCCGACCTCACCGACAAGATCGCGGTCTCCACGATCTCGAGCGGTCAGTTCATCGTCGGCGAGTCGTTCGTGAAGCCCGCGGAGGCCGGTGGGTTCTCGTCGACCGTGCCGAAGGGCCATCAGGCGATCTCGATCACGGTCGACGCCAGCCACGGTGTGGCGGGATTCGTCCAGCCCGGCGACATGGTGAACGTGATCTGGACCGGCCCTATGGGTGACCAGAAGGGTGGCGTCGCGAGCTCGAGTCCGGCCGGTGTCACCGCCTTCCTCGTGCCGAGCGTTCGGGTCATGGCCGTGGGCCAGACGACCGCCAACACCGCGCCGGCCTCCTCGACCGGCGCCGGGGCGACCACCAGCGGCCAGGCCGCCGGTGCGAGCAGCTCGAGCTCGAGCGTGAGCGGCAACGCCGGCCTCATCACCCTCGACGTGACTCCCCGCCAGGCCGAGCAGATCGCCCAGGGCCTCTCCCTCGGGGCGTTCTACCTGACCCTCGATGCACCGGGCCTCGACCCGAGCAAGTTCACGCCTCCGGGCGAGATCGTGGCGACCTGGAACCTGTTCGACCAGCACCTCGCGGTGGTCGACGAATACCGGGCCTTGAAGGCTCACTGAGGCATTACAGGAAAGCGTAAGTGTGGTCGATCAGACGATGGGACGACGATGGGCAGCGGGAGCAGTCGAAGCGACATGAACTCGCCGAAGCGGTATCGAGTTGCAGCGGTCGAACCCGACGAGCGGTTCCGGACGAGCCTGACCATTCAGCTGGCTGCGACCGGAGTGCACGTGTCGGACACGATCGAGTCATTGATCGCGTCGCACGAGGGGAGCGGACCGACCGTGGTCGTGTTCGGTCCCGGGCTCGCGAACGACACGGGACTCGCGCAGGCTCAGCGGCTCGGGCGTCAACACCCCGAGATGGGCGTCGTCCTCGTCTGTGAGGAGCTCACCCTTGCGCTGCTGCAGCAGGCGCTGCGGGCCGGCGTGCGCGACGCGCTCTCGCTCGACACCGACGATGCCGCGTTGCGGCAGGCCATCGAGCGGGTCGGCGATTCGCTCGTCAGCACCCGCACCGCACCCGGCACCGGGCCGGTCGAGCTCGGTCGCGTCATCGTCACCTTCTCCACCAAGGGTGGCGTCGGCAAGAGCATCACCGCCACGAACCTCGCGGTCGCGCTCGCGACGCGTTCGGCGAAGCAGGTGGCGATCGTCGACGGAGACCTCCAGTTCGGTGACGTCGCGGTGTTGCTCGGCATCCCGCCGACGCACACCACGGTCGACGCCGCCGCGGCGATCGACCAGGCCGACGCGTCGATGATGGACAGCTTCCTCGCGACGCACGCCTCCACCGGGTTGCGGGTGCTGCCCGCGCCGGTCGAGCCCTCCGCGGCCGATTCGATCTCGCCCGAGCAGATGCTCGGCATCGTCCGCATGCTCCGCTCCACGTGCGGATTCGTGATCGTCGACATGCCCCCGCACTTCGACGACGTCGTGCTGGCCCTTCTCGAGGAGGCCGACGACGTCCTCCTCGTCGCGAGCATGGACATCCCGAGCATCAAGAATCTGAAGGTCGGTATCCAGACGCTCGGTCTGCTCTCCCTCGCCGGCACGAAGCTCCGGCTGGTGCTCAACCGGGCGAACGCCAAGGTCAACCTCGACATCGCCGATGTCGAGCGTGCGATCGGTCTCACCGTCCAGTTCCGCATCCCGTCCGACATCGCGGTCCCGCAGGCGGTGAACCGCGGCGTGCCGGTCATCCTCGACAAGCCCCGGTCGGCTGCGGCGCTCGCGCTGGGCCTGCTCGCCGACTCGTTCCTCGGGACGGAGGCGCAGGAAGCCGAGTCGGCGACCGAGAACGAACCTCGGCGCCGAGCGTGGCGGCGAACCGACAAGGAGGCCTCGGGCCAATGAACCAGTACACCCGCTGGCAGGACTTCCAGCGCAGCCCGACGTCGACGCGCGGCGCTGCGCTCGAGGATCTGCGGGGCAAGGTCCACCAGTACGTCATCGAGCAGCTCGGGCCGATGCTGACCGACTCACGCCTCTCGGAAGCCGACATGCGGCGCCGCGTCGCGGAGACCTTGCACGCCGCGCTCGCCGAGGAGGACGTCGTCCTCGGTGCGAGCGAGAAGGCGTCCCTGGTGCAGGACGTCACCGACGACGTGCTCGGCTACGGGCCGATCGACCGGTACCTGAAGCAGGAAGACGTCACCGAGGTCATGGTGAACGGTCCCGACTCGGTCTACGTCGAGGAGAAGGGCAAGCTCATCAAGACGGACACCAAGTTCGTCGACGAGACCCACCTCCGCCGCATCATCGACAAGATCGTGAGCCAGGTCGGCCGGCGCATCGACGAATCGACCCCGATGGTCGACGCCCGCCTTCCCGACGGCTCCCGTGTGAACGCGGTCGTGCACCCGCTCGCGATCGGCGGGCCGTTCCTGACCATCCGGAAGTTCGCGAGCGACCCCTACACGGTCGGCGACCTCATCAACTTCACGACACTGAACGCGCAGTCGGCGCACTTCCTCGACGCGTGCGTGCGCGGCAAGCTCAACATCATCGTCAGCGGCGGTACCGGTACCGGTAAGACGACGTTGCTCAACGTGCTCTCGTCGTTCATCCCCGCAGACGAGCGCATCGTGACGATCGAGGACGCCAAGGAGCTCCAGCTCAAGCAGGACCACGTCTGCTCGATGGAGTCCCGCCCCGCGAACATCGAAGGCATGGGGCAGGTCATGATCCGTGACCTCGTCCGGAACGCGCTGCGCATGCGGCCCGACCGCATCGTGGTGGGTGAGGTTCGTGGCGCCGAGACGCTCGACATGCTCCAGGCCATGAACACCGGTCACGACGGCTCCATCACCACGGTCCACTCCAACGGCCCGCGTGACACGCTCTCCCGCATCGAGACCATGACCATGATGGCCGGCATGGACCTGCCGATCCGGGCCATCCGGGAGCAGATGGCCTCCGCGCTCGACCTGATCGTGCACCTCAGCCGGCTGCGCGACGGCACGCGTCGTGTCACCCACATCAGCGAGGTGCTGGGTATGGAGGGCGACACGATCGTGCTCCAGGACCTGTACCTGTACGACTACGGAATGGGTGTCGACGAAGACGGCCACTTCCTCGGGCACCTGAAGAGCACGGGCATCCGGCCCACGTTCGCCGAGCGTCTCGGCGACCAGGGCATCCGCCTCGAGCCCGAGCTGTTCGCGTTGCAGCCCTTCGCCCGGAAGGTGGTGGGAATGCGATGATCGTGCTCGCCGACTTCATCGGCTCGCCCGCGAGCCGCTATCTCATCGCGGCCGCCGCGTTCGCGGCGACCGCGTGCACCGTCGTGACGCTGTCGTTCGTGTTCAGCAAGCGCGAAGCGCGGCTCGAGCGCCGCCTGGCGGGCTACAACGTCCACCAGGGCGGCATCACGCCGATCGCGGAAGAGACCTCCGACAGCATGTACGTCGTGCAACAGGTCGGTGCCGTGGCCGAGCGCATGGCCGGTGCCGGCACGATGGAGAAGATCGAGCAGTTGCTCGAGCAGGCCAAGCTCCCGTTGCGACCGGCCGAGTTCCTCGTGTACGCGCCGCTCGCGACGATCGTCGTCGCGGCGTTCGCGTACCTGCTCTTCGGTCCGGTGATGGCGATCGTGGCCACGGTGCTGGTGCTCGCTTCGCCGTTCATCATCCTGAAGCGGCGGAGCAGCTCGCGGCTCAAGAAGTTCCAGTCGCAGTTGCCCGACTCGCTCAACCTGCTCGCGGGTTCGATGCGCGCGGGCTTCTCGTTCATGCAGGGCCTGGAGGCGGTCGCCGACGAGGCGAGCGAGCCGATCCGTGGCGAATTGCAGCGCGCCTTCACCGAGTCGCGTCTCGGTCGCCCGATCGAAGAGGCGCTCGACGACGCGGCCCGTCGGATGGAGAGCCGCGACCTCGCGTGGGCCGTGATGGCGATCCGAATCCAGCGTGAGGTCGGCGGAAACCTCGCCGAGCTCCTCGACACCGTGTCGGAGACGATGACGCACCGCGAGCGGCTGCGGCGCGAGATCAAGTCGCTCACCGCTGAAGGCCGCATGTCGGCGATCGTGCTCAGCATCTTCCCGCCCGCGTTCGCGGCGATGCTCTACGTCCTCCAGCCCGGGTACATGAACCTCCTGTTCCAGGAGACGATCGGCATCGTCTGCGTCATCGGTGGTGCGATCTTGTCCGTGGTCGGTTGGTTCTGGCTCTCCAAGATCGTGAAGATCGAGGTCTGACATGCTCACCATGATCGTCGCGGTGTCCGTCGCCGCGGCCGTGCTCGGTTCCGTTGCGGTCGGCAGCCTCCTCGCCGAGCGCGCGCAGATCCGCGTGTCACTCCGGCGGCTCGAGGGCTACCAGGTCACCGGCGCGCGCGACCAGGAGATGTTGAAGTCGTTCGGCAACCGGGTCGTGACCCCGTTCGCCTCCAATCTCATGGATCTCGTGCGCAAGCGCAC
>DAIQOP010000090.1:0-3384 GCA_036787815.1 Actinomycetota bacterium
CGGCCGCCCCCCGCCGTAGAAGCGGGCCGGCTGTCGCCGACCTTCGGCGGCACCGGTGCCGGTCGGCGGTCTCCGATCTGCGGGCGCGCCTCGGCACCCGGAAGCCCGGCTTCCTCGCGCGCCTCGATCAGCGCGTCGTCGTCGGTGTAGCCGCCGTCGGCATCCGCGTCGTTCCAGTCGTGGCCCCGCTGCGGGCGCCCCGCGGGCGACCGCTCGCCCGCTGTCTCCGAACCCTCGGAAGCATCGGCATCGTCGCCTTCGTCCGCGGCGCCGCCCGCACCACCGGCACCGCCGCTCGCAACACCCGCCGCGCCGGGGCGCTTGCGGTTGCGCCCACCACGGCTCCCGCGACGTCGCCGGCGAGGGAGCCCGTCGGGCCCGAGCGCGGGGCCCGCACCCGGGGTCGCGGAACCGTTCCCGTTCTCCGACACGGGCGCGGCATCGACCGCCGGCCCCGCGTCGTCGGTCGCGAGCGACGGGACCGCTTCGCTCCGGTCCGGTTCGGTACGGTCCGGTTCAGTGCGAGCCGGCTCCGGGGACGGCGGTTCGACGGGTGCGGCGACCGCCTGCGGCACCGCCGCGGCAGTCGGTTCGGGGTGATTCACCGGCGCGTTCGCGCCGGCCATCTCGGGGAGCGAGTCCTGCGACATCGATTCCTTCTCTCACGACGCGCGCACCTGAGGTACGCGCGGGCGCGTGTCGGCGTCGAGCGGTTCACACCGCGCGCCGTCGCGCTCGATCCATTGGTGGGTTCGCACGGCCCGGCCTACCGCGAGGGCCATGGCTTGCGGGCCGAAGCCCGCGATCGCCGCGACCACCTCGCTCGGCTTGGCGCCGCGCGGTTGAGTCAAGAGTTCCATCTCCACTGTCGCGTTCGGCGACTCGATCATCTCGAGTCGCCGAATCGCCGGCCGCACATCGGCGACCGAGGCCCGCCCTTTTCGCACCTGCGTGACGTCGAGCACCGACGCATCGCGCGCCGCCTCGACGAGCCCACGCACGAGCTCAGCGGGAACCGGCTGTCCGTCGTCGTCGGCCACCTCGACCTGCCAGGTGACCGCGGCGACCACTTCCTGCAACGCGGGCGCCCGTTCCTCGAGGGCGACGACGGCGTCGACCTCGATTCCGAGCGGCAGCGCCGCGGTGAGCCGCGCCGGAAGCGACTCGAGATCGATCGGCTCCGCGAGCTCGAGGTCGAGATACTCGGCATCGCTCTCGTAGCCGGTCGACAACGCAAGCCCGAAGCTCACCTTCGGCCGGGGCGAGAACCCCAACGTGAACGCGAGCGGGAGCTGCTCGATGCGCAGCGCGCGCTCGAACGCCCGGGCGACATCGCGGTGCGAGATCCAACGGACCTTGCCCCGCTTCGTGTAGCGAACACGTACGGGGAACCCGGTGTCGCCGCGCATCAGGCCCCTCCGCCTGCGGCACCGACGGGTTCGGGACGGCGGGCGAGGAGCGTGACGGGAACCTCGGCCCCACGCGACAGATCCTGACCGGTGCCCTGGCTTCCGCCCGCCGGAGGCACCGACGACGCCACCACGTGCTCGAGGGCGTACCCGGTGCAGACCCCGCAGTCGTAGCAGGGCGTCCACCGGCAATCGGGCAGACCGTGCTCGTGGAGCGCTTCCTGCCAGTCGTTCCAGAGGAAATCGGAGTGCAGGCCGGCGCGGATGTGCTCCCACGGGAGGAGCTCGTCGCGGGTGCGCTGGCGGGTGACGTACCAGTCGGGATCGAGCCCCTCGGCGGCCATCGCCTCGAGCCACCGGGAGAGATCGAAGTACTCCGACCACTCCTGGAACGTGCCACCGGCCCGCCACACGCGCTCGATGACCTTGCCGAGCCGACGGTCGCCGCGGCTCACGATGCCTTCGGCGTAGGTGGCCTCGGGGTCGTGCCACTTGAGCTGGGCGGCCCGCTGGCCGCGCAGCGCGCCGCGCACGAGGTCGATCTTGCGGTGCAACTCGGCGACGCCGTTCTGACCGAACCACTGGAACGGCGTGTGGGCCTTCGGGACGAATCCGCCCAGCGACACCGTGCACGACGGCGCCTTCGTGTGGCGTCGGCCGATCTCGACGACCGCGCGGGCCAGCTCGGCGATGCCGAGCGTGTCGGCGTCGCTCTCGGTGGGCAGGCCGGTGAGGAAGTAGAGCTTCACCCGCCGCCAGCCGCTCGAGTACGCGCCCTCGACGGCGGCGTAGAGGTCTTCCTCGGTGATGAGCTTGTTGATCACCTGCCGGAGGCGCCACGAACCGCCCTCGGGCGCGAAGGTCAGGCCGGTGCGGCGCACCTTCTGGATCTCGGTCGCGATCCCGACGGTGAAGGCGTCGACCCGCAGCGACGGCAGCGAGAGGCTCACGCTCCCCGTGCCTTCCTGGTCGTTCACGAGGTCGGCGACGACGCGGTCGATCCCGGAGAAGTCGGCGCTCGAGAGCGAGGTGAGCGCGACCTCGTCGTAGCCCGTGCGGCGCAGGCCTTCGCGCACCATCGTGCGCACCTGCTCCTCGGGCCGTTCGCGTACCGGTCGGGTGATCATCCCGGCCTGGCAGAAGCGGCAGCCCCGGGTGCAGCCCCGGAAGATCTCGACGTTGAGGCGATCGTGCACGACCTCGACCAGCGGGACGAGCTGGTTCTTGGGGTAGGGCCAATCGGCGAGGTCGGCGACGGTGCGCTTCTCGATGGTCTCCGCCGCCTCGGGAACCCGAGGCACGATGGCCCGCAGCGCCGGCCCGTCGTACTCCACGTCGTAGAGCGACGGCACGTACACGCCGGTGATCGTGGCGAGGTCGCGCAGCACCGCTTCGCGCGTGGCGCGGCCGCCGCGCTTCCAGGCCGCGACGACCTCGGCGATCTCGCTGACGACCTCTTCGCCGTCGCCGATGACGAACGCGTCGACGAAATCGGCAAGGGGCTCGGGGTTGAACGTGCAGTGGCCACCCGCGATCACGAGCGGATCGCCCGGAGCCCGGTTCTCCGCCCGCACCGGCACGCCGGCGAGATCGATGCAGTTGAGCAGGTTCGTGTAGACGAGCTCGGCCGAGAGGTTGAACGCGAGCACGTCGAAGTCGGAGGCGGCGCGGTGGGTGTCGACCGAGAAGAGCGGCACCCCGCCCTTGCGCATCGACGCCTCGAAATCGACCCACGGCGCGTAGGCGCGCTCGGCGACGGCATCGTCGCGTTCGTTGAGGATCTCGTAAAGGATCTGGAGCCCCTGGTTGGGGAGGCCGATCTCGTAAGTGTCGGGATAGATCAGGAGGAAGGCAGCCTGGCCGGGCCGATGTTCCGGCGCCAGGGCGCCCCGCTCCATGCCGATGTAGCGAGCGGGCTTCTCCACCTTGGCCAGGAGCGGTTCGATCCGCGGCCAGAGGTTGGACATGTCCGGAG
>DAIQOP010000090.1:3484-13830 GCA_036787815.1 Actinomycetota bacterium
CATGTGGACGTTGGAGACGAGGCCGACGGCGATGAAGTAGGTGATGAGGGCGGAGCCGCCGTACGACATGAACGGCAGGGGGATGCCGGTGATGGGCATGATGCCCATCGTCATCCCGACGTTCTCGAAGACCTGGAACGCGAACATCGCCAGGATCCCCACGCACAGGAGCGTCCCGAAGAAGTCGGTCGAGAGCAGGGCTGTTCGCCACGTTCGCCACACCAGTAGCGCGAACAGCGCCAGCAACATCGCGCCACCGACGAAGCCGAGCTCCTCTCCCACCACGGTGAAGATGAAGTCGGTGTGCTGCGCCGGCACGTAGCTGAGCTTGGTGAGCGTGCCCTTGTAGAGCCCGGTGCCGGTGAAGCCGCCGTGGGTGATCGCCGACTTCGACTCCGTGAGGTTGTACTCGGCCGGGCTCGCCGTCTGGGTCGACACCGGGCCCTGGTGCAGGAAGCTCGTCAACCGGTCGAGCCGGTAGCCGCTGAACTTCCCGGTGACGGCGAGCACCCCGACGAGGCTCGCGACCACGAAGAACACGGTCGCGATGTGCAGGGGCCGGATGCCGGCCACGAGCACCACGGCCGCGACCACCACGCACATCACGAGCATCGTGCCCAGGTCGTTCTGCAACATGACGAGGGCCATCGGCACCGCGGCGATCCCGAGGGTGATCGCGAGCCGCCACGCGTCGAGGTCGCCCCGGTGCTGGTGGCAGTAGCCGGCCAGCGCGACGACGAGCACCACCTTGGCGATCTCCGACGGCTGGAACTGGAGCGGGCCGAGCTGGAACCACGCCGTCGTGCTGTTGCGCCCGGTGCCCACGAACCGCACCGCGAGCAGCAGGGGCAGCGTCGCGAGGTAGAGCAACGGGAACAGGTCGCGCAACTTGCGGTAGTCGACGAACATCGCGACGAGCATCGCGACGATGCCGATCATGAGTGCGAGGCCTTGGCGCTGCACGTAATAGAAGCGATTGACGTGCTCGAGCGACAGCCGCGTCCGCGTCGACGAGTAGATCATCACCAGCCCGAGCGACGTGATGGCGAGCGGGAGGGCGACCAACACGTAGTCGACGTGGCGCAACCGGCTCCCGCCCTGCGGGCGGTCGCTGCCCATACCCATCGTCATGGGCGCATCAATCGGCGCCGGCGGCGGCGGAGATCGTCGAGAGCGGCAGGCGCTCGAGACCCTCGATGACGCGCCGCACGACGGGCGCGGAGATCGCGGCACCGAATCCGGCCTGCTCGATGAGCGACACCACGACGTACTTGGGCTGGTTGGCCGGCACCATCGCGACGAAGACCGACGTGTCGCTGATGTCGCCGGCCTTGTTCATCACGACCTCGGCGGTGCCCGTCTTGCCCGCGACCGGGTACTGCGCGAGTGGGAAACCCTGGAACGCCGGGTAGGCCGTGCCGAGCTTGTTGCCCACCGCGCCGACGAAACCGTCCATCACGGCACTGCGGAGTGCGGGGTCGATCGCGATGTGCCGCCGGGCCCGCGGCACCATCACCTTGACCTTGTGCGTGACCGGATCGACGATCCGCGACACGACTTGCGGCTGCCAGAGCGTGCCGCCGTTCGCGAACGCCGCGTACGCGTCGGCGAGCTGGAGCGGCGTCGCGACGAGATCGCCCTGACCGACTGCCAGCTCGATGTCGTCGCCCGGGTTCCACGCGCTGTTCTCGGCGAGCGCCTGCGAACCCTTCGGGTACAGCTGCTTGGCGAACGCCGCCTTCCACCTCGCGTCGGGCACGCGGCCGATCGATTCGTCGAGCGGGATCCCGGTCTTCTGGCCGAAGCCGAACTCGCGCGCGACGTGCTGGATCGCGTAGCCGCGGCTCGGGTCGCCGGCCCTCCAGGCGTCCCACATCTGGTTGCCGAACGTGTAGAAGTACACGTCGCTCGAGACCGTGATCGCCTTGCGCAGATCGACAGACCCGTGCGACTCGCCGTTCGCGTTCTTGAACCGCTGCCCCTGCACCAGGATCGATCCCGCGTCCTGGATGGTCGTGAACTCACCGCGGAAGCCGTACTGCACCGCCGCGATCGACGACACGAGCTTGAACGTGGAACCGACCGCGTACAGGCCCTGCGTCGCGCGATTCAGGAGCCGCGCGGGCGGTGCGTTGAGCGCCTCGTACTGCGACTGGGAGATGCCGCCCACGAACTCGGAAGGCGCGTAGGTGGGGCTCGAAGCCATCGCGACGACACCGCCCGTGTTCGCATCGAGCACGACCACCGCGCCGCCGGGCGCCTTGTAGTTCTCGAGCCGGAGCTTCGCGACGTTCTTGTTCTGCTGCGTCCGGGCGAGCGCGATGCCCTGCGCGAGCGAGTCCTCGGCGACCTTCTGCACGCGCGAATCGATCGTCAATTGCACGTTGTCACCGGGATGCCCGGCGGCCACCAACAGCGGATCGCCGACGACGCGGCCCGCGGGATCGACGGCCACCTTCTCGCGGCGCGAGACGCCGTGCAGGTACGCGTCGTAGGCCGCCTCCACGCCCGCGCGCCCGATCGTGTCGTTGTCCTCGTAGCCCGGATGCAACTTGGCCTCGGCCGGGCTGGTGACGCGACCCACGTACCCGAGCACGTGCGCCGCGAGCGTGCCCTGCGGGTAGAAGCGGTAGGGAATGATCTGCACGGACACGTGCGGGTACTGCTCCTGGCGCTCGAGGATCGCGAGGCGCACGCGGTCGGGTACCTCGACGCCGACCGCGACCACGGCGGGCTCGAACGGCGACTGACGCGGATCCTTCAGCCGGAGCAGGATCTCGGGGCGTGGAAGGTGGAGCAGGGTCGCGAGCCGGTCGACGACGGCCGCACGCTCGTCTCCCGCGAGGCGGCGGTCCACCTCGATCGCCCACGCGACGCGATCCTCGACCAGCACGCGTCCGCTCGCGTCGAGGATCAGCCCGCGCGGCGATTCCTGCTGGATCGAGCGCAAGGTGTTCTGCGCGATCACGGCGACCGACGCCTGGCTGCTGCCGACCTGGAGGAACCACAGGCGACCGAGCAACGCGCTGAAGAGCGCGATGGCGACAACGCCGACGATCGCGACCCGCACCCGCTGATCGTTCACAAGTACCGCTGGTTCATGAGAGTGCCGCTCGGAGATGAGAGCGCGGCGGCAAGAAGGGCATCGGCCCCATGTTGGCCGCTCAATCGGTCGAGCGCATGCCGGGCCTCAGCCTCGCCAGTTGATCGGCGGCGCGACACGGGTGCGCACGAACCGGTCGACGAGGGGAAACACGATCATCGCGGCGAGCGCGTCGTACACGGCCGCCCGGGCGACGATGCCCAGGGTCGCGAACCGGATGAGCGAATCCGTGCCCGAAAGGATCGCGATCCCCGCGAACATCAAGCCGCCGAGGAAGCCGCCGAGCCCGCCGAGCACCAGCGGCAACCACCGCGTCGATCGGATGAGCCCGGCCTGGATCACACCGGTGAGGTACCCGGTCACGGCGTACGCGAGCGCCGACGCGCCGACGGGCGTGCGCAGGAAGAGGTCGAACCCGAGGCCGGTGACGAACCCGACGACCGCGGCGGTC
The DNA here is from genome assembly GCA_036787815.1 of Actinomycetota bacterium. GTDB lineage: Bacteria > Actinomycetota > Acidimicrobiia > IMCC26256 > PALSA-610 > DATBAK01. The sequence continues at coordinate 7,039 of DAIQOP010000090.1, forward strand.
TCCGCATCGTCGTGGTACGCGACCGCGATCGCGAGCACGAGCCCGAGATCGGGCACGACGCCCAGGAGCCGCAGGTGCGGCATGAACGCGACCTGCACGACGACGGTCGTCATCGCGAGCAGACCGAGGGGCAGGATCCTGCGCACGTCAGGGCCCCGTCTTCAGCGTGGTCGACGACGTGCTCGACGACGTGCTCGACGGTGCGGTCGACGACGTGCTCGAGGTCGTCGTCGTGGTCCGCGTCGTGGTCGTCGTCGTGGTGGTGGTCGCCTGGAGCGAGGGTGGCACCGGCGAGCCGACGCTCCAACGCAACACCTTCACGTATTCGAGGCTCGAGACGTCGACGAGCGGCGCGAAGCGCACGTCGATCGTGAGCCCGTCGTCGGACACGCTGACCGCCGTGGCCGTCCCGACCGGGATCCCCGGCGGGAACGTGCTGCCCTGGAGGCCCGACGTCTCGGCGAGCTCGTGCACGCGCGGGCGCTGCGACGGCCCGAGGGGCCCGCTGAAGTCGGCGATAAGCGTGGAACGCCCCGCTTGTCCCTGCGCGACACCGGTGATGCGCTCGCGCACCATGCGCACGCCGACGCCGAACTGCGGATCGTCGAGGAGGAGCACGTTGCACCCGCCGCTCCACGCCTGCACGACGCGGCCGACGAGACCGTCGCCGGCGACGACCGGCATGCCGGCCTTGATGCCCGACTCGGTGCCGTGATCGAGCACCACCGTGCGCTCGAAGTTGCCCGGTGATTGCGCGACGACGCGACTCACGACCGAAGGGATGTCGTCGAGGAACGCCTGGCCGTCGAGCTTCATGAGGATCTGGTTCTGACGGCGCGCCTGCTCACCCTTCAGCGCGTCGATGCGCGCAGCCGACAGATCGCGCTTCAGACGCGCGTTGTCGTGCTTGAGCGACCCGGCGTGCACCACACCGTCGAACCAGTCGGACACCGGGCCGAGGACGCTCGAGCCGAGATCCGACACGGGCGCGACCACCCGGTGAGCGAAGCGGCCGAGTGCGCCGACCGGTCCCGAGTCACCCTGGCGCTGATCGAGGGTGATGAGCGTGACCGAGGTCATCACGAGCAGCACCAACACGTAGCGGCGGCGACCGCCGCGTCCAGGCCCTGCCATCGCGCTCGTTCCCGCGGGACGACGGGCTACTGGCCCTGAGACGAGATGAGCACCTGCTTGAGGGCGTCGAACGCCTCCAAGCACTGACCGGACCCAATCACGACCGAATACAGCGGATTGTCGGCGACCCGGATCGGCATTCCCGTCTCCGCGGTGAGGCGCTCCTTCAGCCCGTGCAGCATCGCGCCGCCGCCCGCCATGACGATGCCGCTCCCCATGATGTCGGCCGCGAGCTCCGGCGGCGTCTTGTCGAGCGTGACCTTCACGGCGTCGACGATCGCGGCGACCGGCTCCTCGATGGCTTCGCGGATCTCGACCGTCGACACGACGATCGTCTTCGGGAGCCCGGTGACGAGGTCGCGGCCGCGGATCTCGGCGTACAGCTCTTCCTGGAGGGGATACGCGCTCGCCAGCGCGATCTTGATCTCCTCCGACGTCCGCTCGCCGAGCGCGAGCGAGTACTCCTTCTTCACGTAGGCGACGATCGCCTCGTCGAGCTCGTCGCCCGCGATGCGGATCGATTCACTCGCGACGATGCCACCGAGCGAGATGACCGCGACCTCGGTGGCACCGCCGCCGATGTCGACGATCATGTTCCCGGCCGGCTCGTGCACCGGGAGGCCCGCGCCGATCGCGGCGGCCATGGGCTCCTCGATGATGTACACCGGCTTGCGGGCGCCCGCGTACTCGGCGGCCTCCTGCACGGCGCGCTGCTCCACCCCGGTGATGCCCGACGGCACGCAGATGACCATGCGGGGTTTGGCGAACCGCCGCTGGTGCACGCGCTGAATGAAGTAGCGCAGCATCTTCTCGCACACGTCGAAGTTGTTGATCACGCCGTCTTTGAGGGGCCGGATCGCGGTGATGTGGCCGGGCGTGCGGCCGATCATGCGCTTCGCCTCGATACCGACCGCGAGCGGGCGACCGTCGCGCGTGTTCACGGCGACGACCGACGGCTCGTCGAGCACGACGCCGCGGCCGCGCACGTAGACGAGTGTGTTCGCGGTGCCCAGGTCGATCGCCATGTCGCGACCGATCACCGAGGCGTACCAGGGCTCGGACACCGAAGGCCTCCTTCGAGGCTGGCCGATCACGCCAGGCTACGGGAGCCGCACCGTCGTCGCCACCCCCGGTGCGAGAGGTGACCGGCAACGACGGAGCGCGCGATCAAAATCCGGTCAGCTAGAACCGGTCGGGGAAGAACAGGGCGATTTCGCGGGCCGCGGACTCCGGCCCGTCACTTCCGTGCACGAGATTCTCGGTGAGCTCGACCGCCAGATCGCCGCGAATCGTCCCCGGAGCGGCTTCGCGTGGATTCGTGGTGCCCATCAGCGTGCGGACGACCTTCCATGCCTCGGGGCCCTCGACCACCATTGCGACGAGCGGGCCGCCGGTGATGAACGAGACCAGATCCCCGAAGAACGGCTTGCCCTCGTGCTCCGCGTAGTGCTTGCGGGCGGTGGCCTCGTCGAGCGTGCGCAGCTCCAGCGCACCCAGCGTGAGACCCTTCGTCTCGATCCGGCGGACGATCTCGCCGACGAGGCCCCGTGCGACGGCATCGGGCTTGCACAACACCAGAGTCTGCTCAGTCATGAACGGTCGAGGCTAGCGGCATCAGGGCGATTTCACGAAAACGCCCCGGGCCGCACCGACCGTGTACAGCGATCCGGTGACGATCAGCTGCCCGTCTTCGGGCGTCGCGAGGAGGGCCGCGCCGATCGCGTCGCGCACCGATTCGTGCACCTCGATCCGGTCCGGCGCGAAGCCGAGATCCTCGGCCGCCTTGGCGACCAGGCCGGGATCGAGCGCCCGGGCGCTCGGCGGCCGGCAGCACACGAGCAGCGCCGCGTCGTCAAGGCCCATCGCCGTGAGCATCTCGTGGGGCTCCTTCTCCTGCAACAGCCCGACGACGAGCGTGCGGGGCGCGGTCGCGAACTCCTCGTCGAGCGCGCTCCGCAGCGCGACCGCGCCGGCGACGTTGTGCGCTCCGTCGAGGAGCACGAGCGGATGGCGCGCCACGACTTCGAGGCGGCCCGGCGAGCGCACCGACGCGAACCCGTCGGCCACGACGGTGGTGGGCAGCGGGGCGCCGACGAACGCCTCCGCGGCCGCGAGCGCGATCGCCGCGTTGTCGGCCTGGTGCCGACCGTGCAACGGCAGGTAGAGATCGGGGTAGCTGCCCTCCGGGCTCGACAGGTCGATCACCCTTCCGCCGAGCGCGAGCTCCTGCGCGAGCACGGCAAAATCGCGATCGCGCAGCAGCACGCGGGCCGGCTCGCGTGCGAGGAAGAACGGAACGAGATCGGGATCGGTCTCGCCGAGCACGAGCGTCGAGCCGGGCTTGACGATGCCGGCCTTCTCCTGCGCGATCTGCTCGCGCGTCGTCCCGAGGTACTCGACGTGATCGATCGCCACGTTGGTGACGACGGCGACACTGCTGTCGACGACGTTCGTCGCGTCCCACGTGCCACCGAGTCCGACCTCGACCACGGCGATGTCGACCGCGAGATCCGCGAACCACCGCATCGCGGCCGCGGTGAGGATCTCGAAGTAGCTCGGCGGTTCGGCGAGCGAGGGTTCCACCATCGCGACCAGACGGAGCAGGTCGTCGAGCTCGCTGTCGCTCACGAGCTCGTCGTTCCACGCGAGCCGCTCGTTGACGCGCTCGAGGTTCGGGCTCGTGTAGCGGCCGACCGAGAGGCCCAACGACTCGAGCAACGAGCTGACCATGCGGCTCGCCGACGTCTTGCCGTTGGTTCCCGTGAGATGGATGACGGGGAACTCGCGTTCCGGCGAGCCGAGCAGATCGAGCAGGTTCCGGATGCGCGAGAGCGTCGGCGCGGTCGCGCGGCGCGTCGATGCGGGAACACCCACGCCCGCCTCGAGATTGACGTGGCCGTTCAGCCACGCACGGGGATGCTCGAATCCGCTCACTCGGGCGCGGCGAGTTCGACTTCGACGGTCGTCACACCGGCCGGCACCGCCACGGTGGCGAGCTCGAGGATCTTGCCGGCTTCGCGCACGTCGGCGCTCGCGGCCTCGAGCGCGTCGAGACGTCCGCGCGTGTCGGACACGACCGCGCGCACGACCGGGGTCGCGAGCGACCGCTTCGCGCTCGACTTCACCTTCCGCACCTCCGACAGCACCGTGGCCGCCACCTCGTACACGAGCGCGATCGCCGCGCCCGGGTCGCCGCTGCCGTCGACCGCGCTCGCCGGCCACGACGCCACGTGGATCGAGCCGTCGTGCCACCACGACCACGCCTCTTCGGTGACGTACGGAACGAACGGAGCGAAGAGACGCAGCAGTGTGGAGAGCGCGTGACGCAGCGCGTACGCCGCAGAGCGACCACCGGGCCCGTCGGCGCCGCTGTAGGCGCGCCCCTTCACCAACTCGACGTAGTCGTCGCAGAAGACCCAGAAGAATCGCTCGATCCGCTCGAGCGCACGCGCGTAGTCGTACTCCTCGAACGAATTCGTCGCTTCGATCACCAACTCGTCGAGCGCCGCGAGCAGCGAACGATCGAGCGTCTCCGACAGGTGCGACGGATCGTCGAGCCCCGCGTCGCCTTCGGGCGCCACTCCGCACGTCGAGAGCACGAACTTCGAGACGTTGAGGATCTTGATCGCGAGCTTGCGCCCGACCTTCAGCTGGTTCTCGTCGAAGGTGGTGTCGGTGCCCGGGCGCCCGGACGCGGCCCAGTACCGCACACCGTCGGCGCCGTACTTGTCGAGCCACTCCATCGGAGTGACGACATTGCCCTTCGACTTCGACATCTTCTTGCGATCCGGGTCGAGTACCCAGCCGGAGATCGCAGCGTTGGACCACGGAAGACATCCGTGCTCGAGGTGCGACCGCACGACGGTGGAGAACAACCAGGTGCGGATGATGTCGTGCGCCTGCGGTCGGAGGTCCATCGGGAACGTGCGCGCGAAGAGCTCGGGATCGTCGACCCATCCGCAGGCGATCTGCGGGGTGAGCGAGCTGGTGGCCCAGGTGTCCATCACGTCGGGATCCGCGGTGAATCCTCCGGGTTTGTTTCTCTGCGATTCCGAATACCCCGCGGGCGCGTCACTCTCGGGGTCAATGGGGAGAATGTCTTCCGATGGGGTCAGTGGGGACTCGAAATTGGGACGACCGTCGTCATCAAGCGCATACCAAACCGGAAACGGAACACCGAAATAGCGCTGTCGCGAGACCAACCAGTCACCGTTCAGGCCCTCGATCCACGATTCGAAGCGCTGGCGCATGTAAGACGGGTACCAGTGCAGCTCGCTTCCACGCTCGATCAGCGCGTCGCGCAGTGCCGCGTCCCGTCCGCCGTTGCGGATGTACCACTGCCGCGTCGTGACGATCTCGAGCGGTCGCGAACCACGCTCGTAGAACTTCACCGAGTGCGTGATCGCGCGCGGCTCACCGTCGAGCTCGCCCGATTCGGTCAAGAGCTCGACGACGCGAGCGCGCGCCTGCTTCATCGTCTTCCCCGCGAGCTCCGCGTATGCACGCGTGCCGGCGTCGGAGAGACCGTCCGGCGCGTCGACCTTCACTCGGCCGTCGCGTTCGACGATCGCGCGCACCGGCAATTGCAGCTCGCGCCACCACGTGACGTCGGTGGTGTCGCCGAAGGTACAGATCATGGCGATTCCGGAGCCTTTTTCGGGCTCTGCGAGCCGATGCGCGAGCACAGGAACGCGCACACCGAACAACGGAGTCACCACTTCGGTGCCAAACAAAGGTTGGTACCGTTCGTCGGACGGATGCGCGACGAGCGCGACGCATGCTGCGAGCAACTCGGGACGCGTCGTCTCCACCATCACGTCGTGGGCGCCGACGTCGCCGCCGTCGGGGCGGTGGAACGCGAGCCGGTGGTACGCGCCGGGCATCTCGCGATCTTCGAGCTCCGCCTGCGCGACCGCGGTGCGATCGTCGATGTCCCAGAGTGTCGGCGCCTCGGCCTTGTACGCCTCGCCGCGCGCGAGTTGACGCAGGAACGCGCGCTGCGACGCGCGTTGTGCCGCCGCGCCGATCGTCACGTACGGCGTCACGCCCCAGTCGACCGAGAGACCGAGGCGACGCCACATCTCCTCGAACTTCGCCTCGTCCTCCACCACGAGACGGCCGCACAGTTCCACGAAATTTCGGCGGGAAACGGGCATTTCGCGCTTATCGGATTTGCCGCTGTGCTGCTCGGGTACGAATTCACGGTCATACTGAAGCTGCGGATCGCATCGCACGCCGAAGTAGTTCTGGACTCTGCGTTCCGTGGCGAGGCCATTGTCGTCCCAGCCCATGGGATAGAAGACCGCAAGACCTCGCATCCGCCGGTACCGGGCAACCGTGTCCGTGTGGGTGAACGAGAACACGTGACCGACATGCAGCGAGCCGCTCACCGTGAGCGGCGGTGTGTCGATAGAGAACACCCCCTCCCGGGGGCGAGTGCGGTCGAACCGGTACACCGCATCGGTGTCCCAGCGTTTGGACCAGCGTTCCTCGAGCCCCTCGAGGCCAGGTCGTTCCGGAATCGCGTCAGGCATGACCGATCAGTCTAGAAGCGCGCAGCCAATCGAAGAGGTGGTGAACATCCTGGTGAGCGAGTCGGAATTGCACGCAGCGTGGTCTGCGACTACAACAGGAAGTGCCTCGGGCGGAGTATCCGGG
>DAIQOP010000315.1:0-3760 GCA_036787815.1 Actinomycetota bacterium
GCATCAGGTTGCACAACGCCTCGACCCCGTGGTTCTCCTCGACCACGAACTCGGTCGCGCCGGCAGCGCGCGCGCCGACCACCGCCGCGTTGACGTCGCCCGTCATCCACGAACGCGCGCGTTGGTAATCCTGACCCGCGGTGACGACGTCCTCCCAGCGGGTGACGCCGCTCACACCTTCCATGTCGACCGAGATGAAGATCCGCATGCAGCGGGTCTAGCAGTTCGCCTCGAGACGCGCTCGTTGCGGAACGACGACGTACTTCGGATCGCGCGCCGACTGGTGTCCGGCGGCAGCGATGGCGAAACGCTGGAGCGCGGCCCCGGCGAACACCAGGGTCGCGCCTGCGGTTCGCGCGCCGCGACGACGACCGAGCAACAGCCCGGCTCCGACGACGGTCGCGCCGCGCGACACGCGCTCGAGCCGGCCCGCGGTCCCCTGGTCGTAGACCTCACCGACCAGCGGTCCGAGGCGGTGGCGCATCCGGACCGTCGCGGCCAGCTCGGCGACCGCGCCGAGCAGCGCGAGGCGAACCGCAGGCGAGCGCTCGGAGCCACGGGGCGACATGAGCACACCGAGCGCGCCCGCGCTCGCGGCCGCGCCGCCCGCAAACACGAACGGCAGCTCGCGGTACGCGTCGTGCCACACCGGTATCGCGGTGTCGGCAACGAGCACGCCGGTATAGGTGGCCACGACGGGAGCCAGAGCGGCCGCGCCGGCTGCGGCGGCACGCGCCACTCCGGGCCGGCCCGCTCGCGCACCGAAGGCCGCGACGCCGGTCAGAGGTCCGTACGCGGCGAGCAACCACGACCCCACGCTCACCGGCGACGTCACCTTCGCGACGCGCAGCATGTGATGGAAACGCGACGGGCGACCGAGGTCGGCGACGAGGCACACGGTGCTCGCTCCGACCGCCACGAGCGCGGTGGCGCGTGCACGACGGGCCATCGACCGATCGCCCGACCACGCCGCCGCCTCGGCGAGGAGCGACGAGCCCGCCGCGACACCACCCGCGAAGAAGTAGCCCGGGATCCACGCCTTCCAGACCGGTTCCTTGAGCACCGGTCGGTCGTAGTAGCTCCGGAACTCCGCCGGAGGAACCATCGCCTTCTCACCACGGCCGCCGGAGCCGCGCCGAGGCCGAGCCGCAGCGTTCATCTCCGCCTCGCGGCCGCGGCCGCCAACCCGACGAGCATCCCCGCCGCGGCGCCCGCCGCCTTCCACATCGCGGGGAGATCGCGCGTGGTCACGATCGGATCGGGTGGGAGTCGGTAGACCTCGGGCTCGTCGAGCAGCAGGAAGAACGCACCGGCTCCCCCGACGCCGTCGCCGCCGTCGTGACCGTAGAGGCGGGCCTGCGCGACACCGCGTTCGTGCAGGGTCGCGACCCGGTCGGCCGCACGCACGCGCAGCTCGGCCAGCGGACCGAACTGGATCGAGTCGGTCGGGCACGCCTGCGCGCACGCGGGATCGAGCCCCACGTGGAGCCGGTCGTAACACATCGTGCACTTCCACGCGCGCCCGTCGCCCTTGCGCTGATCGATGACGCCGAACGGGCAGGCCGGGATGCAGTACCCGCAGCCGTTGCAGATGTCTTCCTGCACCACGACGGTGCCGAACTCGGTGCGGAAGAGGGATCCGGTCGGGCACACCTCGAGGCACGCGGCGTGGGTGCAGTGCTTGCAGACGTCGGAGCTCATCAACCACCGGAAGCCGTCGCGCGCTTCGGGCGACGCGGCGAGCGGCGCGGCCGGGTCGGCGTTGCCGGCGAGCGCGATCGTCGGCGACGGGAGCGACGGGGCTTCGGCACCGGCGATCACCCGTTGCTCGATGAACGCGACGTGGCGCCACGAGCTCGCGCCCAGCGTGCCGGTGTTGTCGTAGGAGCTGTCGAGGAACAACAGCCCGTTGTCGGGGACGTCGTTCCACTCCTTGCACGCGACCTCGCACGCCTTGCAGCCGATGCACAGCGACGTGTCGGTGAAGAAGCCGACCCGTTCGGGGTGGGCGTCCCACCCGGCCGCCCCGGCCGGGTCGAGCACGTCGGCCGGGTCGGCGCGCGCGTCGCGCGGCGTGCTCGTCGGTGTCGTCATCGCGCCGGCGGCCCGTCGAGCTGCGCGTCGGTCTCGATCCCGGCCCGGCCGCGGTACTCGGCCACCAGCGCGAGGAGCGCAGGGCCGCGCGGGCGCCGCCCCGGCCGGATGTCGCACGTGGCCGCCTTCACCTCCTGGATGTACACGTTCGCGTCGAGGGCGAGCGGGAACAGGTCGTTGGCGGAGTCGCCGGTGCTCAACCCACGCTGGCCCCAGTGGTACGGCAGCCCGACCTGGTGCAGCGGGCGCCCCTGCACCACGAGCGGCGCGAGCCGGTCGGTCACGGTGACGCGCGCCTCGATCGCGGTGCGCGCGGTGACGATCGTGGCGAAGCCGCCCGGCTCGAGCCCGCGCTCCTCGGCGAGCTGCGGGCTGACCTCGCAGAACATCTCGGGCTGGAGCTCCGCGAGGTGCGAGAGGTTGCGGCTCATCGCACCTGCAGTGTGGTGCTCGGTGAGCCGGTAGGTCGTCATCACGAAGGGGAACACGTCGGCACCGGGCTCGCCGTCGACGGGGTGGTACGCGTTGCCGCCCCGCCGGTAGGTGCGGCGAGTCGGGTTCGCCTGCACGGGATACAGCGGGTTGTGGAACGGCGACTCGTGCGGCTCGTAGTGCGTCGGGAAGGGCCCGTCGACGAGCCCGGTCGGCACGTACAGGCACGCGAGCCCGTCGGACTGCATCACGAAGGGCGCGTCGCCGCGCAGTGCGTCGGCGGCCAGCGCGTCGGGCGGCGGTTCGTAGTCGGGCGCTCGGTCGGCGACGAAGTCGGCGGCGTCGGGCCCGGTCCACCGCCTCGCGTCGTCGTCCCACGCGAGGTAACGCTTGCGCTCCGACCACGGGCGCCCGCCGGGGTCGGCCGACGCGCGGTTGTAGAGCATGCGCCGGTTCGCGGGCCACGCCCATCCCCAGTCGGGAGCGACCCAACTCTGCTCCCCGCCCGGCCGCCGGCGTGCGGTCTGGTTGACGCCACCGGCATAGCAGCCGGAGTAGATCCAGCATCCGCAGGTGGTCGATCCGTCGGCGCGCAGCTCGGTGAAGCCCGGGAGCGGGGCGCCGTGGGCGTCGCGACCGTTGATCTCCCGCAGCACGGCCTCGGCGCTCGGCTCGGCGAGCGGGCCCGCGGTCGGGTAGTCCCAGGTGAGGTCGAGCACGGCCGGTCGCGCGGATCGGTCGAGCGGGCGAGCCGCTCGCGGAGGCGGCGACCGAGGTGGTACATGAACCACAGCTCCGAGCGCGCGTCGCCCGGCGGCTCGATCGCCCGGTGGTGCCACTGCAGGAGCCGCTGGGTGTTCGTGAAGCTGCCGTCCTTCTCCGTGTGCGCAGCCGCGGGCAGGAAGAACACCTCGGTACCGATGGTCTCGGTCTGCAACTCCCCCGTCTCGATCTCCGGCGAATCGTGCCAGATCGACGCGGTCTCGATCTCGGAGAAGTCGCGCACCACGAGCCACTCCGCGGCCGCGAGCGCGCGGCTTCCAGCGCTTCAAGACCGGGCCTTCGTCGGCGAAGCAGGCCGAGATGATCATCTCGTCGCCGTAGAAGCCGTGATTGGCCTCGGCGTTGGCAACGGCCGAGCGCAGCACCTTGCCGATGTCGCGCGCGACGTCCCGGGTCGAGAAGGCGAGAACGGTTCGCGCCTCGGGCACGCTGCGGCCACGGATCGCGTCCA
>DAIQOP010000002.1:0-43430 GCA_036787815.1 Actinomycetota bacterium
CGCCGTGTAGTCGGCGTGCAGGCGCGCGTACGTGTCGTCGTCGATGTTGCCGGCCACACGTTCTTCCTCGAGATCGTCGAGCGACCGCAGGAGGAACACGCGTTGAGCCTCGAGCGCCTCGCGGTCGTCGACCTCGACCGTCACTCTTCGCTCCGGGCCCGGGCCACGAGCTCCTCGTCGGCCGCCGTGGCCGCGAGGCGAGGCTGCTGCGACCATCGCCGCAGCGCGATGGCGAGCCCTCCGGCTCCGAGCAACAACACCGCGATCGGCGCACCCCACACGATCATGCCGATGCCGTGGCCGTCGGGGAGGAGCAGCACGTACTGCGTGTAGCTCTTCACCACCGCGGCCCGGATCTCGGCGTCGCTCTCGCCGGCGGCGATACGGCGCTTGATCTCGACGCGAATGGCGACGGCCGCGGGGGCCTGGCTGTTGGCCACGGCTTCCGACTCGCACGTCGGGCACCGCAACTCGTGCGCGAGGCGGTTCGCACGGGCCGTCGGCGAGTTGCTCGGTTGCGAGCTCGCCACGACCACGACGAGCACGACGGCGAGCACCACGCCGAGGAACGCCCACGGCAACCACACGCGCACGCGCGGGCTCATGCGCTGCTCTTCGCGACGGCGAGCATCTTCTCGAGGTCGTCGACGGACACGGCCGAGCGTTGCACGCCGACCACGATGCCGTTCGCGGCGATCATGTAGCTCTCGGGCTGACCGGTCGTACCGAACGCGACCGAGGTCTGGCCCTGCGGGTCGGTCACGAACGACCATCCGTCGTGGTGCGCACGCACCCACGCGCGCGCGGCCGAGGCGGTGTCGTCGCGCACGATCCCCACCATCTCGAAGTCGCCGTCGGCGTGATGCCGCGCGTAGAAGGCCGAGAGCGCCGCGTGCTCCTGCTGGCACGGGATGCACCACGAGTTCCAGAAGTTCACGAGCACGACCTTGCCCTGCAGGTCGTCGGAGCGGACGTCCGGGCCACCCGTGAGGGAAGGGAGATCGAACGTCGGCACCGGTTTGCTCAGTAGCCGGCCGCCCTTGAACGAGGGGCTCACGTGCACCTGGCTCGCGAGCAGGACGGCGAAGGCGACGAACAGCGCTCCCACCGCCAACGCGATCTTGCGGGCCGGATGCTTCATCCCGCGGCCACCGGGGCCAGGTCGTCCTCCGCGCTCGGTTCCTCGGCCGCGCCGCTCGGCGGGCCCTGCGGATCGGGCAGTCGCACCCGCCGCCGTTTCATGGGGACCAGGGCGACGCCCGTGCCGAGCCCCATCACCAGACCGCCGGTCCAGAGCCACGCCACGAGCGGATTCACCGCGACGCCGAGGGTCACGCGCCCCTCGGTCGGGCTCGACACGAGCGTGAGGTACACGTCGCGCAGGATGCCGGTGTGCACCGACGGGGTGCCGATACCGCCGTCGCTGTTGGGGAACGACGAGATCGCCGGCGTGTACACACCGAGCGTGTGGCTCCCCTGGCGGATCCGGACGCGCGCCGAGATGGTGGTCTTCTGCGCGTTCGCGTCGATCGTGCGACCGAGATACGTGACCGTGTAACCGGCGACCTTCGCGGACTCACCGGCTTGCAGGCTCACCTCTCGACGGGTCGCGTAACCCGACGACACGCCGAGCGCGATCGCGATGATCACGACACCCGCGTGCACGATCAGGCCGCCGTAGAGACGCGGATTCCCGCGCACGGTGTTCACGACCGCGACGGGCGGTGCCTCCCCGTACGCGCTGCGGCGCGCCCGCACCGCGCTGATCATGTTGCGCCCGATGCCGGCCAACGCGAACGAGCCGAGGCCGAACGACACGACCTGTGCGATCCCGTGCGCGCCGAACGCGACGGTGACGACCATCGTCGTGACACCGATGTACGCGGGCACGAGCAGGCGTCGGCGCAGCACTTCGCCGCTCGCCGCGCGCCACGGCAACGCGGGCGCGACGGCCATCAGGAAGAGCAGCCCGATCCCGATCGGCACGACGAGGCGATCGAAGTAGGGCTGACCGACCGAGAGCTGCCGGCCCTGGAGCGCCTCGGCCAGGAGCGGGAACACCGTGCCCATGAGCACCACGAACGCGAACCCGGCGAAGAGCAGGTTGTTCGCGAGGAAGGCGGCCTCACGCGAGAGGGGCGAGTCGATGCGCCCGGGCGTATGGAGCTTGTCGCCCCGCCACGCGATGAGCCCGATGCCGACCGCGACCACCAGGCCGAGGAAGCCGAGCAGGGCCGGACCGATGTTCGACTGCGAGAACGCGTGCACCGAGTTGATGACACCCGAGCGCGTGAGGAACGTGCCCAGGATCGTGAGGCAGAACGTCGCGATCACGAGCGACAGGTTCCACACGCGGAGCATCCCGCGGCGTTCCTGCACCATCAGCGAGTGGATGAACGCCGTCGCGGTGAGCCAGGGCATGAACGACGCGTTCTCGACCGGGTCCCACGACCAGTAGCCACCCCATCCCAACACCTCGTAGCTCCACCACGCCCCGAGGATGATGCCGATCGTGAGGAAGCCCCACGCGATCAACGTGGAACGGCGCACGTCGACGAGCCAGCCCTCACCGAACCGGCCGGTGACGAGCGCGCCGACCGCGAACATGAACGGCACCGTCATCCCGACGTACCCGAGGTAGAGGATCGGCGGGTGGAACGCCATGAGCACGTGATCCTGGAGCAGCGGATTCGGCCCGGATCCATTGGCCGGCTCGAGCCCGCTCACCACCTTGAACGGGTTCGCGGGCCCGAGCATCAGGCCGAAGAAGAACAGCGCGACCGAGTAGCCGGTGACCGTCGCCCACGCCACGAGCGGGTCGGTACCGCGCTTGCGGAACAACAGCGTGACGGCGACGAGGTAGCCGGAGAGGATCAGCGCCCACAGCAGGATCGAGCCCTCGAGCGCACCCCACAGCGCGGTGATCGTGAAGAGCCGCGGTGTTGCGTTCGCGACGTTCCCGGCGACGTACTTGATCGCGTAGTCGTGGGTGTTCAGCGCCCACTCCATCGCGCCGACGGCGACCGCGGCGGCGGCCGCGATGCCGATCACGTAGCGCCGACCGACCGCGAGCAGGCGCTCGCTGCCGGTCTTCAACCCGGCCAGCAACGTGAAGATGCCGAGCAGGCACGACGCCGCGCCGACGCTGAGCGCGGCGTAGCCGAGCGATGCCCTCACGCGGGCGCCCTCACGGGAACCGCGCTCACGAGACCGCCGCCGGCGGGCACTTGGCGTCCTTGACGTCGGGGATCTTGTACGCCTTCGGCGAGTACTGCGCCCCGTGGCGGATCAGGAGGCGGTCACCGAGGAACGTGCTGCCCGCCCACCGCCCTTCGACGACCACCGGCGCGCAGTTCTTGAACAGGTCGGGTGGGCTGCCCTGGAGGTCGACCGCCGCGGCCGCCTTGCCGTCGGTCATCGAGAACTTCACGCCACCCTTGGTCTGGACGATCGTGCCCGGCTCGACCTGGCCGGCCATCCGGAACGTGTGCGAGCCCTGCTGGGCACGGTGTTGCACCGCGTAGGAGACGGGTCGCAGGTAGACGATGTTGGCCGCGAGGCCGCCGATGAGCAGCCAGGCCACCACTCCCGCGCACAGGAGGGAGGCCACGACGTAGCGGGCGCGGATCCCGCGCGCGCGCGGCTTCGGGTTCGGCGGCTCCGGCTCCACGCTCATCGTGGGTCCGGGAGCTCACGTGCGGAACGGCGCGTGCGGCGGAGCTTGGCCTGGAGCCAGCCCGTGTACGCGACGAGCACGGTGAACACGATCCCGTAGCCCGCGCCGACGTATCCCCAGTAGCTGTGCTTCATGACGGCACGCTCGCGACCGTTGCGGGCGTCTCCTGCGCGAGGCGCTCCTCGATCGCGAGGGCGAGCTCGCGTTCCTCGAAGCCCTCTTCGAGCGCGAGCAGCTCCATGCGCCGCACGACGAGGTAGCAGTAGAGCAACGTGAAGGCGACGACCGACAGCACCAGGGTGGTGGCCATCGTGCCGGAGATCTCGGCCTCACCCAGCTTGCGGTTGAACACGGTGCCCTGCTGATGCAGCGTCTCGAACCAGTTCACCGAGAAGTGCACGATCGGGACGTCGACGAACGCGACGAGCGCCGCGATCGCGCTGCGCTTGGCCCGCTGGTCGGGGCTGCCGCCCGCCCGGCGCAACGCGAGGTAGCCGAGATAGAGGAAGAAGAGCACCGCCGTGGTCGTGAGCCGCGCGTCCCACTCCCACCAGGATCCCCAGATCGGCTTCCCCCAGATCGAGCCGACGACCAGCATGAGGCCGGTGAACACCACGCCGACCTCGGCCGACGCGCCCGCGAGGAGGTCCCAGCTCGTCGATCGGGTGCGGGGCACGAGCCAGAGGACCGAAGCGATCGCGGTCGCCGCGAACGCGAGGTACGCGACCCACGCGGAGGGCACGTGGAGGTACATCAGCCGTTGCGCGTTGCCCTGCTGCGCATCGGGCGGCGCGATCACCAGCGCCATGAGCGCCGTCGCCGCGAGCACCACCACCACGAGCGCCCCGAACCACGGCACCCGCCTCTTGGTGGTCTCCGCCTGCTTCTTCATGACTCCTCCAGGAGCGGGCCGAAGGCCAGCACACCCATCATCACGTACACGACCGCGAACACGGTCAGGAGCTGAACCCAGGGCCAGGCTTGCGAGGTCGTGCCGCCGAGCGCGGCCTCGAAGGCCCGGGTACCACCGATCATGACCGGCGCGACGACCGGCAGGACGAGGAGCGGGAGCAACGTCTCCCGCTGCCGCAGGCCACCGGCCAGCGCGCCGTAGACGGTACCGGCCGCAGCGATGCCGGCGGTCGCGGCCAACGCCGCGGGGATCAGGGCGACGAGGCCCACCACCGGCACGTCGTAGAGGACGAACACCCCGACCGCGAGCACGACTTCGAGCATGACGAGCTGCACGGCGATGGCGGCGGCCTTGCCGAGGAAGATGGCGGCCCCGTCGATGCCCGAGAGGCGCAGCCCGTCGAGGGCGCCGTTCTCGGCCTCGACCGCGAAGGCCCGCGAGATCGCCAGCAGCGACGAGAGGAGCACCGCGACCCAGAAGAGGCCGGGCGCGACGCGCGGCAGGATGCCCCGGTCGGGGTCGAGCGCGAAGGCGAAGAGCAGCAGGACGATGGCTCCGAACGCCGCGATCTGCTGGATCGCGACCCGGGAGCGCAGCTCGATGCGCAGGTCTTTCCCCGCGACCAGCCCCGCCTCACGCCACAGCGACATCATGACTGCCGCGACTTCCGCTCTTGGCGCCTGCGGCGCCGGGCCGCTCGGGCCCCGCTCGCTCCTGGGCCGAGTGTCGTTCTCACGTCGGCTGCGTCCGCCCGCTCGCTCATGTGAGCACCGGGTGGGTGACGGGTTCGGCGCGGCCGGCGACGATCCTGACCTCGCGGTGCGCGAGGGCGCGGGCCCGCCCGAGCTCGTGGGACGCGAGCACCACCGTGCGGCCCTCGCCGGCGGCGTCGGACACGATCGCGTCGAGCAGCTCACGACCGGCGGTGTCGAGACCCGCGTGGGGCTCGTCGAGCAGCAGCAACCGCGGGTCGCGCGCGATGGCGATCGCCAGCGCGAGCCGTCGTTGCTGACCGGCCGAGAGGCGGCCGTGCACGACCTTCGCCACGCGCGCCAGCCCGAGGCGCTCGAGTGCGCCGTCGGCCGCCGCCGCCGACTTGCCCGCGGCCCGCGCCGCGAAGTGCAGGTTCTCGACGGTGGTGAGGTCGTCGTAACAGAAGGTCTGGTGGCCGACCAGGGAGATCTCGCGGCGAACGGAGCGCCGGTCGCGGGCGAGGTCGTGGCCGAGCACGGTCGCGGCACCAGAGCGCAGCGGGAGCAGACCCGCGAGGAGGCGAAGCAGCGTCGACTTCCCGGCTCCGTTGGGCCCCGACAGCAGCACGATCTCACCCTCGTCGACATCGAGATCGGCGCCGGCCAGGGCGGGAAACCGGTCGAGCAGGCACACGGCCGAGCGGATGCACACGACGGGCAACGCGGCCCTCCGAGGCCCGGGAGCAATACCGCGCGAGTGTACGGACGCCGCCCGGGCAGCGGCGAACCGCTGGACCGAAGCGAGCGGGCGGCACCAGTAGTCTCGACGATCGTGCGCAGGACGGCCGCCAGCCTCGGGCGGATGCTGGTGACCGTGGGGCTGCTGATCCTCCTGTTCGTCGCCTATCAGCTGTGGGGAACGGGGATCTTCACGGCCCGGGCGCAGAACGATCTCAAGGCGCGGTTCAACACCGAGCTGCACGACAATCCCACCGTCGGCTCCACGACTTCCACCACGTCACCGCGGTCGACCACGACCGGCCGGTCGGGGACGACGCGGCCGCCCACCACCGTGCCGCAGCACGTGCAGACCATCACCGAAGGTGGTCTGATCGGCCGCATTCGCATCCCCCGCATCGGCGTCGACCTGATCTTCGTCCAGGGCACCGCCCGCGACGACCTCTCGAAGGGACCGGGCCACTATCCCGCCACCCCGATGCCGGGGCAGCTCGGTAACGCCGCGATCGCCGGGCACCGCACCACGCACGGGAAGCCGTTCTACCGGCTGAACGAGCTCGCCGCCGGCGACGACATCCTCATCGACACCACCTACGGCCACTTCCGCTACCGGGTCACGCAACAGCTGATCGTCGCCCCGACCGACATCGCGGTCGTCGGTCCGACGACGGATGCCCAGCTCACCCTCACCACGTGCAACCCCCGCTTCTCCGCGCGGGAACGGCTCGTGATCCACGCCCGCCTCGTCGTGAACCGCAGCTCACCCGCGCGTGCGAGCGTGCCGGTCAACATCGTGCCCTCGCCGAGCAGCGGCAGCACACAGTCGTCGTTGCAGCAGAGCCTCTCGGGCGACACGTCGTCGCGGGGGCCGACCTTCTTCTGGGGCGCGGTCACGCTGCTCATCGGCCTGCTGTGGTGGTGGGGGTACCGGCGCTTCCGGCACCCGCTCACCTGGCTCGTGGGTATCGGCCCGTTCCTCGCCGTGCTGTTCGCGTTCTACGTGTACTTCGAGCGACTCCTCCCGGCGAACTTCTGACCGGGCCGGCACGGATGGCGCGCCGAGCGTGACTCCGACGTTCGAGGCCGTGCAGGCGGCCGCGGCGCGTATCGCGCCGTACGTGCACCGCACCCCGGTGATGACGTCGCGCACGCTCGACGAGTGGCTCGACACCCGAGCGTTCCTCAAGTGCGAGCACCTGCAGCGGGTCGGTGCGTTCAAGTACCGGGGGGCGACCAACGCGGTGCAGCTGCTCGCGCCCGCCGAGGCCGCACGGGGAGTTGCCGCCCATTCTTCGGGGAACCACGCGGCGGCGCTGGCGCTTGCGGCACGCACGCGTGGGATCGCCGCGCACATCGTCGTGCCCCACACCGCGTCGCGTACGAAACGCTCGGCGATCGAGGCGTACGGGGCGCGGATCGTGCTGTGCGAGCCGACCATCGAGGCACGCGAGGCCGCGGTCGCGCGTGTGATCGCCGAGACCGGCGCGGTCGAGATCCACCCCTTCGACAACGACGACGTGATCGCGGGCGCGGGAACGGCCGCGCTCGAGCTCGTGGGTCAGATCCCCGGGCTCGACGTGGTGGTCGCGCCCGTCGGCGGCGGCGGGCTGCTCGCGGGAACCGCGATCGCGGTGCACGGCATCGACCCGAAGACGCGGATCGTCGGCGCCGAGCCCCTCGCGGCCGACGACGCCGCGCGTTCGCTCGCGACCGGGCATCTCGTGGCGCCGAATCCGCCGGCGACGATCGCCGACGGCCTGCTCACCGGCTTGTCGGCCCGCACCTTCGCCGTGCTCTCCGAGCACGTGGACACGATCGTGACGGTCACCGAGGAGGAGATCCTCGAGGCGATGCACTTCGTGTGGCACCGCACCAAGCAGCTGATCGAGCCGAGCGCGGCGGTGGCGGTCGCCGCGGTCCGCAGTGCCGATCTCGCGGGCGCCCGCGTCGGCATCGTCCTCAGCGGCGGGAACGTCGACCTCGCCGCGTGAGGGCCTTCAGGGCCTTCGGTGCCTTCAGGGCCTTCAGGGCCCTTCAGGATTCGGGCGCAGCCTCGTCCCGGCGAGTGCGCTCCCACTCCTCGAGCATCCGGTCGAGCTCGGCGGAGCGGCGATCGGTGACGACCCGCTGGGCCGTGTCGCGGGGCACCTCGGGCTCCGGGGCCGCCGCCGCCCGGCGGGGCCGGCGCTGGGCCTGCGGGTGGCTCGCGGCGCCGCTGGTCCGGACGGGCCGGCCCAGGAACATCCACAGCAGCGGGCCGATCACGAGCCAGCCCAGCAGCACCACCACGATGATCCACATGATCTTCGGCAGGTTGCGCGTCCGGCTCGCGTCCGTGGTCACGACGTCGTAGATCGCCCAGAGCCAGAACAGCAGCAGGCCGATGACGAGCAGTCCACCGGCGTCGAAGAGCGGCATACGACGAGATTAGGCGCGATCGACCGTCGGGATTTCAGCGACCTTCGAAGCGGGGCGCCCGTTTCTCGGCGAACGCGGCCATGCCCTCTTCGAGGTCGTGGGAGGCGAACGCCGCGGCCTCGAGCGCGTCGATCTCGCCCCGGGCCTCCGGCCCGAGCGCGGCAGCCGCGGCGACCAGGTTCAACGCTCGCTTGTGGCCGCGCACGGTGAGCGGCGCCAACGAGGCGATCTCGTGGGCCAGGTCTCGGGCGGCGGCGACCGGGTGGTCGGCCAATCGCTGCACGAGGCCGAGCGTCGCGCCCTCGGCCGCGTCGACCGAGCGGCCGGTGAGCAGGAAGTCGCGTGCCGCCCCCTGCCCGACGAGCATCGCGAGGCGCGCGATGTTGGTGGGGCTCAACAGGATGCCGAGCCGCCCGCCCGGGATCGAGAGCCGCGCGTCGGGCCCGGCGATACGGATGTCGCACGCCACCGCGAGCTGCATTCCCGCCCCGATCGCGGGCCCGTGGACCGCGGCGATCACCGGCACGGGATGGTCGACGATCGCGTCGAGCACCCGCTCGAACGCGGGGCGGAACGTGTCGGCACCGCGGCCACCGCCGTCGGCGAAGCGCGTACCGAGATCGGCGCCCGCGCAGAACGCGGAGCCCGCGCCGGTCACGACGACAGCCAGGAGATCCCGATGCTCGGCGAGAGCGGCGCGCAGGTCGTCGCAGTGCGTCGCGTCGAGCGCGTTGCGCCTCTCGGTGCGATCGATCGTGGCGACGCCGACCCGACCGACTGCCTCGAACCGGATCACGACCGCAATCGCATCACGACCGGAACCGGATCACGACTCGTCGATGAGGGCGATGAGATCGCCTTCCTGCACGGTCTGCGCCGGTTCGACGTGCAGCTCGCGCACCACCCCGGGGACCTCGGTGATCACCGGGATCTCCATCTTCATCGACTCCAGGATCACCAGCTCGGCGCCCTCGGCGACCATCTGGCCCTCTTCGACGACCACCTTCCAGACGCTGGCGGTGATCTCGGCTCTGACCTCGTGCACGGCGCAGAAGCTAGCCCCTCCGGCAAGCGGCGAGCGGAGCGAGCACGCGACCCGGCTCGCTCCCATCCCGCGTCATGTCGGGCGAGCTTGCGAGCCCGACCATCTACACCGGCAGGACTCCGTGCTTGCGCCAGGGGCGATCGACGCGCTTGGACGCCGAGATCGCGAGCCCGCGGGCGATCGCGGCCCGGGTGTCGGCCGGGTCGATCACGTCGTCGAGCTGACCGTGACCGGCCGCGACGTACGGGTCGATGTGGGCGCGGATCTCCTCCGCGAGCTCGAGCCGCCGCTGCGCCTGCTGCTCCTCGGGAACCGCCTCGAGGGTGCGCCGGTGGATGATCGCGACCGCGCCGTCGGGCCCCATCACCGCGATCTCGGCGGTCGGCCAGGCGACGATGTAGTCCGCCTCGTACGCGAGCCCGTTCATGACGAAGTACCCGGCCCCGTAGCTCTTGCGCATCACAACGCTGATCTTCGGCACCGTCGCCTCCGACACCGCGAACAGCATCTTGGCGCCGTGGCGGATGATCCCCTGCTTCTCGACCGCCGAGCCCACGATGAACCCGGGCACGTCGTGCAGGAAGACGAGCGGGATGTTGAACGCATCACAGAGCCAGACGAAGCGCGCGGCCTTGTCGGCCGCGTTCACGTCGAGCGCGCCCCCGAGCACCATTGGCTGGTTGGCGACGACACCGATCGGCGCGCCGCCGATGCGCGCGAATCCGGTCACGATGTTCTTCGCCCAGTCGGGCTTCATCCAGAACACGTCGCCGTCGTCGGCGATCGCGGTCACGACCTTGCGGACGTCGTACGCGCGCCGGGGCGCGGTCGGCACGATGTCGTAGAGCTCCTCGACCCTGCGGTCGACGGGGTCGCTGCACTCGCGCGTCGGCGGGGGCTCCCCGTTGTGCGACGGGAAGAACGAGAGGTAGCGGCGGACGGTGTCGAGGCAGGCCCGGTCGTCGGCGACCTCGAGATCGGCGACCCCCGAGATCTTCGTGTGCACCCCCGAACCGCCCATCTCGTCCTCGGTGACGTCTTCGCCGACCGCGGCCTTCACGAGATGACGACCGCCGAGGGCCATCGACGACGTGCCCTTCACCATCGGCACGAAGTCGGCGAGCCCGGGGATGTAGGCGGTTCCGGCGGCGCAATGACCGAGCATCGCGGCGACCATCGGCACGACACCGCTCATCGCGACCTGCTCGCGGAACAGATCGCCGGCCCCCGCGAACGACGAACCGCTGGTCGCCTGGATGCGCGCACCCGCGGAGTCGAGCAGCCACACCATCGGCATGCGCTTGCCGAGCGCGTGGGCGCGGAGGCGCTTGATCTTCTCCTCGCCGACGCGCCCCATCGAGCCGGCCATCACGGTGAAGTCGTACGCCGCGATCGCGACCGGGCGCCCGTCGATCGTGCCGACTCCCGTCACCGCGCCGTCGGCGGCGAGGTACCGGTCGCCGAGGCCGGCGTCCATGTGGTCGGCGAGCAGCCCGTACTCGACCCACGAGCCCGGATCGACGAGCAGCTCCAGCCGCTCGCGCACGGTCAACTTGCCGAGCGAGTGCTGACGGGCGACGAGATCGGTGCCACCCATCTCGAGCGCGCGCTCCTTGCGACGCGCGAGCTCGCCGATGAGCGGCCCCCAGTCGTGGACGTCGCCACCCGCGCTCGAGACCGGGCTCCCGGTCGGCGGAGGGACGGCTGCTTCGGGGCTCTTCGGGTCGGGGCTCATCGACCGCTCCATTCGGGCGGGCGCTTCTGCGCGAACGCGGTGACGCCCTCGGCCGCGTCCTCGGTCTGGGTGGTGATCGAGAGCATTGTCTGGAGGTAGGCGAGCGCGCCGTCGGAGTCGGGCTGCTCGAGCACCCGATAGAAGGAATCGCGACCCCAGCGCATGATCAACGGCGACTTGGCGGCGAGCGTCGCGGCGAGCGCGTCGACCGTTGGATCGAGCTCCGCGGCGGGAACGACCGTCGTGACGAAACCGAGGCGCTCCGCTTCGGCGGCGTTCACCCGGCGACCCGTCATCATCAGCTCGAGCACCCGCTTCGGCGGCAGCGAGCGCAGCAGCGGCACCGTGATCATGTAGGGCCAGAGACCGACGTCGATCTCTGGGGTCCCGAAGATCGCGTCGTCGGCCGCCACGATCAGATCGCAGGCGCAGGCGAGACCGAAGCCACCGGCGAGCGCGTAGCCGCGCACCCGGGCGATCGTCGGCTTGCCGAGGCCGTACATCGCCCGGAACAGGTCGGCGAGCAGGCCGCGCGCGTCGTGCACCGCGGCCGGTCCGGCGTTCTCGGCGATGCCACCGAGGTCGGCCCCCGCGCAGAACGCGCGGTCGCCGGCACCGGTGAGCACGACGACGCGCACGACGTCGTCGGCCCGGGCCCGGGCAACGGCGTCGAGCAGCCCCTGCATGACCCCGAACGACATCGCGTTGCGCCGCTCCGGACGATCGATCGTGACCCGCGCGATCGCCCCGTCGACCTCGTACCGAACCTCGGATCCGCTCACGCCCGGCATCGTAGGGCGGAGCGCCCATCCCGCGTCCGGAGCGGCGAGCGCAGCGAGTGCGACCGGACAAGCACCGAGCGCAACCGTCGGCGCCAGAGCGGTGAGCGAAGCGAACAAGCGACCCGCCCCACTCCCACCCCGCGTCAGGCGCAGCGAGCGGGCGGACACAGGACAAACGTGAGCATCACCCAAATCCAGCGAGCGCGCCCATAAGAATGCATATGTGTCGTTTCTCGGCCTCGTGGTGCTCGTCGCTGCGCTGGTCCCGGTCCTCACGGGCGGCAGCTACCGCCGACTCGCCGACGCGCCCTGGCGCTGGGGCGGCCTTCTCGCGCTCGGCCTCGGCCTGCAACTCCTGCTCGACACCGGCGTGATCCCCCGCTCCAGCTGGCACAACGTCGGGTTCGGCATCCTCGTCGCGTCGTACGTGATCCTCGTCGGCTTCTGCGCGGGCAACGTGCTCGTGCGGGGCATGGCGGTCGTGCTGATCGGCGTCGCGCTCAACGGCTTCGTCGTCACGATCGACCAGGGCATGCCGGTGCGGATCCCACCCGACTGGCAGCGCGGGCAGAACGCGATCAGCGCGACGGTGAAGCACCACCCGCGTGAGCCCGGCGATCACCTGCTCGTGCTCACCGACATCATCGTGCTGCGCCGCCTGAACGCGATCATCTCCTTCGGCGACCTGATCATCGCGTTCGGCCTCGTCGACGCGACCTACTGGGCCAGCCGCCGCGCCCGGCGCTCGCGTGCGCAGTCGCCCCTGCAACTTCGCGACATCGCTCCCGGGGCGCCCCAAGCCGGCGTTCCCGCCGCCGACGTGACCGGGGCACCGGCCCCGGTCGCCGTCGGGACCCGTCGGGGGCGTACCGCCGGCGCGACGCGGAAACCGGCCCGGCAACCCGTCAGCGCCGGAGTCGGACGCGAACCCGCTGCCGATCGATCAGCGCCGGCGCGGACGCCGCACCCGACCGTCGCGATCCAGGATGCGCTCGAGCGCCTCGAGCGCTCGTGAGTCGTACACGTAGCCGGGGCTCGAATACAGGACCTCGAGCGCTGCGGCCGACCGGTCGGCGGCGCCTTCGGTGAGATCGTCGAACGCACTCGCGACCTTCAACGCCTGGCTCGCGACCGCAACCGGCGAACCCCGACGCGGCGACGGCAGGCGCAGCGCGTCGCGCGCACCCATCGACTCCCCCGCGACGATCTCGGCGGCCGCGTGCAGCGGGTCGATCTCACGGAGGAGCGCGGCGGTCACCGTCGCGACCTCACGGAGATCGGGACGCGCGCCGGGAGGCGGTTCGTCGAGCGTCACCTGACCGACGTGGTGGAGCAACGCGGCGGTCTCGAGGTTCTCGAGGTGCGCGTCGTCGAGATCGAGCTCGCGCCCGATCTGCGAGGCGAGGGCCGCCACGCGCGTCGCGTGCCCGGGTCGCACCACCCCACCGAGCTCGGGTGCCATGGCGAGCGCCTCGATGGTCTGGCGGTAGGTGCGGCTGATCGAGTCGAGACGCTCGAACGAGTACCAGGTGCCGAGGAGCGGGATCGAGAAGAGCAGCGGTCCCCACACGCCGAGCTCGCCGCGCCCGTTGACGCCCGAGTACCCGACCGACATGAGCACCGCGCACGACCCGAGCGCGCTCCACGCGACGGTCCCGCGTCCGGCCAGCCCGCTGCCGCGGCGGAACCCGACGCGCAGCAACTCGTCGACGACGATGGCCCCGATCACCGTGACCACGAGCGCACCGAGCACCGCACCGAGATGTCCGTGACTTCCGAACGCCTGGCGGGCGACGCGATACGTGCCGAGCGCGCCGGCCGCGACCAGCACCCTCTGGATTCCGATCCCCACGCGTGCCAGGGCCCGGCGAGGCTCGACCCGCACGACAATCGCCACGAGCTCGGCTCCCACGACCAGCGCCGCGGCCGCGGCCGGCTCGAACGTGGTGACGAGCACGAGAAGCATCGCGTACGACAGGGGCAGGCCGGTGCCGTCGTCGAGGCGCAGCACCAGCAACTCACCCAGCACGACTCCGGCGGCGAGCAACACCGCGCCGGCCGCCGTCGAATGCGGCTGCGCCGCGTGCACGGTGACGGTCGCGACGAGGCTGCCCACCACGGCCCACGCGATGCGGAAGCGCAACCTCATCGCCGACGCTCCGCCGCGTCGCCATCCGCCCGTTCGGCGTCACGGTGCTCTTCGGCATCACCGATCAGGTCGCCGAGACCGGCCGAGCCGACACCGGCTTCGGGGGGCGTGAACTGCCAATGGGGCTGCACCGCCGCGGCGTCGACGTCGTGCGCCGCGCCGATGCGCTCGAGCGCGCGGATCAGCGCGTCGGCGCACTCCGGGTGGAACTGGGTCCCGGCCTTGTCGCGCAGCTCCTCGATCGCGACGTCGCGCGGGAGCGCCAGCCGGTACGACCGGGTCGAGGTCATCGCGTCGTAGGCGTCGGCGACCATCACGATGTAGGGCTCGATCGGATGCTTGGCGTCGTCGGGCTGGTACTCCGTGTGCTCGCTGAGCGACGACTGCGCGACCGGCGCGAGGAAATCGATGTGCGACAGCATCTGCGCCGACACGCTCTCGTGCATGCGCACGCGGGCGAACTCCTCGGCCGTGAGCTTGCCCGGCTTGTTGAGAAGATGGTTCGGGACGACGAGCTTGCCGATGTCGTGCATGAGCGCGGCGAATCGCAGTCGCTCGAGCCGGGCGGGTGTGAAGCGCAGCTCCTCGCCGATGAGGCGCGCGTAGTTCGCGACGCGCTCGGCGTGGCCCGCCGTGTAGCGGTCCTTGGCCTCGAGCGCGCGCACGAGCATCTGCACGGTCTCCTCGTTCGCGCGCTTCACCTCCAGGTAGGACGCGAACGTGTCGCGCGCGACGAGGATCGGCACGACGAGCAGGAGCACGACCGCCGGACCGACGTCGAGGTACAGCCGTCCGAGGCAGACGCCGACGAACGCGAACGGCACCGCCTGCACGAGCGACGGCCCGAGTGCCTGCGCCAGCTCGCGCACCGGGCGACCGTCTTCGATCACGTACGACGCCGCGAGCAACGCCCAGTTGACGAGCACGAACGTCAGGGTTGCGGGCACCGCCGCGAGCAGCGCCGCGGGCATCTCCGCCGCCGGCCAGTGCGGCACCGCGCTGTACGCGACCGCAGCGGCCGAGTAGGCCAGGGCGAACACGCCCGCGTTGAAGACGATCCACCCGCGACGGCCGCGACGGAAGTGCGGGAGGTACAGCGCGCTCGCGACACCGACGAGCAGCGGACCGAGGAGCGCCCCGTCGCGGTCGAACACCACGATCGCGGCCATGCAGATCATCAGGCTGGCGCTCACCGCGACCCCGTTGGGGAGCACGACGCGCCGGTGCTCGCTGAAGATCATGAGCGCGCCGAACAGCACGAGCGGGAGGGCGGCGGGCGCCGGTCGCAGCAGGCCGCACGTGACGGCTACCGCGACCGCGGCCCCGAGCACCGCTCCGGTGAGCCAGCGCAACTGCGAGGGGAAGGTCGACACCAGGTTTCTTCTCGGCTGGGAAACGGTCCTCCGGAGGGAGGCGGCAGGGTCTGGGCCGGGCGGCTCGCCTGCTCGCTCAGTGGCGCGACCAATGCGCGCCGCCGGCAAGCAGTATTGCCATGAGACTCGAAGCCATGACCGTGAGACGGACTGTGGTCTTCTTCACCGAGACCTCCCGTGCTTCGGCGTCCCGCCGCTTCGCTGTTCCGGCGGACTGCATCGCTTCGCTGAGGTGGTGAGAAAGTCGTCCGCCCGGCCCGAGACCCTGCCGTCTGCGTCCGGAGGAGATGCGATTCGAGACCTTGCGCGCCCCCTGCCCCCGTCGTCGTATCCCACACGAACCACTCCAGTGTCACCGCCACCGCGAGCGCCGCGCAAGGGTCAGTCGGCGTGCCGCCATGCTCCGCGCGATCGTCACCACGCAACGCGTTGCCAACACGCCTGGCGCGTTGCGTCGCGGTCCGCGTTCTCGCCACCGAGCGGACGTAGTCTCGCCACGATGAGTGACATCGCCGCGCCGCACGACGAGCACCTCGACGAGCACCTCGGCGAGCAAGAGCACGAGGTCGACGTCACGGGCGACCTCCAGGCCATCGAGCGCGAGCTGTGCCGGCTGCCCGACGTCTCGGTGGCGCGACTGGTCGCCGACTCTGCGGGTCGCATCATCGAGGCCCACATCATCGCGACCACGACGAAGCATCCGAAGCAGATCGCGCGCGACGTGCAGTCGGTGGCGCTGGCCGAGTTCGGTCTCGAGATCGATCGTCGGGTCGTGTCGGTCGTGCAACTCGGCGGGGGCGAGCTCGCGCTCCCGGTGGAGGAGACCGGCGACTTCCGCCCGTCGATCGTGTCGATCCAGGCCGAGGCCAACGGCCTGCGCAGCCTGGTCCGCGTCACGCTCGGCAACGACAACAGCGAAGCGGTCGGCAACGCGTCGGGTTCGATCGCCACCACTGCGCGGCACCGCCTCGTGGCCAACGCGACCGTCGATGCCCTGCGGCGCCTCAACCCGGCGGCGGAATGCCTCGACGTCGAGCACGCGCAGGTCGTG
This sequence comes from Actinomycetota bacterium, assembly GCA_036787815.1. Lineage (GTDB taxonomy): Bacteria > Actinomycetota > Acidimicrobiia > IMCC26256 > PALSA-610 > DATBAK01. The sequence continues at coordinate 16,573 of DAIQOP010000002.1, forward strand.
CGGGTCGGCGCCTCCGACGTCGCCGTCGTCACCATCGTGTTCGTCGCACCGCCGGCCGAGCAGGTCGTGTCGGGCTCGGCGATCGTGCGGGCGAACCAGGAGGCCGACGCGGTCGCCCGAGCCGTGCTCGACGCGACGAACCGCCGCCTCCCCCACGTCGTCACCGGCTGAACGGGGGTCCCGGCGGAGGCGAGACCGCTCCCCGACGCGCCCTAACGTCGGGGTGTGGCACCCGTCGCATCCCTCGTGTCGTTCCGCCTCGGTGGCGACGACGGCGTCTCGGTCGAGAGCAGGAAGTGGGCGGGCGCGCTTGCCGAGCTCGGCTTCGACGTACGCCAGGTGGCCGGAGAGCTGGCGGGACCGATCGGCGACGACGACCTCGTCGTGCCCGGTCTCGCCATGGAGGACGCGTCCGGCGCCCCCTCCGCCGAAGCCATCGCCGCCGCCATCGACGGGAGCGACCTGGTCGTGGTCGAGAACGTGTGCTCGCTCCCGGTGAACCCGGTGGCATCACGGGCCGTCGCCGCCGCGCTCGGCGCGCACCGGGGTCGGGTGGTCCTGCATCACCACGACCTGCCGTGGCAGCGCGCGCGCTCCGAATACCACGAGCTCGAGCAGGAGTTCCCGCCCCGCATCGACGGTGCGCTGCACGTCACCATCAATCATCGTTCCCGCCGCGAGCTCGCCGCCCGCGGCTACGACGGCGCGGTCACGGTCCACAACCGCTTCGATCTCGACCCACCGACCGATCCGCCGCTCCGTGACGAGACGCGCGACACGCTCGGCTTCGACGCCGACGACGTCGTGCTCCTGCAACCCGCGCGCGCGATCGAACGGAAGAACGTGCCCGGCGGTGTGCGCTACGCCGCCGACCTCCAGCGCGCGTTGCCCGATCGCACGGTGCGTTACTGGCTCTCGGGCCCGGCCGAGCTCGGCTACGGACCGACCCTCGAGCGCGTGCTCGAGAAGTCGACGGTGCCCGCGACGGTGGGTCGCGCGCACACGGCCGCCGACGCGTACGCCGCGTGCGACGCGGTCGTGTTCCCGTCGACATGGGAGGGGTTCGGGAACCCGACCATCGAGTCGATCGCCGCGCGCCGACCGCTGGCCGCGTTCCACTACCCCGTGCTGCACGAGATCACCGCGTACGGGCTGCGCTTCTTCGAGCTCGACGACGCACCGGGGCTGGCGCGATTCATTCGCGATCCCGACGAGCGACTCCTCGACACGAACCTCCGCCGGGCCCGCACCGCCTTCTCGATCGAGGAGCTGCCGGCGGCGATCGATGCCGCGTTCAACGCGCACGGGTGGTTGGCCTGGTGAGCGACGACCCGGTTCTGGCCCGCCGCGCCCGGGTCGCACGCCTCGCGCAGGCCGCGCAACGCGTGGGCTACGGGTTCCTCCTGCTGTCGATGGTCGCGTTCGGTGTCGGCGCGGCGACGAGCTTCCCCGGTTACACGGTGACGACGTCGATCGTCGGCCTCATCGCGGCCTGCGTGATCCTGCCCGTTCCCATCATCCTCGGCTACGGAGTCCGCGCGGCCGACCGCGACGAGCGGAAGGCCGCGCAGGCGGAGCGGCGAGCGAAAGCAAAGCCACCCGGCCCACCACCCGAGTGAGAGGCAAGCGAGCGCGACCATAAGGATCGAACGCGCAACCAGGGCGCGCCCACGGACGCCCGGCCGCGCGCGAGGACCGGATGCGGCGGGGGCGAAACGGCCGTCGTACGATCGAGCACATGCGCTATCGGAATTTCGGGAAGAGCGATCTCGTCGTCTCCGAGGTCGGGTTCGGTACCTGGACACTGGCGAGCGACTGGTGGGGCCACGTCGACGAACCCGACAAGCTGCTCCACGCCGCGCTCGAGGCCGGCATCACGTTCATCGACACCGCGCCGGTCTACGGGGCCGACGCCATCGGCGAGACGATGCTGGCACCGCTGCTCGCGCGGCACCGCGACGAGCTCGTGCTCACCACCAAGTGCGGCTACGACCTCAACGTCGCCCGCCGCGGCCCGAGCCAGCGCGAGCAGCCGCACGACTGGACGCCCGCCGCGGTGCGCTCCCAGCTCGAGGAGTCGCTGACCCGGCTCGGCACCGACCGCATCGACCTGTATCAGCTGCACAACGCGCGCATCGAGCCGGTGCTCGACGACGACCTGTGGGCCGAGCTGGAGGCGCTGCGGGCCGAGGGCAAGGTGCGCGAGCTCGGCGTCGCGCTCGGCCCGGCCATCGGGTGGGTCGAGGAGGGCATCCGCGCCGTCGACGACCGACCGATCGTCTCGCTCCAGACCGTCTTCAACGTGATCGAGCAGGAGCCCGGGCTCACGTTCGCGGCGCGGCCGCGCGTCGCGGCCGGTGAGTGCGGCCTCATCTCGCGTGTGCCGCACGCCTCCGACACGCTGACGGGCAAGGTCACGCCCGACACCGTGTTCAAGCCACCGGACCATCGCGCCCACCGCAACCGCGACAACATGCTCGACAACTTCGAGAAGGCCGCGACGCTCGCGTTCCTGTGGGAACCCGAGACCGGCCGCACGATCGGTCAGGCCGCGGTCGCCGGCATCCTCGCGAACCCCGCCTTCACGACGGTGCTCCCGACGGTCGTCAGCGTCGAGGAGATCGAGGAATACGCGGCGGCCAGCGATCTTCCGCTCACCGAGGCCGAGCACCGCACGGTCGACGAGCTCTTCGACCGCAACTTCGACCACACCGACCGCTTCGTGATGCCGTTGAAGTCGAGCACCGGCAGCTGACGGTCGGCGCTCAGTCCTCCGCGGTCACGAAGCAGAACTCGTTGCCTTCGGGATCGTGGAGCACCTGGTAGCTGCCGTTCGATTCGGCGACGACCGCGCCGAGGGCCGTCGCACCAATGGCGACGGCCGCGGCGGTGGGCGCCGCCAGGTCGTCGACCAGCAGATCGACGTGCACGCGGTTCTTCACGGCCTTCGATTCCGGAACCGGCTGGAACGCGAGGCGCCCGCCTTCGGGGGTCCGCTCGAGCGCGACCCACGTGGGGTCGCGGTACGCGACACCGACCCCGAGCAGCTCGCCCCAGAATCGGGCGAGACGTTCGGGGTCGGCGCAGTCCAAGACGATGGTCGAGAGGACCGGGCGCGGCGAACCCACCGGGGTTAGCGGGCCTTGCGCTGGTCGCGCGCCTCGCGGGCGTCACGACGGTCCCGCGAGCGCGCGGCCTCGCGGCGGAGATCTTCAGCCTTGGCATTGGCGAACAACAGGTACAACATCACTTCACGTCCTTCTCGCACTTCGGTGGATGTCACCACTAAAGAGGATACACCGGTGTCGGGAATAATGCAACCGGCAAAATCGGTACAGTGGTGTTGTGAGTAGATCGACCGGCACGGTCTCCCTGCCGAACGAGCTCGAGCTGCCGCTCGCGTTCGTGAACACCCTCGACGTCGAAGAAGCGCGCGACGAGTTCGGGAACGCCGAGGCGCTCGGGAGCTGGCTCGCGGCCCGCGGCCTCGTCGCCCGGGGCACGAGGGTCTCCCGGCGGGAGCTGGCCCTGGCCATCGAGCTGCGCGACGCGCTGCGCCGCACCTTCCTCGCCCACGGCGGCCTCCCGTTGCCGAGCAACGAGCTCGACGCCGTCAACCGGGTGCTCGCCCGCGTGCCGCTCGACGTGCAGGTCGACGCGACCGGCACCCCCCGGATCGAGCCCCGCGGCGACGGCATCGCGGCCGTCCTCGCCCGGGTGGTGTGCGACATGACCCGGGCCCGCACCCTCGGCACCTGGGACCGACTCAAGCTGTGCCCGGCCGAAGACTGCCTCTGGGCCTTCTACGACTCCTCGAAGAACCGCTCCCGCCGCTGGTGCTCGATGGACGTCTGCGGAAACCGGACGAAGACGCGTGAATACCGCCGCCGCCGAGCCGCCGGAGCCAACAAGGGACCGGGCACCACCCCCGGGTAATGTCACGCCTTCATGCGCCTGCCGGCTGAGCAACGCCGCCGCCAACTGCTCGATGTCGCGCTCGACATCTTCGCGGAGCGCGGGTTCCACAGCACCTCGATGGACGAGGTCGCGCTCGCGGCCGGGGTGACGAAACCGGTCCTCTACCAACATTTCCCGTCGAAGCGCGCGCTCTACGTCGAGTTGCTCGAAGACGTCGGCAACCAGCTGCTCGCGAGGCTCACGAGCGCGACCGACCGCGCCAGCACCGGCCGCCAGCGTGTCGAAGACGGCTTCAGCGCGTACTTCCGCTTCGTCGACGGGAACCGCAGCGCCTTCCGGCTGCTCTTCGGCGCGTCGGTGCGCAACGACCCCGAGTTCGCCGTGGTCGCCGACCGGTTCATCGACCACGCGACCGCGGTCGTCTCCACGCTGATCGAGATCCCGGTGCCGAAGGAGCATCGCCTCATGCTCGCCAACGCGCTCGTGGGGATCGCCGAGGCGACGAGCCGGCGCTCGCTCGTGGGCGGCGACGGTGTCGACGCCGAACGGCTTGCAGCCTGGATCGCCGAGTTCGCGTGGTTCGGCCTCCGCGGCGTGCGCGCCGGCGACGACGTCGCGACCTCGATGCCCGGCCCGCGCTGACGCGGGACCGCATCTCAGTGCTTGCTCAGGCGTACCCGGCGCACGGCGTGATCGGGGCCCTTCTCGAGCACCAGGTGCGCGCGTGATCGGGTCGGCGCGACGTTCTCGCGCAGGTTGACCGCGTTGATCTCGCGCCAGACCGCGTCGGCGACCGCCGTGGCCTCCGACTCGTCGAGCCGGCTGAAGTGGTGGAAGAACGACCGCTCGTCGACAAAGGCCGTCTCGCACAGCGTGAGGAAGCGCGAGATGTACCAGCGGCGGATGTCGTCCTCGTCGGCATCGACGTAGATCGAGAAGTCGAAGAAGTCGGAGACGAACTGCTCTTCGCGCCCGGCGCGCGACGGCGGCACCTGCAACACGTTGAGCCCCTCGACGATGACGATGTCGGGTGAGGCGACGACGATCTCCTCGCCGTCGACGACGTCGTAGATCCGGTGCGAGTACACGGGCGCGCAGACGCGCGGCTCCCCCGCCTTGAGCTCGGCGAGGAAGCGCAGGAGCGCACGCACGTCGTAGCTCTCGGGAAATCCCTTCCGGGCCCCGAGGCCCCGGGCGTCGAGCACCGAGTTCGGCAGGAGGAAGCCGTCGGTGGTGACGAGGTCGACGCGCGGATGGTCCGGCCAGCGCGCGAGCAGCGCCTGCAACACGCGCGCGATGGTGCTCTTGCCCACCGCGACGCTGCCCGCGATGCCGATGATGAACGGCACCCGCTCCGCGTCACGGCCGAGGAAGCGGTTCGTCACCGCGAACAGATCGCGCGACGCGGCCACCGAGATGTTCAGGAGCCGCGAGAGCGGCAGGTACACGTCGGTCACCTCGGCGAGGGGCATGTGCTCGCCCACCCCGCGTAGCTCGTCGAGGTCGGCGTCGTCGAGCGTGAGCGGCGTGGCCGACCGCAGCCGGCTCCACTCCTGCCGGCTGAAGTCGAGGTACGGCGAATGCGGCTCGCCCACCTCGTTCGCCGGTTCCATGGGCGTGAGCGTAGGCGGGCTATCCGAGATCGCGGCCGACGACCGACACGAACGAGACCATCTCGCCCGGGTAGCCGCCCAGATTGTGGGTGAGCGCGAGGGGCCGATCGTTCGTGATCTGGCGCTCGTCCGGCGCTTCGCGGCGCAGCTGCAACCAGCACTCGAACAGCATGCGCAGGCCCGACGCGCCGACGGGGTGGCCGAAGCTCTTGAGCCCGCCGTCGGGGTTCACCGGCAGCTCTCCGTGCAGGTCGAAGGAGCCCGCGAGGATCTCCTTCCAGGCCGTGCCCCGCTCCGCGAAGCCCAGGTCTTCCATGAGCACGAGCTCGGTCGGCGTGAAGCAGTCGTGCACCTCGGCCATCGCGAGCTGGTGGCGAGGGTCGGTGATGCCGGCCTGCGCGTACGCGTCGAGCGCGCTGGCCTCCACCTCGGGGAAGTGCGTGTAGTCGTACTCGGGATCGATGAGCCCCGAACCGTTGCCCGCGACGAGCGCGAGGGCCTTCAGGTACAGCGGCTTGTCGGTGTAGCGGAGCGCGTCTTCCGCGCGCACGACGATCGCCGCGGCCGCGCCGTCGGCCACCCCTGCGCAGTCGAGGATGCCGAGCGGGCCCGCGACGAGCGGCGAGTTGCAGATGGTCTCGCGGCTCATCTCGCGCCGGAACTGCGCGCGCGGGTTGCGGGCGCCGTTGTAGTGGTTCTTCCACGCGATGCGGCCGAGCACGTCTTTGATCTCCGTGTCGTCGACGCCGTACTTCTTCGCGTACGCCGGTGCGACCATGCTGAACATCGCCGCCGCGGTGAGCGTGCGCGCGGTGCCGTCGTTGGGCACCGGGAACGCGTTGAGCCCGGCGTAGCCGCTGTCTTTCACCTTCTCGGCGCCGACGGCCATGGCCATGTCGTAGGCGCCCGATGCCACCGCGTACGCGGCCTGGCGCAGAGCGTCGGAGCCGGTCGCGCAGAAGTTCTCGACCCGGGTGACGGGCTTGCCGTCGAGCTGGAGCGGGCGCGCGAGCGACATGCCGCTCATCGCGCTCTGCGCGGTACCGAACCAGTACGCGTCGACGACGTCTTTGTCGACACCGGCGCCGGAGAACGCCTGGTTCGACGCGTCGACGATGAGGTCGTCGAGACCCTGGTCGAAACGCTCACCGAACGCCGTGCAACCCATGCCGACGATCGCGACCTTGTCCTTGATGCCGTGCGAACCCATCGTGGAGGCTCCTCACGCGCGCACGGGGCGCGCCTTCCAGAAGTAGTCGTGAATCCCGTCGGCGGTGAAGAGGCGGCGGAAGGTCATCTCGACGCGGTCGCCGATGTGTACGTCGGCCGGGTCGACATCGGTGAGCTCGACCGGGAAGCGGCCACCCCCGTCGAAGTCGACGACCGCGAACACGATCGGCGGGCTCGGCGAGTACGCGAGCTTGTCGATCGTGAACGTGACGATCGTCGCGGCGACGTCGGCCATGGGCACCGCGTCCATGTCGTCGAGCGCGCCGCCGTCCATCGAGACGCGCGCGGGCGGGAGATGGAGCGCGCCGCTGGTGCGGTCCCGGGAGGCGACGAACCCGAACTTCCAGTCCTCGGAGCGACCGGCGGCCGATGCCGACACGCGTGCCGGCTCCGGGCGGCGCGGCGGCTCGACGGTCGCCATGCCCCGCCACGAGAGGAACTTGCCGTAGAGCAGCTCGCCGCCGGCCGCAACCTGGTGGGCGATCGACCGGGCCGGTGTGTACGAGGCGATCGCGTCGGTGGTGCGGAAGAGCAGCACGTCGGCGCCGTCCGCGAGCACGACGACGGCAAGCACCTGGCCGGGCGTCGCGGTCTCGAGCATGTGGGTGAGGAGCAGGGCGGGGTCGGCGGTCGCCGTGTTGCCGACGGTTGCCGAGAGATCCTCGATCAGCACACCGTCGCCGACGCCGAGCTTGCGGCCGAGCGCCTTGACCGCCCGTGCATGCATGCCGGTGACGGCGACCCGGTCGACTTGCGCCGGGGTGAGCCCCGTCGCCTTCAGCGCACCGCTCCACGCCTGCTCCGCGAGCGGCAGGTACTTCGTCTCGCCGAAGCGTTCCTCCCACATCCTCGACCGGGTCTCGCCCGGCGTGCGCCACCGGTCGACGAACTCCTCCGTCGCCGCACCCGCACCGAGATACTCGGCGATCAGGGGCGCACCGGCGCGCTCGCCGTCGCCGACGAGCACCGCCGCGGCGCCGTCGCCACCGGACGACTCGTCGGCGCTCGTCGGGAGGCCCGTGCGCATGTCGGACGCCACGACCAGCACCGTGGCTCCGCTCTCGAGTCCGACCCGCAGCGCGCCGGGCCCCGAACGCACGGCCCCGCCCATGTCGAGGGCGACGCGATCGCCGGGCAGGCGCAGCGCCGCGTGGATCGCGGTCGCGTTGGTCTTGTCGAGGTAGGCCGGGCTGGCGGTCGCGAACCAGAGCGCGTCGGGTTGCACGTCGCGACCCCGCAGCGCCAACCGCGCCGCCTCGACACCCATCGTGGTGGTGTCCTCGTCGTACGACGCGACCGAACGGCTGCCCTTGCCACCCCCGGTGCCGAACGTCTTGGCGACCTCGGCGCGCGCCAACCTCCGGAACGGTATGTATCCCCCGCAACTGATGATCCCTCGCACGGCGGCGCAGTCTAGGAGCGCCGGAGCACCCGCCCCTAGAGTGACCGGTCGTGCGGCTCGGGGACATCGCCAACGGGGATGCGGTGCCCTACGGGAAACCGCTCGACGGGGTGCGCGTGCTCGCGGCCGAGCAGATGCAGGCGCTGCCCTACGCGACCCAGATGCTCGCCCGCCTCGGAGCCGAGGTGGTGAAGGTCGAGCACCCGGTGCGCGGCGAGTCCGGCCGGGGCTCGACGCCCGCGATGAGCGACCCGGAGGGGCGCTCGGTCGGTGCCACCTACCTGCGCAACAACCTCGACAAGCGCAGCCTCGGCCTCGACCTCAAGTCGCCCGAGGGCCGCGGGCTCTTCCTCGACCTCGCGGCGAACTTCGACGTGGTGGCCGAGAACTTCAAGGCCGGGACCATGGACCGCATGGGCCTCGGCTACGACGTGATCTCGGCCCGCTACCCGCGCGTCGTCTACCTCTCGATCTCGGGATTCGGCAACGCGACCGACACCCCGTACCGCGACTGGCCCGCGTACGCGTCGATCGTCGAGGCGATGTCGGGGATCTACGAGTACAAGAGCGGACCGGACCGCCCACCGGTCACCATCCCGGTCGGCGCGCTGGGCGACATCTCGTCGGCCCTGTTCGCGATCATCGGTGTGCTCGCGGCGCTGCGGCACCGCGACCACACCGGCGTCGGCCAGTACGTCGACATCGCGATGCTCGACGCGATGGTCGCGATGACCGACGTGGTCACCAACTTCTGGTCGATGGGGGTGCGCCCCGAGCCCGGCAAGGGGCTCGAGGTGATCTGCGAGGGCTTCCGGGCATCCGACGGCTACGTCGTCGTGCAGGTCGTGCGTGAGCACCAGTTCGCCAAGCTCGCCGACCTGGTCGGGCGGCCGGAGTGGAAGGACGACCCCCGATTCGCGACGCGGGCCGGGTGGGCACCGCACCTCGAGACCGTGATCCGCCCCGGCGTCGAGGCGTGGACCTCGCAGCACACCAAGCTCGATGCCGCGCGGGCGTTCACGGCGGCCGGCATCGCGGCGGGCCCGAGCAACCGCGCTCCCGACGTGATCGCCGACCCGCACGTGGCCGCCCGGCACATGCTCGTCGAGGTTCCCCGCACCGACGGCGGCGATCCGGTGCTCGTGCCCGGCAACCCGGTGAAGCTCTCCAAGATGGCCGAGGGCCCCGAGACCCGGATGCCCTGGGTCGGCGAGCACACCGACACGGTGCTGCGCTCGGAGCTCGGACTCGACGACGAGACCCTCGGCCGACTCCGCGGCATGGGCGTCATCACCTGAGCGACCCGTAACATGGCGCCGCCATCTGACGGACCGTCAGATCAGAGGCCAACCACGGGCTCACGAGGGACAGATGGACTTCGACTTCTCACCCGAGCAGCAGGCGTTCGCCGCCGATGTCGAGCGCTTCCTCGACGACAACGACGACCCGGACGTGTTCGACCTGACCCGGGAGAACATGGCCCAGATCGTCGACACGCCGAAGCGGCGGGCGTTCATGCGCACCCTCGGCGAGCGGGGCTGGCTCGGGATGACCTGGCCGAAGGAGTACGGCGGCTCCGAGGGTGAAGGCGTCTACGAGTACCTGCTGAACGAGCAGCTCGCCGGCCGCGGCGGACCGCAGATCGGCAAGGGCGTCGGCATCATCGGCAAGACGCTCATCGCGCACGGGAACGACTTCCTCAAGGAGAAGTTCCTGCCGATGATCCTGCGCAACGAGGTGGAGTTCGCGGTCGGCTACAGCGAACCCAACGCGGGATCCGACGCCGCGTCGATGCGCCTCAAGGCCGAGCGGGCCGAGCGCGACGGCAAGCCCGGTTGGGTCCTCAACGGCCAGAAGACCTGGACGACCTCGGCCCACTTCGCCGAGTGGTACTGGCTCGGCACCCGCACCGACCCCGACGACAAGCACCGCGGGATCACGCTGATGCTGGTGCCGCTCGATCAACCCGGAGTCGAGATCCGCGCGATCTGGACGATGGGCGACGAGCGCACGAACGAGGTCTTCATCGACGACGTGTTCGTCCCCGACGAGTACGTCGTCGGCGAGGTCGGCCGCGGCTTCCAGTACATCTCGCAGGCGCTCGATCTCGAGCGCTTCACGATGTTCACGATCTCCCCGATGCAGCAGCGCCTCGATCTCCTGTGCGACTACGTGCGCACCGAGACGCGCGACGGCAAGCCGTTGCGCGACGACCCGGTGATCCGCCAGCGGCTCGCCCGGCTCGTGACCGAGGCCGAGGTCGCGCGCGTGCTCGGCCTGCGCGTCGTCGACGCGTCGGTCAAGGCCGAGAAGATCGAGGGTGCGCCGCCGCCGACGGTCGAGTCGTCGCAGTACAAGTTGTTCGCGACGGAGCTCTCCCAGCGCATCGCCGACGCGGCGATGGACATCGCCGGCCCGGGCAGCCAGCTCCGGGTCAAGACCAAGGCCGCGCCGATGGAAGGCCGGTCCGAGTCGACGTACCGCTACACCGTGATCGACACGATCGGCGGCGGCTCGTCGGAGATCCAGAAGAACGTCATCGCCCGCCGTGGGCTCGGGCTCCCCAAGAACTTCTGACCCCGTGCCCGAAGCCATGCTCCACGGCATCACCGTGCTCGACCTGGCCAGTGTCGGTCCGGCCGCGCGTACCTCGCGTTGGCTCGCCGACTACGGCGCCGCGGTCGTGAAGGTCGGACCACCGCCGGGCCAGGGCGGGGTGCAGATCACCCCGCCGTTCTACGCGTACGGCGGCCACCGCGGGATGCGGCGCACGCTCCTCGACCTGAAGGCGCCGGCCGGAGTCGACGCGTTCCTGCGCCTCGCGACCGGAGCCGACGTGGTGATCGAGAGCTTCCGGCCCGGAGTGATGGATCGACTCGGGCTCGGCTATCCGGCGGTCAAAGCCGTGAACCCGCGCATCGTGTTCTGCTCGACCACGGGCTACGGGCAGGACGGCCCCCACGCGCAATGGGCCGGCCACGACCTCAACTACCTCGCGGCGGGCGGCTACCTCGACTGCTCCGGTCGCGACGCCGCCCACGGCCCGGCACTCCCCGGCGCCACGATCGCCGACAGTGCGGGCGGCGGCATGCACGCGGCGATGGCGATCCTGGCCGCGTTGGTGCGTCGCGCCGCGACGGGCGAGGGTGCGTACCTCGACGTCTCGGTGGCCGACGGCGTGGTCGCGCTGATGTCGCTCGCGATCGACGAGTTCCTCGCGACGGGCGAGGTGCCGGGCCCGCGCCACGGCCTGCTCACCGGCCGGTACGCCTGCTACGACGTGTACGAATGCGCCGACGGGCGCTGGCTCTCCGTGGCGGCGATCGAGCCCCGTTTCTGGGCCAACCTCTGCCGCGCGCTCGGCTGCGAGCTCTGGATCGACCATCAGACCGACGACGACGCGCAGCCGGCCGTCCGCGAGGCGCTGCGCGCCGCGTTCGGAACCCGCGATCGCGACAGCTGGGTCGCGACGCTCGGGCCGGCTGACACGTGCGTTGCACCGGTCGCGTCGATCCCCGAAGTCGTCGCGGACCCGCACCTCCGGGCGCGCAACGTGTTCGTCGAGGCGCAGCGCACCGAGGGCGAGCCGTTCCGCCAGGTCGGTTGGGTGCTCGCGGGCATGGACCGCGCCCAGCCGGCGCCCGTCGTCGCAGACCCGGCGATGACCGACACCGACGCGTTGCTGGTCGAAGCCGGTCTCGACCGGGCGACCATCGCCACCCTCCGTTCGGAAGGAGTCGTCGCGTGAGCACCGATACCGAGGTTCCCGCCGACGTCAAAGAATTGATCGGCGTCGTGCAGTACGAGGAACGCGGCGAGTTCCCGGTCGAGCGCGGCTACATCTGGACGTCGTGCGCGTCGGTCGAGAACGGCAATCCGCTGTTCTGGGACGACGCCGTCGCGGCCGAGCTCACCGGCGGCCCGATCGCACCGCCGACGATGTTGTCGGTGTGGTTCCGTCCGCACAACTGGGCACCGGGACGCAGCGCGCCGGGGCTGCCGCTCCAGGTGCACTTCGACCTGAAGGCCCGCTTCGATCTCCCCGAAGCGATCATGAGCGACAACACGATCGTGTTTCACGAGCCCGTGCGCCTCGGCGACATCGTGACCAGCCGGCAGATCCTGCGTTCGGTGAGCGAACCCAAGACCACCAAGCTCGGCACCGGGCGGTTCTGGGTGATCGACGTCGAGTACCTCAACCAACGCGGCGAGCTCGTGGGCGTCGAGTCGTACACCGGCTTCGGATACCGGAGGAACGCGTCATGACGAAGACGCTCACCGAGGTGGCCGTCGGCGACCGGATCCCCGATCTCGCGTACCCCGTCACCGCGACGACGGTGGTGCTCGGCGCGCTCGCGAGCCGCGACTGGCGCCCGATGCACCACGACCACGACTTCGCGGTGCACCGCAACGGCACACGCGACATCTTCCTCAACACGCCCAACCAGGCGGCCTGGTTCGAGCGCTACCTCACCGACTGGTCGGGCCCGACCGGCCGGCTCGGCCGCATGAAGTTCCGCATGAAAGGTTCGGTGTTCCCCGGCGACGTCATGGTGCTGCGGGGCACCGTCGACGAAGTGACGACCGACGAGACCGGCTGCGGGTGGGTTCGGCTTCGCGTGACCCTCGAGGTCGACGGCGACGTCAAGACCGAGTGCGCGGCCCGCATCGCGCTGCCCGTGTCCGCGACCGACAACCCGTGGGCGCGTCGCGGCGACGCCTGGAAACCCTGAGACGAAGCAGAGGATGTGAACGATGGATCTCGACCGCACTGAAGAGCAGGAGATGCTGCGCGAGATGGTGCGCGGCGTCTGCAGCTCGTACGCGCCGCTCGAGACGGTGCGCGCGCTCGAGGACGACCCGATCGGGTACCCGCTCGAGCTCTGGAAGCAGCTCGGCGAGCTCGACCTCATCGGCCTGATGATCCCGCCCGAGTACGGCGGCTCGGGCATGACCGCGCTCGAGGGCGCGGTGGTCTACGAGGAGCTCGGTCGTGCGCTCACCCCGTCGCCACACTTCGTCAGCGCGGTGATGAGCGCGGGCGTGCTGCTCCGCGCCGGGAGCGACGAGCAGAAGCAGGCGAGGTTGGCGAAGATCGCCTCGGGGGAGACGATCGTGTCGACGGCGTGGCTCGAGCCCGGCAACGGCTTCGGCCCCGCCGGCGTTGCGCTCACCGCCCGCGCCGACGGGAGCGACTACGTGCTCGACGGCACCAAGTGGCACGTGCCCTTCGCCCGCGCCGCGCACGAGCTGGTGGTGCTCGCCCGCACGACCGATGGCGTCGACCTGTTCCTCGTCGACCCGTCGAGCCCCGGCGTCACCCTCACGCAGCAGATGACCATCGCGTCGGACACGCAGTACGCGGTCGAGCTCAGCGGCGTGCGGGTCCCGGCCGCGAACCGCATCGGGCCGGCCGGAAGCGGCTGGGACACCTGGCACGCCACCATGCTCGAAGGCATCGTGCTCCTCGCCGCGCAGGCGATGGGCGGCGCCCGGTACGCGTTCGACATCACGGTGCAGTACGCGAAGGACCGGCACCAGTTCGACAAGCCGCTCGGCGCGTTCCAGGCGATCGCCCACTACCTGGCCGACGCGTCGGCGACCGTCGAGGGTGGCACGATCCTGGTGTACGAGGCGGCGTGGGCGAACGCGAACGACCGGCCGATCGCGCGGTTGGCGCCGATGGCGAAGCTGTTCGCGTGCCGCACGTTCCGCGACGTGACGGCGATGGGCCAGCAGGTGTTCGGCGGGATCGGGTTCACGCTCGAATCCGACATCCAGCTCTACTTCCGCCGGGCGAAGCAGCTCCAGATCTCGTGGTTCGACGACCGCTACCTCGAGGAGCTCATCGCCGCCGACCGGCTCGACGCGCCCGTCGGGTGACGCGCACGCGGGTGCGGACGCGAGTCGGCCCGGAGCGTTCGCCCCGGGCCGATCACGCGTGCCTACTGGAGTCGCTTCGCTGCTACCACTGGTAGGTGAGGCTGGGCTCGATCGCCGGGAGGTCCGTGTCGGTCGACTTCGAGTAGTCGCTGTTGTCGAGGGGGCGTCAGACCACGACGACGGTGGTGACGCGCGGGAGGCCGGTCGCGGCCCGGCTCCATCGCGCGTCGCCGGCTCTCATCCAGACCGCGCCCGACGCATCGGCCAGCGCGGCCTTGCCCCCGCCCGCCGTGAGGCAGTGCGTATCGACGTTGCCGTCGAGCCACTCCGGCAGACCCGATTCCACTCGCTCGAACCCGCGTTCCACGGCGTCGACCGGCGCGCGGTAGATCGCCGAACCGCTCGCGAACGGGCCGTCGGACACGCTGACGAGCACGTCGTCACCGTCGAACGCGATCGCGCGCGCGTACGTCGCGTGCAGGCCGTCGTCGACGACGTCGAAGTGCTGTCCACCGTCGCGGCTCACGCACACGCCGACGGCCGCGGCGGCCATGACCACGTCGCGCATCGTGGGGTGCGCGCGCACCTCGTGGACGTCGGCGCCGACGTCGATCGTCGGCCACCACGACGCACCGCCGTCGTCGGAACGGAGGATCCCGCCGACGTGCACGTTGGCGAGCAGCGCTTGCGTGCCCGCCGTCGCGCTCAAGGACCGGACGACCAGCGCCGTGCCGACCGCGTGCCACTCGTCGCGCCCCGGCACCGCGTCGAAGGCCGGCAACGGCGTGAGCGCACCGTCGGTACCGAGTCGCAGCATCCGCGGGCCGACCGCTCCGGCAAACACGACGTCGTCGGCGGTCACGAGGCAGGTGAGCTCGAGGTCGGAGACGGCGAGGCCGCTCCACGTGCCGTCGGCCCCGTGCTGCCGGATCTCGTGCCGATCGACCACCGCGATCCAGGTGCCCTGCGGGCCGGGGCTGAGCGCCTCGACCCGGCGGCCCTCCAACGCGGTGCGTCGCTCACCAGACGACGTGAGGATGTGGTATCCGTCGACGGTTGCGACCAGTACGGCCATCGTGCGCTTGCTCCCCCGACCTCGCTCCCCGGGCGCGCTCCCCGGACGCGCTCCACCCTACGCTGCAACCTTCGTCACCCACGGTCCCGCGGGACCGCCGCGCCCGCGCGCCACTCGGAATCTCGCGAAACGCGATAGTTGCGCGCGCAACCAACGCGAACACGAGAAATTCGCGATACCTGCGGCGGGGCGAGCTCGCTCGGCGAAGGCACACAGTCCCGCGGGACCGCCGCGCCCACCGAGTCGGCACCGAGTATCGGCAGCGCGACCGAATCAGGTGACGAGGGCGGCGCAGGCTTCGACGGCGGCGGCGGCCGCGGCTTCGGTGGCCCGCTGCGTGTCGTGCGCCAGCCGCTTCAGGACCGGGAGCTGGTCGGGGTGCTCCTCGAGGTACTTCGCGACATCGTCGGGATCCGCGCTGCCGTCGCGCTGGGTGAGCGCGAACAACTCGTCGCTGATGAGGCCCTCGCCCGCGAAGTCGCTGATGCCGCGGAACACCGACCAGGGAACGTCGGCGGCGTGGCACACCTCGGCGACCGCCGCGGTCTCCATGTCGACCGCGATCACACCCTGGGCGCCCATCCGGGCGAGCACGGCGGGGTCGGTGATCAGGTCGTCGCCACAGCTCAGCGTTCCCTTCGGCGCGATCGCGCCGAGGAACGCCGGCCGGAACGAACCCGAAGCCCCGCGCCGCACGACCGCCTCGGGCACGACCACGTCACCGATGCTCAACACGTTCTGATCGACGCCACCGGCGATCCCGACCACCATCACATGGTCGACGTCGTGGTCGAGCATGCGCGTGGCCGCACTCGCGCCGTTCGCCATCCCGATGTTGGTGAGCATCGCGATCACCTCGACCCCGTCGCCGGTGAGACCGCGGTAGAGCGAACCGTCGCCCTCCATACCGAGTCGGGCGACGACGGGCTGCAACTCGATCACCATCGGCGCGAGCACCCCGACCCGTACCGCCGCCGAACGCGGGCTCATCACGCGACCGCGTCGTAACACGCCTCGATGAGGCGGGAGCTGCGGACGTCGCCGGCGAGTCCGAGTTCCATCTTGCTCATCACGTAGCCGAAGCCGAACTCGGCGTCGGGGTCGGCCCAGCCCACCGAACCGCCGGCGCCGAAGTGGCCGAACGATTCCGGGCCACCGACCTGCACGAGCGTCGACGGAAGGAAGAACCCGAGACCGAACTGGATGTCGAGGCCCATCAGCACCGTGTTCGGGCCCTCGGTCTCCTGCGCCGACGCAATCTTCACGCGCTCCGGAGTGAGGAGGCGGATCCCGTCGACCTCGCCGACACAGGCCGCGTACATGCGCGCGAGCGAGCGCGCGTCGGACACTCCCGCCGCGGCCGGCACCTCGGCCGCGTGCACCGCACGCGTGTTCCAGATGCCGTCGCCGGAGAAGGCGCCGCCGCCACCGAGCGCCTTGCCCAGCACCGAGTCGGGACCCATGAGCGCGTCGATCGCGGCGCGGGCGTCGGCATCGAGATCGGCGGACTCGAGACCTCCGGTGAGGCTGCCGACGAGCATCGCGACGCGCGACTCTTCCTCCTCCGGAAGACCGATCCAGAAGTCGAGGTCGAGGGGGTCGCCGATCTCCTCGCGGAAGTATGTCCCGATCGAGCGGCCGGTGATGCGCCGGACGACCTCGCCGACCAGGTACCCGTACGTGATCGCGTGGTAGCCGTGCGCGGTGCCCGGCTCCCACGACGGCTTCTGCCGCTCGAGCGCGTGGATCATGGGCTCCCACGCCAGCGCCTGCTCGAGCGTGAGCGGCTCGTCGACCCACGCGAGGCCCGAGCGATGCGAGAGCAGGTAGCGCACGGGGATGTCCTGCTTGCCCTCCTGCGCGAACTCGGGCCAATAGCTCGCGACGGGCGCATCGACATCGAGCCGGCCCTCCTGCGCGAGCTTGTTCGCACAGATGGCCGTCGCACCCTTCGTCGTCGAGAACACGAGGATCATCGTGTCGCGCTCCCACGCCTTCCCGGTCTCCGGGTCGGCGATCCCGCCCCAGAGGTCGACCACGAGCCGACCCCGGTGGTACGCCGAGAACGCGGCACCGACCTCGAGCCCTTCGGCGAAGTTCCTCTCGAACGCCGCGCGCACGCCCTCGAAGCCCGGCGCCGTGAATCCCTCGATCGCTGCACTCGTCATTCCCGCTCCCCCAGCTGAGGTGTGAGGTGCCAGCGTGGCTCACGACCTTCGGCGAACGCCAGCGGGCCCTCCACCTGGTCGGGGTGCCCCCACATCGACACCAGCTCGGCCGCACCCGCCCGGCAGGCATCGGTGAGGCCGGTCTCGAGCGCGCCCCAGAGGGCCCGCTTGGTGGCCCGCATCGCGGCAGGCGAGTTCTTCGCGATCTTCTCGGCCAGCGCCTGCGCCTCGTCCTGCAGGCGATCGGGCGGGTCGACGATCTGGCTGATCATGCCGAGCTCGTACGCGCGCGCCGCGGAGAGCCGCTCGTAACGGCCGACGAACGCCATGCGCATGACCGCCTCGACCGGCATCTTGCGCAGCAGGCCGATGGCCTCGATCGCCACCACCTGACCGACCGATACGTGCGGGTCGAAGAACTGCGCGTCGGAGGCGGCGATCACGATGTCGGCGTCGGCGACCCAGTGGAACCCACCACCCGCGCAGATGCCGTTGACGGCGGTGATCACCGGCTTCCACACCTGCTGGTGCCACGCCGTGAAGTGCAGGTCGAAGTCGGCGACCGAATCGCGGTAGCGCTCCATGCCGAGACCGTCGGTCGCGATCTCGGTGACGTCGACACCGGTCTGGAACGCGCGGCCGTTGCCCGTGTGCACGATGACGCGCACTTCCGGGTCGGCGTCGAGCTCCTTCCACGCGATCGCGAACTCGTCGCGCATCTGGGCCGACATCGCGTTGAGCCGATCGGGGCGGTTGTTGATGAGCCAACCGACCGGCCCGCGGCGCTCCACGATGAGGCAGTCGAACGAGGAGTAGGGCAACGGTCAGCCTTCCGATCGGTTGGTCGGGGTAGCGGTGGGGCCCGCGGGTTCGAGCGGCTGCCATCGGGGCTCGCGGCGCTCGACGAAGGCCAGGGGGCCTTCTTCCTGATCGGGATGTCCCCACATCGAGACGATCTCGGCCGCGCCGGCGCGGCACGCGTCGGTGAGGCCGAGCTCGAGCGCGCCCCAGAGCGCGCGCTTCGTCGCCCGCATCGCCGACGGCGAGTTCTGCGCGATCCTCTCCGCGAGCCCCTGGGCCTCGTCGCGCAGGCGTTCCGGCGGATCGACCACCTGGCTCAGGATGCCAAGCTCGAACGCGCGCGCGGCCGAGAGGCGTTCGTGCCGGCCGGTGAGGGCCATGCGCATGATCGCCTCCATCGGCGACTTCCGCACGAGCGCGATCGCCTCGTACGCCGTCACCTGCCCGATCGACACGTGCGGGTCGAGGAAGGTCGCGTTCGCCGACGCGATCACGATGTCGGCGTCGGCGACGAAGTGCAGGCCGCCGCCCGCGCACACACCGTTGACCGCCGCGATCACCGGCTTCCACACCCCGTTGTGCCACGCCGTCAGGCGGAGCTCGGCGCGCTTCGTGCGCCGCGACTGCTCGCGCAGCGCTTCGGGATTCCGGCTCAGCTCGACGACATCGAGCCCGGTTTGAAAGGCGTTTCCGGCCCCGGTGTTGACGATCACCCGCACGTCGGGATCGGCGTCGAGCTCGGCCCACGCGCGTTCGAGCTCGGCGAGCATCACCGAGTTCATCGCGTTCGCGACCTCGGGACGGTTGAACTCGAGCCACCCGACGGCCCCGCGCCGCTCGACGATGAGCGTCTCGTACGTGCTCACGAGACCTCCCGTCGCGACTCGCTCAGGCCGTCGGCCAGGACTCGGCGCAAGACCTTGCCGACCTCGCTGCGCGGCAACTCCTCGACCCGGTGGAACGCGGCGGGCACCTTGTACGGCGCGAGGTGCTCACGGCAGACCGCGCGCAACGCGTCGTCGGTCACGGCCGCGCCCCGCTCCGGAGCGACGACGACGAACGCCACCGGCACCTCACCCAGTCGTTCGTCGGCCACGCCGACGACCGCGGCATCGGCGACGCCGGGCGTGAGCCGCAGCACCTCCTCGACCTGATCGGGGTACACCTTGTTGCCGCCGCGGTTGATCACGTCGCCGGCGCGACCTTCGATCCACACGAACCCGTCGGCGTCGATGCGACCGAGGTCGCCGGTGTCGAGGTGACCCTCGGCGTCGAGCCGCCCGCCGAAGTCGCCACCGGTCGCCTCACCGGCCGCCATCGACGGTGCCCGCACGAGCATGCGGCCGACCTCGCCCGGTGCAACCGGCTCGCCGCGCTCGTCGGCGATCTTGACGTCGACACCGGGATGCGGACGACCCAGGGCACCCAGCTTCTCGGGATGCTCGCGCGCGTCGAGCGCGGTCCACCCGATCACCTCGCCGATCTCGGCCTGGCCGTAGCCGTTGAGCACGACGACACCGAACTTGTCGATGAAGCGGCGGGCCTGGAGCGGCGAGAGCGGGGCGGTGATGCTGCGCACGTAACGCAGTGGCGCGAGGTCGGCAACACCCGGGTCGTCGGCGAGCATCGTGATCGCGGCGGGAGGCAACACCGTCGAACGGATCGCGAAACGGGAGACGAGGTCGGCGAACGCGGCGGTGTCGAAGCGGTCCATCACCACCACCGCCGCGCCGACCCGCAGGCCGAACAGCACGTTGTAGATACCCGCGTTCAGCGCGAGCGAGACCGGGATGAGGTTCGGCGACGGTGTGCGCCCGGGTCCGGCCGCGTTGGCGCTCGGCGAGGTCTTCAGCGAACCGACGACGCGGTCGAGCAGCTCGAAGTACGACGAATGCGTGTGCAGGATCGGCTTCGGTGCGCCGGTGGTCCCCGAGGTCCACATGACGAACGCGGTATCGAGTGGGTACACGCGCGGTCCGGGCCCCGCCACTTCGATCGTGGCGCCGCGCACGATCGCGGCCGGGCGCGTCGCCTCGACCACGCGCGCGACCTCGGGTTCGGGCGCCCGCGGGTTGACGGGCACGAACACCGCGCCCGCAAGCCACACTCCGAACATCGTCGTGATGGCGTGCGGGCCGTCGGGCACCTGTACCGCAACCGCGTGACCGGGCGCGACCCCGACTTGACGCAAGCGGGTCGCAAGCTGCGCCGCCTCGCCTCGAGCCTCGCCCGCAGTGAGCGTCTCGACGTTGGAGTGCAGCAGCGGCTCGGCGTCGGCGAACGGATGGTGCGTCAGCAGCGACGCCAACGATTCGGGAACCGTCACGATCTCGGCACGTCTTCCCACGCCGCGTCGGCGTAGGGATCGGGCTCACGCGGGAGGCCGAGCACCTTCTCGCCGATGATGTTCTTGTTCACCTCGGTCGTGCCGCCCTCGATCGTGTTCGCGCGGCTGCGCAGCATGCCGCGTACCTCGAACGGCAACGCCCGCGCCCACGCGTCGGGATCGGAGCCTTCGGAGGTCGGCCATGCCGCGGCGCCGGGCCCGAGGAGCTCGGCCGCGGCCATCTGGATCCGTTGGTTCAGCGCCCCCTGGTGCACCTTGCCGATCGACGCGGCGGGCCCGGGGGTCGACCCGGCTCGCACCGCGGCCCGCACGCGTTGATTCGTCGACCCGCGGATGCGCTCTTCGGAGAGCAACGCGGCGAGCCGGTTGCGCACGTGCGGGTCGTCGGTCCGCCCGAGCTCCCGCGCGCGGCGGATCACCCGCTCGATCCCCGACCCGCCGATGCGGTCCACACCTCCCGAACCGGAGCCCGACACCATCTGCCGTTCGCCGGCGAGCGTCGCCCCCGCGACCCGCCAGCCTTCGCCGACCGCGCCGACGCGTTGCGCATCGGGAACCCGTACGCCGTCGAGGAACACCTCGTTGAAGTCGACCTCTCCGCCGATGTGGCGCAACGGCCGGACCTCGACGCCGGGCGCGTGGAGATCGACGAGGAAGTACGTGAGCCCGCGCCGCTTCGCCAGGCTCGGGTCGGTGCGCGCGAGGCAGATCGCGAAGTCGGACACGTGCGCCCAGGTGGTCCACACCTTCTGGCCGGTGACGATCCACTCCTCACCGTCGAGCACCGCGCGCGTCGCGAGCGACGCGAGGTCGGAGCCCGCGCCCGGCTCACTGAGGAGCTGGCACCATTTCTCGTCGTTGCGCACCAGCGGAGGCAGGAAGCGCAGCCGCTGGGCCTCGGTGCCGTACGCGAACAGCGCCGGCGCGGCACTGTTCAACCCGAGCGGGTTGAGGCGCCCGAGGTTGTACGGGGCCAGCACCGACTCGACGATCTGGGCCTGCGCGGGTGCGAGATCGAGACCGCCGTAGGCCACGGGCCACGTCGAGACGGCGAGCCCCGAATCGGCGAAGCGCGGGTACCAGGCCTCGTACTCGTCGCGGCTGCGCACGGTGCGGATGGCGTTGCGGCCACCGCGGGCGGCCGCGTCGCGCCAGGGCCCCGGCACGTGTTCGTCGACCCAGCGCGCGACCGTCGCGCGGATCTCGTCGTCGGAGGACGACCGGTCCAACGGCAATCGGGCCGTGTCATCCACGACGAATATTGTAGGGGCCACTGCTCGGAGACCCCGAAGGCCGGCATCGGAGGCAAGCGCGTGGCGGACGGCGGGGAGAGCAGCGGTCGGGTGGGCGGGGGGATCACCGACGAAGGGGTCGAACGGCTCCGGGCGCGCATCGGGATCGCGCAGCCGCACCCCCAGCCTCCGCACTACCGCTTCCCGAACGAAGACGCGTTCCGCCACGTCGCACACTCCTACGGCGACGACAACCCGCTGTGGTGCGACCCCGACTACGCATCGACCTCGCGTTGGGGCGGGCCGATCGCCCCACCGAACCTCGTCGGTGGCGACACGCTCATCGGCGACAACGAGGTCACCCGGCTCGACGACGACGCGAAGGCCCTGCTGAAGGGCGACCCGCTCGGGGGCGCCCACGCGTTCTACTCGGGCAGCTTCCGCGAATGGTGGGAACCGCTCCGCCCCGGCTCGCGGGTGACGCGCCGGAACGCGCTCGTCGGGGTGCACGACAAGCGCAGCGAGTTCGCCGAACGCGCGGTCCACGAGTGGACGGCCGAGGTGTTCGCCACCCGCGATCCCGACGCGGTGCTCTGCGCGCAGTACCGGCTCATGATCCGCACCGAGCGCACGAAGGCGCGCGAGCGCGGCAAGTACGACGAGACGGTGATCGAGCCCTACACCGACGAGCAGCTCGCGGCGATCGACGCGGTCTACGCAACGGAGCCCGAACGGCGGCGCGGGGCGACGCCTCGATGGTGGGAGGACGTCGAAGAGGGCGACGAGGTGGGCCCGATCGTGAAGGGACCGCTCCGCGTCACCGACATGGTGTGCTGGCACGCGGGCATGGGAATGGGGCTCTACGGCGTCAAGGCGCTCCGGCTCGGCTACCAGCAGCGGCAGCGGGTGCCGCGCTTCTTCCGGCCCGACGACCTCAACGTGCCCGACGTGCAGCAGCGCGTGCACTGGGACGCCGAATGGGCCCGCCGGGCCGGCAACCCCGCGATCTACGACTACGGGCGGATGCGCGAGACCTGGCTGGTGCACCTCTGCACCGACTGGATGGGCGACGACGCGTGGTTGTGGAAGCTCGACTGCCAGTTCCGCCGCTTCAACTACGTCGGCGACACGCACTGGATGCGGGGTCGCGTCGTCCGCAAGTTCCTTGCCGAGGGCGATCGTCCCGCGGTCGAGCTCGAGTGCCACGGCGAGAACCAGCGCGGCGAGATCACGACACCGGGCCACGCGACGATCCTGCTGCCGAGTCGTGAGCACGGAGCCGTGCGGCTCCCCGACCCGCCCGGCGGTGCCCGCACAACCGAGCAGGCCCTCCGCGCCCTCGTGGAGCGATTCCACGACGGCGAACCACATGCGTACGCGACCGATGTGACGTAACCCGCTAGAGCTGGTCGGCGTAGGTGTCGGTCCCCGGCACCGTCGCGAAGAACGGGCTCGCGAATCCGAACTCGCCGCGGAGTGTCGCGAGCGCGGGCACGGCGCGGCGCCGCCACACGTCGAGCACGTCGCCGTCGACGAACGCCAGTATCAGCAGATGCGGCGCGGGCTCGCCGAGCACCGAGACGAGCAGCCGTTGCCGGCGAAGGCCGACCACCAGCGGGATCCCCTCACCGGCCAGGTCGTTCGCCCAACCTTCGGCCGCGGTGTCGTCGCCGGTGATCGCGACTGCCACCAGTCCCGTCGCACCATCGTCGAGCGCGACACACGAGGGTGGGGCGCCGGCGGCTCGCGCCTCCCAGACGAAGTCGTAGACCGCGGTGTGCAGATGGTCGCGGCCGGCGAACATGCGATCCTCGCGCCGCAGCATCTCCATCTGCGGGCCGATCCACGCGTCCCACGCGGGTTGCGCGCCCGGAAGCAGCCACGCGACCGACAGGTACGACCCCGTACCCGGATCGCCGAACAGGTCGCCCGGCGGCCGTTCGATCTTGCAGCGGCGCGTCGCCACGAAGCGCTGCCCGGCGTAGGCGCCCGGCCCGGCCAGCACCGCGGCGGGGAAGTGATCGCGCTCGTACCAGCGGTTGAACTCGAGCTCGGAGCCGGGATGGGGCTCCATGTACGACACGATCGCCGTACCGATGCCGGCACCCTCGATGTCGCCGGCTTCGGTCATGCCTGCCTCACCCTGGATACTGTATGCGGCCGACCGTATGACGATCCCCGACCACCTCCTCACCATTCCCGGTGTGCTCGCCCGCGCCGCGAGCCTCTACGCGACGAGCGACGCGCTCGTCGACGAACGCGACCGGCTCACGTACTCGGGCCTCGCCGCCGACGTCGAGATCACCGCACGCGCGGTCGTGGGGTCGGGAGTGCAGCCGGGCGACCGGGTCGCGATCTGGGCGCCGAACACCACCGAGTGGGCGATCGCGGCCCTCGCGATCTACTCGGCCGGCGCGGTGCTCGTGCCGCTGAACACCCGGTTCAAGGGGGCCGAGGCGGCCTACATCCTCGACCGCGCCGACGTGCGGCTCCTCTTCACCGTCACCGACTTCCTCTCCACCGACTACGTCGAGCTGCTGCGCACCGCGGCGCCGGTCGCGTCGTTGCAGGAGATCGTGGTGTTGCGGGGAACGCCCGCGACCGGAACCGTGGGGTGGCAGGAGTTCCTGCGGCGCGCCGACCGCGTGATCCCCGAAGAGGTCGCGGCGCGACGCGACACGCTCACCGGAGACGACCTCTCCGACGTCCTCTTCACCTCGGGCACCACCGGCCGCCCGAAGGGAGCGATGCTCACCCACGGGGCGAGCGTCCGCGCGTACGAGGCCTGGTCTGATGTCGTCGGGCTGCGCGAGGGCGACCGGTACCTCGTCGTCAACCCGTTCTTCCACGCGTTCGGCCTGAAGGCCGGGATCCTCGCCAGCATCCTCAAGGGCGCGGCGATCATCCCCCACGCCGTCTTCGACGTCGACGCGGTGATGAAGCGCGCCGCCGAGGAGCACGTGTCGATGCTGCCCGGCCCGCCGACCATCTACCAGTCGATCCTCGACCATCCGCACCTCGCCGACTTCGACATGACCTCCCTGCGCCTCGCGGTCACCGGCGCGGCCGCGGTGCCGGTCGAGCTGATCCGCCGCATGCGCACAGAGCTCGGCTTCGAGACGATCGTCACCGGCTACGGCCTCACGGAGGCCACCGGGATCGCGACCATGTGCCGGCACGACGACGATCCCGAGACGATCTCACGCACGGCCGGCCGGGCCATCCCCGGCACCGAGGTGCGCACGGTCGCCGACGACGGCACGCCCGTCGCGCCCGGCGAGCCGGGAGAGGTCGTCGTGCGCGGCTACAACGTGATGAAGGGCTTCATCCACGACCCGGAGGCCACCGCCGAGGCGATCGACGCCGACGGTTGGCTGCACACCGGCGACATCGGCGTGCTCGACGAGCGCGGGAACCTCCGCATCACCGACCGCAAGAAGGACATGTTCATCGTCGGCGGCTTCAACGCGTATCCCGCCGAGATCGAGGGCATGATGCTCGAGCATCCCGGGGTGTCGCAGGTCGCGATCGTCGGCGTGCCCGACACCCGCATGGGCGAGGTCGGCTACGCGTACGTCGTGCCCCGCCACGGCGCCGCGGTCGCCGCCGACGAGCTGACGGCGTGGTGCCGCGAGCACATGGCCAACTACAAGGTGCCGCGCGCGGTCGAGATCGTCGACGCGCTCCCACTCAACGCGAGCGGCAAGGTGTTGAAGTACGAGCTGCGCGAACAGGCGCTGCGGGCTAGACCCGCACCGGGCGCCGGGGCGTGAAGACCACGCTCGCGCCGGTACTGATCTTGCCCAGCGCGATCTCGGGTGCCTCACTCGCCGGGAGCGCATCCGGGTCGATCACCGCCTCGTAGGCGAACTGCTCCGACCCGTTCGTCGCGACCGCCCGGCACGACGCGCGCGGGTTGACCGCCTGCACGATGGCGTCGAGGGCGCGGTCGGCGCCGTCGCCGAGGTACGCGAACCAGGTGAAGTCGTCGCCTTCTTCGAGCGCGGCACACTCCCCGAGCGCGAACCGCACGCGCTGGTCGTCGACGACCTCGACCGACAGGTCGACGTAGCTACGCGGGTAGAAGACCGGGTGCACCTGCAGCAACTTCGCGATCGCCGACGCGCCGTCGCCCGTGATGCCCATCGCGGTACGCAGACGTTGCGCCGTGAGGCCGGCGAGCCCGGTGAACACCTGCGGGTTGATGGCCGCGGCCACGGATTCGCCGTAGTGCTGCGAGACCGAGAGCAGGAACGCGCGGAAGAGCAGGTGGCTCTGCACCGCCACCTCTTGGAGCGCGACCACGAGCGCCGAGTGGGAGAGGTCTTCGAGCTCGAAGTCGGGGTCGAACTCGCCGCTCAGGTCGGCCCAGCCGCCGGGCTCGGCGTCGTGGTCGGGCCGGAGCACTTCGATGCCGGCGATCTTGGAGCGCTCGACGATGGCGACGTTGGGATGCGCCAGCACCGGTTCGGCGTCGGCGACGATCTCGATCGTCCAGTGGCAGTGCGGCTCACGGTCGGCGGGCAGGCGCGGTGGGCGGTGCACCGGCCGCACCCGCGCGCGCGGATTCGTCGCCACCGCGGTCGCGTCGAAGGTGGGGTCTTCGATGGCGTGGCACATGCCGTCGACGTACTCCTCACCCATCGGCTCGACGTCCATGAGCGCGCCGCAGTGCGCGAGCCAGAACTCGCCGTGCTCGGCGTCGTGCGCCCGGCACCGGAAGTCCATGAAGTGGTGGGGCGCGCCGACGTCGAGCTGGAGGTTCTTGAGGATCGTCGGCACGTCGCCGTTCGCGAAGTTGAACGCGCGCTGCACACGGCGCGAGTACACCGGGCTCGCCGCCATCCACTCCTCGATCGCGACGTCCTGCATCTCCTCGCGCGAGCGGTTCGTATGCACGAGCGGCATACCGACCCGATCCTGGAGGTGCCCGTGCAACAGCCATTCGCGCCCCAACACCGCCAGCGCGCGCCGGGACAACCGCGTCAGGTCGAACTCCGGCTCGAACGCCCCTGAGAGGTCGGTCAACATGTGGACCATTCCTACGTCTGCTCCATTCTTACGGTCGCATACGCGTGCGCTTCACGACCTTGTGGCGCACTGATCACGGCTGCTGCGTCTGCTCGCTTCTTACCGGTCGCATACGCGTGCGCTTCACGACCTTGTGGCGCACTGATCACGGCTGCTGC
>DAIQOP010000002.1:43530-45173 GCA_036787815.1 Actinomycetota bacterium
GTCTGCTCCAGTGGCTTGCGGTCCTCGACCGCGGGTTGGCGGGAGATGCGCAGGGGGCTCAGGGGCGCGTCGCACATGAGCGTGCGCCTCACGTCGGCGCCGAGCCCCACGAGGTGCGTCCGCCAGGTGGAGAGTGAGCCCTCGTCCCACTCCTGCTCGAAGCGCGCCCATGTGGCCCAGTCGGGGAACGCCCAGATCACGACGGCCTCCGAGTCGTTGGTCATCGCCACGCGGAAGGCACCGATCACCCGCGCCCCCAACGCCTCGACCGCCGGCACCCCGATCTCCTGGAGCGCGTCGAGGAAGCCGTGCGCGGCGCCGACCGGGAGCGACACCAGCTCGTGCGCGTAGACCGCGCCGTTCACGCCCGCGCCGGTGAGCTCCTCGCTCGTCGGGCTCCACGGTTCGGGTACCAGGATGCGGTCGAGACCGCCCCGGCGCATCTCGGCCGCCACCGCCCACCACTGCGCGAGCGAGTCGTCCTGCAACGACGCGGCCGAGAACTCGTGCGCGAAGTTGGCGGCCAACGCGTCCCAACCGTCGAGCTCCCAGAGGTTGACGACCTCGGGCCAGCGTCCGGTCGAGCCGACGGTGCCCCACACGCCGAAGCAGAGCATGTTGCGCTCGGCGCGGCCGATCGGGCCCCAGTTCGCGGTGATGTGGTGCATGTACCGGGCCCGGTTCTGCCCGATGATGTCCACGAACTCGTGGATGTAGACCTTCGAGTTCACGACGGCCGATCCTAGGCGTCGGTCTCGTGCGCGAGTGCCGCGTAGCCACTGGACATCGCGTCGGCGAAGGCTTCCTCCGGGAACGGCCAGCGCCCGCGCCCGGCGGCGAGCGCGTCGCCTTCGTCGACGCCGGCGGCCCGAAGCTCGCGGATCAGGTCGGCGAGGGCGGCAAGCTCGCGCTGTTGCTGCGCGACGAACGCGCGGTCGACGACGTCGCCGTGGCCGGGCACGACCGTCGCGGTCTCGGCGACGTGGTGGAGCATCGCGGCGTTGCAGATCGGCCAGCCGAGCGGGTGCGCATCGGCTCCGAACGACGGGGGCGCCGACTCCTCCACGAGATCGCCGGCGAACACCACGTCGGCGTCGTCGGCGAACGCGACGAGATCGCCACCCGTGTGCGCGGGGCCGAAGTGCGCGAGGCGAACCACGCGGTCGCCGAGATCGACGACCGCGACGTCGTCGAAGACGTGGTCGGGCGCAACGATCTCGACCGCATCGAAGTCGTCCTTCCACTCCGGTCGCGCCTCGGTGTGGCGGGCGCGAGCCGACTCCGCCCAGCGCAAGAGCTCGTCGCGCATCACCCGGTGGCCCCAGATCTCGAGCCCGGGCGCCGTGGCCCGGCGGATCGCGGCGTTGCCGAAGGTGTGGTCGAAGTGCCAGTGGGTGTTCACGACCCAGCGGATCGGGCGGGTGCCGAAGACCCGCAGCTCGTCGAGCAGCTCGGCCACCTCGCGATCGTGGCACCGGGTGTCGACGACCAAGAGGGCGTCGGAGCCACGTACGACACCAATGTTGAGGTCGTAGCTGTCGTAGCGGCGGCGGTAGCAGCGGTCCCGACCTCCTGCCACGGCGTCATGGCGCCAGCTTAGGGAGCCGCGCCCATCGGTCAGCCGGCCGCGTCGGGCACGGGCC
>DAIQOP010000091.1:0-13747 GCA_036787815.1 Actinomycetota bacterium
GTCCGAGGGCGGCGGCAACCAGATCTGGTGGAACGGCGGCGACGGGTCGGGCACCATCGGCCTGCACTCGTACAACGGGAGCTACCTGTCGACCACCTCGACCTACGCCGGGAGCGACACCGACGGCAGCTACGGCATCTTCGTGAGCAACGCGAACGGGCCCGGCCTCATCGCGCACACCTACGCGAGCAACATGTCGGACGCCGGCTACTACATCGGTGCCTGCGCCGACTGCAACGCCACCCTCGACGACGCGCACGCGCAGTACTCCGCGCTCGGATACTCGGGCACGAACTCGGGCGGGCACCTCATCGTCCAGAACAGCGAGTTCGACCACAACAAGACGGGGTTCAGCACCAACAGCCAGAACAACGACGATGCGCCCTCGCCACAGAACGGCGCGTGCCCCAACGGTGGTACCGGCCCGACCGGCAGCCACTCGTGCTGGGTCTTCCGCCACAACTTCGTTCACGACAACGACAACGTCGACGTGCCGGGCCACGGCTCGGCCGAGCTCGGCCCGCCCGGGAACGGGCTCGTGATCTCCGGTGGGCGCAACGACACGGTGATCGACAACCGGTTCGAGAACAACGGGAGCTGGGCGGTCCTCGTCGTGCCCTTCCCCGACACCGGCACACCGCCCCCGATCGCGCACTGCGAAGGCGGCGACCCCAACGGCATTCCCGCCCTCGACATCAAGGGCTGCTACTTCGCGGCGTGGGGCAACGAGGTCGCGCACAACGTCTTCGCCCACAACGGCACCTTCGGGAACCCCACGAACGGCGACCTCGGCGAGATCAGCGACCGCCACACACCCGGCAACTGCTGGCACGACAACACCGACGCCGCCGGAGTGACGACCGCACCCGACAAGCTCCAAGCGACCAACGCCACCTGCGGGGTCGCCCACGCGGGTGCCGGGATCGCCTCCGCCCTCACCCTGCAGGTCGTGTGCGCCACCGAGGTGTTCTCGCCGTGCCCGCCCCAGCCGGGAAGCCGCTACCCGCGGCGCACCACGCTCACGCTGCCGGCCCTCGCGCCGCAGGCGACCATGCCGAACCCCTGTGTGGGCGTGCCCGCGAACCCGTGGTGCCCGAACGGGCGTCCGCTCGCCGGCTGAGGGCGGGGGGCGCGTCCCTGCGAAGATGCCGTCTCCGGGAGCCCGACAGGAGGACACGACGCCCAATGGAGACGATCGAGCTTGCCGGTGACGACGGGCTGACCCTCGTCGCCGACGTCGAGGGCGACCCGGCGGCGCCGCCGGTAGTGCTCTTCCACGGAGGCGGGCAGACCCGGCACGCGTGGGGCACGACGTTGGAGGTGCTCGGCAAGACGTGGCGCGCCTACTCCGTCGACCTGCGCGGCCACGGCGACAGTGCGTGGGCGCCCGACGGCGACTACAGCCTCGACGGGTTCGCCCGCGACGTCCGCGCGGTCGCCCGCTCGCTCGGCGAACCGCCCGCCCTCGTCGGCGCGTCGCTCGGCGGGATCGCGTCCCTCGCGGCGATCGCGGAGACCGAGGGCGACCCGCTCGCGATCGCGTTGGTGCTCGTCGACGTGGCCCCACGCATCGAGCCGGCCGGGGTCTCGCGCATCGGCGACTTCATGACCGGCAACCTCGACGGCTTCGATTCGCTCGAAGCGGTGGCCGACGCGATCGGCGCGTACAACCCACACCGCCCGCGACCGAAGAACCTCGACGGGCTCAAGAAGAACCTCCGCCAGCGCGCCGACGGACGATGGATGTGGCACTGGGACCCGCGCTTCGTCAGCGGGCGCTTCGGTTCGCCCGACGAGACCCGGTCCACGCTCATCGACGGCGACCGCCTCCAGCGAGCGGCGAAGACGTTGACCATCCCGACGCTGCTCGTGCGCGGCCGGATGAGCGACCTCTTGAGCGAAGAGGGCGCGCGCGAACTCCTCGAGCTCGTCCCGCACGCCCGGCTGGCCGACGTCGCGGGCGCCGGGCACATGGTCGCCGGCGACCGCAACGACGCGTTCAACGACGCGGTCGTCGACTTCCTCGCGTCGGTCCGACCTCGCTGACTCGAGACGCCTTCCAGAAACACCCAACGCGCTTCCGTCGCGAACGCGGAGCGCGAACATCTCGTCGATGACTCATGATTTCGGCCGGCCACGCCGAAGAGTCTTGATGTGGGAATCGAAGCGTTGATCTTGCGATTGCAACGCGAGCCGTCGCGTGCTCACGATTGGGAGCACGGAGCGAGCGGCGAACGCATCGTCGGCGCCCGACTCCATCGGATCGACGGCATCGAGGTGCTGCACGACCGCCGCATTCCGGGGACGCGGGCGACCATCGATCACATCGCCATCGGTCCCGGCGGGGTCTACGTCGTCGACGCGAAGCTCTACAGCGGGCGGGTAGAGCATCGCGACGTCGACGGGGTCCCGCGCCGCGACTTCCGGCTGTTCGCCGGGAGTCGCAACCGGGCGAAGTGGGTCTCGGCCCTCGGCGTCCGGGTGAACGCCATCACCCGGGCGCTGGGCCCGACGCCGATCCCGGTCTCGGCGGCCCTGTGCTTCGTGGAGACGCAGAGCCCGTCGAACGCGGAGCCCTTCATGCTCGACGGGGTGTGGGTCGGTACGCCCGCCGCGCTCCCCGACCTCGTGGCGCGTCCGGGGCTGCTCGACTCCGAAGCCATCCGGCTCGCCGCCGCGATGCTCGACGAGCGCCTGCCGAGAACGTGACGACCGGTCGGCAGTCGGCGAATCTCGGCTCAGGACCGCGGCCGGTCGTGCCGACAACCTCGGCCATGACGAATGTGGACCCCGGCGGCACTGCCGCGCTCACACCGCCTGCGATCGGCCCCGCGCACACGCGTCCGGCCGTGACGCGCGGCCTCGGCGCCATCGAGGGAGTCGCAACGCTGCACGCCCGCGCGATCCCCGGAACCCGCGCCCGGATCGACCACATCACCATCGGTCCGAGCGGGGTCTTCGTGATCGAGACGCACGATCACCCGGGGCCCGTCATGCGGCGCGACAGCCGGTTGTTCGTCGGACGCGACGACCGCACCGACCTCGTCGCCGCGATGAAGACACCCGTCGACGCGGTCGCGTCCGCGCTCGGCGATCTGCACTTCCCCATCTCGCGCGCGCTCTGCTTCGTCGGAGGCCATTGGTCGCCGACGACCCCGCCGTTCGTGCTGAAGGGCGTGTGGATCGGAACCGCGACCCCACTGTTCCGTCTCGTCGCCCAACCGGGTCGGTTGCAGACGCGCGAGATCGCCGCCGCGGCCGCGCTGCTCGCCGAGCGCCTGCCCGAGGTCGCCTGAGCCGCCGAGATCGTCTGGAGTGATCGCGCGTCAGGCTTCGCCCGCGCGGTGCTCGACCTCGAGCCAGAGCGGCATGCCGAGCGGCCGGCTCGCCTCCTCCACCAGGTGGGCAACGAGGCCCGCGGTCCGGGCGATCAGCACCACGCCGCGCACCGCGACGGGTGGGATGCCGATGTCGACGAGGACCGCACCGCCGGTGCCGGCCCCGTTGATCGGCAGGTGCCGGCCGGAGATCTCCGCGTGGACGGCGGCGACCTCGCGCAGCAACCGCAGGTGTGGTCCGAGGAGGCCTTCGGTCTCGGCGAGGTCGTACAGCCGCGGCGTGCGCGGATCCTCGTCCTTGTGCACGGGATGCCCGAGTCCGGGAACCCGGAGACCCTCGGCCCGCCGCGCCTCGACGGCCGTACGCGCGATCGCACGCAAGGTGGCGTCGTCGGCATTCGCGCCCGCACCGGCCGACGTCAGCGCGTCGAACAGGAACTCGGCCGTGTCTCCCGTCGGGCCGAGGAACACGCTCCCGGCGCCGAGCAGGCCCGCGGCGATCGCTCCCTGGATCGCCTCGGGTGCGCCGGTGTAGGTGAGCCGGGCCGCCAACGCGCTCGGCGTGAGCCCGTGATCGGCGAGCGACACGAGCACCGCGTCGAGCATGCGGCGCTCGGCGGGTGTCGGGTCGCGGCGCGTGACGAGCAGGTAGGTGAGCTCGGTCAACGTGAGTCGACCCATGATCTCGCTCGGCAGGTCGCGCCCCGCGACCGTGATGGCATCGGGGGTGGAACCTCCGATCCAGGTTCGGGCCCAATCTTCTGCGGTCACCGGCCGGTCTCCTTGCTCTGGGTCGCGGGCGCGGCTTCGAAATCGACCTCGACCGCGTTGCGTTCGGTGGCGAGCCGGTGCTTGGCCAACCGGTCGGTCGCGGTGTGGGGAAGGTCGGCAACCACCTCGATGTACCGCGGAACCTTGAAACGCGCGAGGTGCTCCTCGGCGAACGCGCGCAGCGCGGCGACGTCGATCGTGGCACCCGGCGCCGCGACCACGAACGCCTTCACGTCTTCTTCGGAGAGATCCGACGGCACACCGATCACCGCGGCCTCGGCGACGTCGGGATGCTTCTGCAACGCGGCCTCGACCTCGGCCGGAGAGAGGTTCTCGCCTCGCCGGCGGATGACTTCCTTCTTGCGCCCGATGAAGGTGTACGTGGCGTCGCCGTTGTCGCGCACCAGATCACCGGTGCGGAGCCAGCCGTCGACCATCACGGCGGCGGTCTCCTCGGGCATCTCGTAGTAGCCCCGCATGATCGCGGGGTTGCGCAGCTCGAGCTCGCCGATCTCGCCGGGCTCGACGACGCGATCTCCGTCGCGCACACGGGCGTCGTTCACGTGCCCGAGCTCGGGATGCTGTCGCGGCGAACCGAGCGAGCCGTAGGGCCGGGAGCCGTGCGCCCACACGAGACCGTACGGCGTCTCCGACATCGCGTAGCCGCACGTGACCTCGAAGCCGAAGCGGGCCTCGATCTCGAGGTGGCGCTCACGATCGGGCGACGGGCCCGTGTAACAGATGCGGATCGGGTTGTCGGCGTCGTCGTCACGCGGGGGTTGGCGCATGAGGATCTCGATCATGGCGCCGATCGAGTTGAACTCCGTCGCGCCGTGCCGGCGCGCGGCATCGAGGAATCCGCCGGCCGAGAAGCCGGGCAGCAGCACGAGGCCGGCGCGAGCCGCGATCGATCCGAGCGTCGAGTACGCGGGCGCGTTGATGTGGAACAGCGGCAACGAGGTCATCACGCGGTCGTCACTCGTCAACCGCAACCAGTAGGGGAATCCCTCACCGGCCATCACGTACGCGAGGTGCGTCTGCATCACGAGCTTCGAGCGGCCCGTCGTTCCCGAGGTCGGGATCATCACCGCGATATCGGAAGGGTCGAGCGCCGCGGGACCGCGCCCGTCGGGCGCGGCGTCGTAGAGATCGGCCACGTCGACCACCGCGGCGGGCGCGGGCGCGGCACCCGGCTGCGGGGCGAACAGCGGTGCGAGCGCCGGGTCGGTGACGATCAGCGCGGGCGCGACCTGCCTCACGAAGCCCCCGGCCTCCTCGGCCGAGCTCTTGGGGTTGATCGGCACCTGGATCGCGCCGACTTCCATCAGCGCCAGCCACGAGAGCAGGTAGTCGGGAGTGTTCCGCGGGGTGACCAGCACCCGATCGCCCTTGCCGACACCCGCCGACCGCAACGCGCTCGCGGCGCGTTCGATGCGGGCCTGCGCCTGCGCGTACGTGTACTCGACGTTGTCGGTGACGAGCCACGTGCGGTCACCGGCCGCGTCGACAGCTGCCCGCACGTGCTCCGGGATCGTCCTCGACACTGCCGCCACCTCCGCCTTCCCTCCGTGCACAGCGTAGGGAACCGGCCCGGCTCCCGGCGGCTCCGGCACTTGATACGTTCCCTCACGATGGCCAGGAGCGAGAGCGCGACACCGCCGACCACGACCCCGGTCGACCTGGCCTCCGCCACTTCCGGCGCCGGCGACGCATGGCTCGACGCCGTCGAGCACCACCTCGCGCGCACGCAACCCGCTACCTAGAAGGGGCACTCATGGCACACAGTCGAGAAGAGGTGCAGGCCGCGGTCGACCGTTACATCGCGGTCCGCGACCAGATCTACGCGGGCAACGGAACCTGGCGCGGTCTCGCCCAGTTCTTCACCGACGACGCCGTCTTCATCGACCCGGCGTGGGGCCGGGTGCAGGGCATCGAGGAGATGAAGGCGACCGTGTTCGGCGAAGCGATGGTCGGCCTCGAAGACTGGTCGTTCCCGACCGAGTTCTATGTGATCGACGGCGACAACGTCGTCATCAAGTGGCTCCAGGTGCTGCCGGGCCGCCGCGAGAACGGTCGCCAGTACGTGCAGTCGGGCTACTCGACGCTCGTCTACGACGGCGACGGCAAGTTCTGCTACGAGGAAGACCTGCTCAACATGGTGCACGTCCTCGAGGACATGAAGGCGAGCGGGTTCCGGCCACCGCCGGGCATGGGGATGCCCCCGAAGAAGCCCGACCGCGACTTCTCGCGCCCCGAACGCGCGAAGCGCTAGCGACCGACCACACCGTGAAGCCCCGACACCGTGCCGCCTGACCCCGTGCCACCAGACCCCGTGCCACCCGACCGCTTACAGGAGACCGTCGATTACGTCGCGATCACGCGGCTGCAGTCGGCGTACGCCGACTCGGTCACGCGTCGCGCGTGGGCCGAGCTCGAGGAGCTGTTCGTCCCCTCCGCGACCGTCACGGTCGACACCGTGACGAGCGACCCGATCGAGCTCGTCGGCCCGACCGGCGTCGGCGACTTCATCTCCGGGGCGGTGGAGCGGTTCGAGTTCTTCGAGCTGGTCATCCTCAACACCACCGTCGACCTGCGCGTCGGCGGCGACCCCGACGTCGCGCGCGCCCGCGTGTTCACGTGCGAGCTGCGCCAGGACGCGTCGAACGGGCGTTGGACGAATGCGTTCGGCGTGTACCACGACGAGTACCGCCGAATCGACGGGCGGTGGTGGTTCGCGCGGCGCGGCTACCAATCGATCGCGCGCACGGGCCGCGCCGAGATCTTCCCCTTCCCTCAACCCCCGGAGTTCGACTGATGTACCGCGTCATCCAATGGGCCACCGGCGGCGTCGGCCGCGCCGCGATCGAAGGCACGCTCATGCATCCCGAGCTCGAGCTCGTCGGGTGCTGGGTGCACAGCGACGCGAAGCACGGTCGCGACGTCGGCGAGCTCATCGACCGCGAGCCGATCGGCGTGCTCGCCACCACCGATGTCGACGAGATCCTGAGCATCGATGCCGACTGCGTCGTGTATTCGCCCGTGCTCGCCGACGCGAAGGTCGTCGCCCGCATCCTGCGGTCGGGGAAGAACGTCGTGTCCCCCGTCGGTTGGTGGTACCCGCAACCCGACCAGGTGACCGATCTCGAAGCGGCGTGCGCGGAAGGTGGCGTCACGCTGCACGGCACGGGCATCCACCCCGGTGGGATCACCGAGCGGTTCCCACTCATGGTCTCCGCGCTCTCGAACGCGATCACGCAGGTACGGGCCGAGGAGTTCAGCGACATCCGCACGTACGCGGCACCAGAGGTGGTGCGCGACGTGATGCTGTTCGGCGGGTCGCCCGAGCAGGCACGCTCGAGCATCATGACCACGGTGCTCGGCCACGGGTTCAAGCAGTCGGTGCGCATGGTCGCGGCCGAGATGGGCTTCGCGATCGAGCCGGAGTTGCGCACCACGCACGAGGTCGCGGTCGCGACCGCGCCGATCGAGTCGCCGATCGGGGTGATCGAGCCCGGGCAGGTCGCGGCGCAACGGTTCCGCTGGGAGGGCCTCGTCGACGGCGAACCCGTCATCATCGCGGCGGTGAACTGGTTCATGGGCCAGGACCACCTCGATCCGGCGTGGAGCTTCGGGCCCGAGGGCGAGCGCTTCGAGGTCGAGATCACCGGCGACCCGCCGGTACTGGTCACGTTCCACCACCTCCACCCCGACTCGATCGCCGAAGGGCTCCTGCGCAACCGCGGCGTCGTCGCGACGGCGATGCACTGCGTGAACTCGGTGCCCTACGTGTGCCGGGCCGAGCCCGGCATCCGCACCTACCTCGATCTGCCGCTCATCGCGGGCCGGGCGGCTCCGGGGCTGCGGGGCTCCACCGACTGACTCGTTGCGACCGGAGACGATCTCGGTGAAGGAGCTCACCCATCCCGACTGGGTTCGCCGCATGAACCTGTTCGGCGAGACGACCGGGGATCCCGCGCGGATCGTGAGCCTCGACGCCGACGAGATGCTCGCCGTCGCGCGCGCGGCAACCGGTCTCGACGATCTCGGCGAGGCCGAGTGGCCGGGATGGGAAGACACCTACCGCCGGCTCCTGCACTCGATCGATCAGGAGTCGCAACTCCACCTCGTCGGACGGGTGATGACGCGCGGCGAGGTGCTGCGCATGCTGCAGACGTGGCTCCGCCTCCAAGCCGCGTGGAACGACACCCCCGCCATCCGGGCCGAACCGGTCGACGCTCCCCTGTTCGTCGTCGGGCCACCGCGCACCGGCACGACGATCCTCCTCGAGCTTCTCGCGCTCGACCCGTCGCTGCGCGCACCGCTCGCGTGGGAGGCACTGCACCCGCTGTCCGTGTCGAGCGATCCGACCATCGACGCGGCGCGGCGCCGCGAGCTCTCCGAATGCGAGCAGGAATTCTGGTCGGACGTGCATCCCGAGTTCATGACCATGCACGAGCTCGCGAGCGATCTGCCCTGTGAATGCGTGCACTTCCTCGCCTACGACTTCGCCGGCCCGCACTGGTCGATGCTCTACGACACCCCCACGTTCACCGGTTGGCAGCTCGAGCGCATCGAGCCGCTGCTCGCCCGCGTCTACCGGCTGCACCGGCGCATGCTGCAGACGTTTCAGTACCACTCGCCGGAGCGGGGACCACACGCGCGCCGCTGGTTGTTGAAGTCGCCCGGCCACCTGCAGACGCTCGCGCAGGTGTTCGCCGAGTACCCGGACGCGAAAGTGATCCACACACATCGCGACCCGCGCCGCTTCATCGCGTCGTTGGTGAGCCTGCTCGCGGTGTTGCGCTTCACGCGCAGCGACGCCGTCGATGCCGTAGGTCTCGGTCCGCTGATGGAGCTGACATATCAGATGTTCCTCGAGCAGGTGATCGACCAGTGCGAGAACGGCACGATCCCGAACGACCGCATCGTCGACAGCCACTTCGTCGACCTCATGGCCGACCCCGTCGGCTCGCTCCACCGGTTGTACGACGAGCTCGATCTGGAGTGGCCCACGAACCACGACCGGCGGGTGCGCGACTACCTCGCGGCGAAGCCGAAGGGCAAGCACGGCGAGCATCGCTACTCGTTCGCCGACGTCGGGCTCGACGAGGAATCGGTGCGCGCGACGTTCGCGCGCTACGTGTCGTACTACGGCATCACGGAGGAGTCGTGAGCGACGGCCGACCGCGGTGCATGCCGGGCTGACATCGCGGCCGCGCCCGCGCGCAGCCGGCGCGAGAATCGATCCATGCTGGAAATCGGAACGATCGTGATGGGCGCGTCCGACGTGAGGCGTGCGGTCGACTTCTGGACCCGGGCGCTCGGGTACGTGCCGCGCAGCGAGGTGAAGGACGACTGGACGATCCTCGTGCCCGCGAACGGCGCGGCCGGCGCCGCGCTCGCTCTCGATCTGAGCGTGTCGCCCGTCCAGGAGCACCCGCGCGTGCATCTCGACCTCTACGCCGGCGACGCCGCCGACCAGGCCGCGGAGGTCGAGCGCCTGATCGCCCTCGGTGCGGAGCGGGTCGACTGGGACCTCTATCCCGAGGCGCCCGACTTCGTGGTCCTCGCCGACCCCGAGGGCAACCGCTTCTGCGTCATCGACACCGGCGGCGCCTGAGCCCCATCCGGCTCGTCCACGACCGGTGGGTGAGCAAGTACGCGGAACCCTGGGCGGCGGCGCTCAGCGACCTCAAGACGGACTTGGAGACCACGATGGACAAGGTGTTCGAGATCTACATCCGCACGACCCCCGAGCGGCTCTGGGAGGCGATCACGAATCCCGAGATCAGGGCCAAGTACAACTTCGGCGCGGGAGCGACCTCCGACTGGACACCCGGCGCCCGGATCGAGATGGGCTCCCCGCGCGCCGACGGGCTCCTCGGCGAGGGCGAGGTTCTCGAGGCCGATCCCCCGGTGCGGCTGGTGCACACGCTGGTGGCGCTCTGGGGCGAAGACGTGAAGCGCGAAGGCGCGTCACGCGTCACCTGGGAGATCCAGCCGATCGAAGACTCGTGCCGCCTCACCGTCACGCACGACCAGATGCGCGAGGGTGCGAACGATCAGCTCTACGGCGGCTGGCCGATGATCCTCTCGGGCCTGAAGACGTGGCTCGAGACCGGTGAGCTGCTCACCACCCCCGGGTCGCTGATGTACGGCTGACATCGGCGCGAGGCTGGAGCCGCGGCGACCCGCAGCCAGGGCAACTTGCTCGTCACTGCGCGGTGACGAGCCGATGTTGTGCGAAGAACGCGAGGATCATGTTGCTCGCGTCGATGTCGGTGTTGGCGAGCGAGATCGTGTCGGCGAACTGCTGCGGCGTGAGGCCGAGCGCCACCATCAGCGGGTAGGGCTTGCCCGTCGACTTGCCCGCGAAGTAGTCGACCAGCGCCCGGCGGTCGAGCCCGAGTGGGTGGCCGGGCCACGTGTGACCGTTGTGATGCACGCGGTAGAGCACGACCGGCGCTTTGCAGCCCGAGTACGACAGTTGCTCGACGGTCGCCTTGTACTGCGTCTCGGTCGGCGCTGAGACGCAGCCGTCGCGTTTCGCCCAGGATGCGCCCCACGACTCGAACGGCGTCTGGTCCGAACGGCCGCCGCCCTTGTAGGGCAGCAGGTTGTCTTCGACGCCGTGGAACGACATCACGGGAACCGGCCGGGACGGTGTACACGGCCACTTCGGGAGGTACGCCGACACGGGTGCGACCGCGGCAACTCGATCGGCCAGCTTGCACGCGATGAGGTCGGTCATCGCGCCTCCGTACGAGAGACCGGTCGCGTACACCCGCGACGCGTCGACGCACGCGCGGCGTTCGAGGTCGTCGAGGATGTCGGTGACGTACGTGACGTCACCGGTGCCCTTCAGATCCCACGCCGCGCCGAAGGAACCGAGGGTGCCGCCGGCCTGCGGGTAGACGACGATGAAGTTGTCCTTGTCGCTCCGCGCGACGAAGCCGTCGGTCGCCCGTTGGTTGACGGCGCTGGCTCCGAGGCCGTGGAACGAGAGCACGACGGGTACGGGCGTGGTGCCGCTCCAATGGGCCGGAAGGTGCACCAGCGCGTAACGCGCCGCACCTCCGACCTTGAGGTCGATGCGCGTGAGCTTGGTCTGAGTCGTGACGGTGCAGCGGGGCACGGTCGTCGACGTGCTCGCCGACGCCGCCGACGGCAGCGGTGACCGGGCCGCAGCGTGGCTCCCGGTGGAACATGCGGTCAACAACCCGGCCACTGCCAGCAGGGAAATCGGCCATCTCATCCGCTCACTCAACCTCAGACTCGTGCGCCTCGACAAGTCGGTCGCACAATTCGTTGATCGGGCGCCACGAGCGGCAGTCATGCGCCCTCCGCGAGCAGCCGGTCATGATGGTGCACGTCGTATCGCGCCACGGGCGGAGCTTCACCAATGATGTGCTCGTCGCGGACGACTTCGAAATCTACGGCCTCACGGCCGACATCGTCCTGGACCTACTCGTCTGGATCGCGGGCTCGGATCGGCGGCCGCGTTGGCGGCTCCGGGAACCCGGCGGGTAGGAATCGTTCCGGATGGCAACGGCAGGCGAGTCGATCCGTCGCCGCGCGCGGATCGTCGGGCGCGTACAAGGCGTGGGATTCCGTGAGTCGTGCCGTCGCGAGGCGTGCGTCCTCGGCGTCGCCGGTACGGTGCGCAATCTCGCCGACGGGTCCGTCGAGGCAGTGTTCGAAGGGCCCGCGCCACTCGTCGAGCAGATGCTGTCGTGGTGCCATCACGGCCCGCGCATGGCCCACGTCCGCCACGTCGAGGTCACCACGGAGACACCGACGGGCTCGACAGGCTTCACCATCGGATACTGGTAGCGCCGGCGAACGGCGACACTCGTTGGCAGTGCGCGCGCATGCACATTGGGTGCGACTCGGGGTCGCTCTCATCGGCGACGGCAGTTCTGGCTCACGGATCCATGGCCTAGCGTTGCCGGGTGGAGCCGAGCACGGACGGACCGCGCAACGAGCTGGTGTTGACTCCGGCGGAGCGCATGTTGTGGGGCGTCGGCTATCAGGACGGCGTCCTGCGTTTGCGGACAACCGGTTGGCGTCAAGTGCTCGGCGGTGTCCACCTCTTGGTCTTCGGTGTCTTCGTTCCTTGGGCAGCATTTGCAGACCACTGGAACTCGGTCCAGCTCGTGCTCGGTGCCGTTTGGCTGGCCGCGACCCTGTTGCTCTACCTCCAGATGTGGGTCGGGACAGTGGTCGTGGAACCAGACGGCCTGACGGTCCGGTGGTTCGTTGCCCGACGGTTCTCATGGGAGCGCGTCGATTACCTGCAGGTCGTCGAGAAGCGTCCCTACTGGGGGGACATGGGAACGTGGTTTGCGGTGGACGTGATCGACCTCGCGCTACGCGATGGTCGCCATGTCACGCTGTGGCCGACCCGAAGCAGCAACCACGGTCCCGGTGGCGGCGACGATCCGAGTGCCGCCAGCCTGAAACTGCACCTGCTCATGCGTTATCGGGACGCGCTCGCGCCGCGGGTATAGCGGCGACACGATCCGCGGTCTTCCCGCGAGTGCGCCAGATCTGCAGTTCGGGGCGGCGCGGGTCATGGC
Organism: Actinomycetota bacterium; assembly: GCA_036787815.1. Classification (GTDB taxonomy): domain Bacteria; phylum Actinomycetota; class Acidimicrobiia; order IMCC26256; family PALSA-610; genus DATBAK01. The sequence goes on from DAIQOP010000091.1 coordinate 12,689, forward strand.
GTGTCACGATTGTCGCGATGCGATGGCCGTGGCGACGATCAAGGCCGAATCCTGTTGAACGGAACACAGTCGGTCGCTGGAGCGCACCACCGAGTCCGTTCGAGGACGACGAGGACCAACCCACGATCAGGCTCTCGAAGAGGCGGCGACCGCCAGGTGGAGGGTCGCGCGTTCGGGAGCCGCGTCGTCCACCGCCGACGCCGCCGAGCAGCGGCGGCCGAGAGGTTTCTGGCTAGCGCATAGCGCAGATCTGTTCGGTTTACGTCGGTCGTATCGCGGCAGTGCCGACTCGGGTGAGTTCGACTATGTGATCTTGTAGACGATGTGGGTCGCCAGCGGCGATGTGGCTGCCTCGACGGCCTCTGCGTGGAACTCGGGCACATCGTCGAATATTCGTTCGCCATCTCGCAGTACCACCGGGACGATGTCGAGAACGAGTTCATTCAGGCAGCGGGCTTGCAACGCTTGGCGGACGGCGCTTGCCCCACCTGCGATGTCGATTGGACGGTCGTCGGCATGCTTGGCCGCTTCGGCAAGGGCAGTCTCGAAGCCGTCGACGAAGTAGAAGGTCGTCCCACCTTCCATGTCGATCGGGTCGTGCAGGTGATGGGTCAGAACGAACACGGGAGCGTGGTATGGCGGCTCAGGACCCCACCAGCCGCGCCAATCGGAGTCGCCCCACCCACCGCGAACCGGGCCGAACATGTTGCGGCCCATGATGTACGCGCCACGGGGCCCGAGTAGCCGTTGAGTGAAAGCTTCGTCGACCGGGTGCTTCGGATCGTTGAGGTGCCAATCGTGAAGCTTTCGTCCGTCGATGCCGAGTGGGTTGTCCGCGCTTTGGTCGGGCCCCGCTACGAACCCGTCGAGGGAGATCGACATGTGACAGGTGACGAAGGGCATACCTACGACGACCTCCTCGCTCGCAAGCACGCATAATGCCCGACCCGCGAGGGTTCTGCGGGTGCGCCGAGCGGCAGATCGGTGCGGCCGAGCCTCGCCCGAAAACGGTCCCGCGGGACCGTTCTTGACACCGTGCAGATCGCCGCAGATATGAGC
>DAIQOP010000316.1:0-3735 GCA_036787815.1 Actinomycetota bacterium
TCGTCGACATCCAGGGTCAACCGTGCGTGCGCACCAAGCTCGAGGTGTACCCGGCGGCCGACTTCCACGCGAAGTCATTCAGCGACTACATGGTCCTCGGGATGATCATGACGGCGATGCCCGCGGTCAACGCGGTCCCCCACGTGTGCCGCGCCGAGCCGGGGATCGTCACGTACCTCGACCTCCCGCTCGTGCCCCCGAGCGGCCGAGTCCCCGCGCACTGAGGCGAGCGCATCGCCCCTCTGGCGCACGTCGGACAATTGCGACACAATTCGCGCGGGCGGTGGGACGGGCGGAATGGGAGACAGAGATGTGGGTCAATCGCGCGGTTCGTTCGGTCACGTTGGTGGCCGCGATTGCAGTGACGACGGTGGCGTCACCGGGCGTGGCGTCGGCGGCGGCCCATACGCAGAGCCCGAACTTCGTCGGATACCAGGTGAGTGACGTCCCGACGACGGGCACCGTCACCTTCACGCTCCCCACGCTCACGTGCACGCCGACCAACGCGGGCATCGTGCCGTCGCTCGTCTTCACGAACTTCTCCACGAACCGCTTCACGAGCGCGGGTGTCTACGTGCAATGCCTCGGCGGCGTCCCGAACTACGGCTCCCTCGTGGAGATCAACAACCACTTCAGCTACCTCACCCAGACCCTGAGCGCGGGCGACAAGATCCGCTTCAACATCAAGGTCACGGCCACGTCGACGAACGTGAGCATCACCGACGTCACGAATCACTCGAGCGTGAAGAGCACCGTGTCGGGCCCGGGTGGTGGCGGCACGTTCACCGGCGCCAGCGTCGGCGACAGCGCGATCGGATCGCCGCCCGAACCCGTGGCCCAGTTCTCGACCCTCGCGTTCAGCGCGATCAAGGTGAACAACTCCCCGCTCGGCGCGGGCGGCCCTCTCAGCGGGTCCGACATGTACAACGGCGCCACGCTCCAGATCAGCGCGAGCAACCTGTCGCAGACGGGCTCGGGATTCACGACCACCTTCGCCCACGTGTAACGCGGGCACCGGCGCGACCGCGATCGCAGACGCGATCGCGGTCGCTACCTGGTGGCGGTGACGACAAGCGCGCTGATGCGCCCTTCGAGCTCGGTGGTGCCGAACCGCTGCGCGAGCGCGGCGGCGACCACCGCGACCGTCTCGGCGAGGCGACCGGGGCCCCGTGCCTCGATCTCGCCGCGCAGCGGAGTGCCCTCGCAGAACCCGCTCGCGACGATCTCCGGCGTCGCGGCCCGGCTCCGGTGCTCGACGCGCTCGAACGAGGGCGGCACGACGAATCCCCCGGCCTCGAGGTCGGAGGCGATCACCTCGCGATCGTGGTAGCCGTGGGGAGTCCGTTCGAGCAACCGGGGCGGATCGTCGGGGAACACGCCGGCAACCGCGCGTGAGACCACGGCGGGGAACTCGTTGTCTTCGAGACCGCCCCACACGTTGAACAGGAACCGGCCGCCCGGGCGCAGGACGCGATGCACCGCGGCGAACGCTGCGGGCTTCGGGTCGAAGAACATCACGCCGAACTGGCAGACGACCAGATCGAACGATTCGGGCTCGAACGGCAACGACATCACGTCGGCCTGCTGCCACCGCACCGGACGCGCGGTGCCGACGAGCATCGCCCGGTCGATCATCGCCTGATTCAGATCGGTGGCCGTGATCTCGACCGGGCCCGGCAACCCGGCCGCGAGGGCCCGCGTCACCACCCCGGTGCCCGCCGCGACCTCGAGGATCGAGCCCGTGCGCACGTCGGCCAGGCGGCGAACCAGATCTTCCGCGTAGGGCTCGAAGATCATGGGTACGAGCCGCTCCTCGTACGTCGCGGGCACCGAACCGGCGAACACGTGGTCGGATTCGGGAGCATCCATGGCTGCCATCCTGTCGCGCGAGGGGCGCCGACCGCGACCGCGCCCCCGCCCTTCGTACCCAACCGTCCCTCCTCGCCCGGTCCTATCCATCGGGTGGCGGACGTTGGGGCGGATCGAGGGTGCGGCGCCCGTCGGGTTGGAGGGGGCCGTCGGTCCAGCCCTCGGCCGACTTGAGGCGGTGGCAGTGCGCGCATTTCCAGCCGAGCTCGCCGACGTCGGTGCGGCGGGACTTCGCGTACTCGGTGAGGTGATCGATCTCGAGGTTGGCCCGATGCCCGCATCCCACGGTCTCGCAGACGTACTCGCGTGAAAGGAGCGCAGCGAGTTGGCGGGCGTTGGCCTTCCGGCCGGCATGGGCCACCGCCTTGATGTCGACGCCCTCGTGGATCACGAAGTCGACCACCGCTCCGCCGAACATCGAGCGCGCCGTGGCCACGTCGATCGGACCGACTCCCGGGATCTCGCACACCTCACCCGGCTCCGCCCAACCGCGCTTGAGTGCCGTCATGTCGAGACGGATCACGAACCGCGGCCGCACCGGGGCGCCGCCGGACTCGGCCCCGCCGCCCTGCGCCGCGCGCGCCATCGCCAACAACCCGTCGGCCACGTACGCGTCGTGCCGCTCCCGCCTCCCCTCGCTGTGAGCCTGCCGGAAGGCGCGTTCGGTGAACACGTCCCAGATCGCCTCCACCTCGCCCGCGACCTCCGGAGGCAGCGCACCGACGTACTGGCGCATGCAGTCGTCGCCATCGAACCGGCGAAAGGAACGCTTCGCGTGGCGCCGGGTGTGTTGATCCTGACTCTGGTCTCGGCGCACCTCGACCTCGTGACAGCGGCGCTTCAGCTCACCGAGCGGGCCGGTGCGGGCCGCGCGCAACAGGTCGGCCTCCGAGTCGGGGCTGCCGATCGCGGCGGCCGTGACCGCTGCGGCTTGCGCGCCCGACAACTCGCCGGAGCGGAACGCCGCGTCGGTCGCCGGGAGCTCACCCAGCCTCGTGGCCGTGTGCAACGCCGCGGTGGCTTCACCTCTGCTCGAACCGGTTGTGTCGGCGAGATGCGCAACAGCCGTGCGATGACCGGTACCTGCGAATGCCGCCGTCTCGTCGACGCGTTGCGCCGACAAGACCGTGGCCGCGTGCGCCAGCCGCTCGAGCCGACCGAACGCAGCCACCGCGCCGCGCGCCTGGCGACCCGTGAACGCTCCGAACTCGAACTCGCGCAGCCACTCGCACAACCGGTCGACGAACTCGATCACATCGCCCGACAGGAAGTCGGTGTCGGCAACGGTGCTCATGCTCGTGATTGTCGCAGAGCGCTACGACACTCAACCCGCCGCACACGCGCTCCGGAGCAGGATTTCGTTGACTATTTCGCCGACACCCGAGCGACGGCGGCGAACGAGCAGTAGTAGAAGTCGCGGCCGAATCCGGCGGCGGGGAAGAGCACCGACTGCACGGCGCTGCCGGACGCGACGCGCACCCGCTCGCGACCCGTCTCGATGTCGAGCACCACGATCGCGTCCGCCATCGCGGTCGGGTCGTGATCGGCGGTGACGAGCTCACCCGTGTCGGGATAGAGCAACAGGTGGCACGCATGGTTCTGCTCGCGCCGCCACCGGAGTGCGGTGCTGCCGTCGGCGGCGATGTCGAACGCGGCGAGCACGCCGTTACCGCTGTCGTAGCCCACGGCGATACGCCGGCTCTCGTCGACGACGGGAGGGTTCGCGACGAGGCCGTTGGGGAGCCCGCAGATCTCGGTCAACGACACCGCGCCTGTCGCAAGATCGACCCGCACGAGATGGAGGGGCGCGCTCGAGATGCCCTGCCCGCGGAAGGTGCCGACGTAGCGTTCGCTCCCCTCGCCGTT
>DAIQOP010000092.1:0-13669 GCA_036787815.1 Actinomycetota bacterium
TGTTCGATCTCGCCATGGTCGAGCGAGGACTGCCGATGCCGTACCGGTGGGACGACGCGTACCCCGCGCGTGTCGGCGTCATGCCGCGCGACGGGGGAGACGCCGACGTGGTGTGGAGCGACGTCGAGCCCTGTTACGTGTTCCACCCGATGAACGCGTACGACGACGGAGCGCATGTGGTCGTCGACGTGTGCCGGCATCCGACGATGTTCGCGAAGAGCGTCGAAGGGCCGAACGACGGCGGTGCCCCGACCCTCGATCGTTGGATGATCGACTCCGCCGCGGGCAAGGTGCGCGAGGAACGGCTCGACGACCGTGGGCAGGAGTTCCCACGCGTGAACGAGACCCTGCTGATGTCGCGTCACCGGTACGGCTACGCGGTCGAGATCGTCGAGTCCGCGACCGCGTTCGACTCGGCCCGGCTGCTGAAGCACGATCTGACCGCCGGCACCTCGGAGCATCACGAGTTCGGAACCGGCGCCCAACCCAGCGAGTTCGTGTTCGTGCCCGCGGCCGGCGCGACCTCGGAGGACGACGGGTATCTCATGGGTTACGTCTACGACGCGACCCGCGATTCCAGCGATTTCGTCGTGCTCGACGCGCACGACATCGCCGCGAAGCCGATCGCCGCCGTGCGCCTGCCCCAGCGGGTGCCGTTCGGCTTCCACGGCAACTGGGTCGCGGACGCCTGACCCGCCTACGCTCCGGCGCATGGCTTCCGAAGACGTTGCGACCGAAGACGAGCGGCGGGTCCTCGAACTGTGCGAGCAGCTGCTCGCCGAGCACGACCCGACCACCACCCCGCCCGAGGTGTTCCTCGGTGCCCAGTTCGATCTCGGGATCGGATGGGTGCACTTCCCGGAAGGCAATGGTGGCCTCGGCCTCTCGCCGCGGCTCATGAACGTGATCAACGCGCGGCTGGGCCGGGCGAAGGCGCCGAGCCCGTACGGCCGCAACCCGATCGGCTACGGCATGGGCGCGCCGACCGTCGTCACCCACGGCAGCGACGCGCAGAAGCAGCGCTACCTCCGCCCGCTGTTCACGGGTGAGGAGATCTGGTGCCAGCTCTTCAGTGAGCCGGGCGCGGGGAGCGACGTCGCCGGTCTCTCGACCCGCGCGGTGCGCGACGGCGAGGAGTGGGTCGTCAACGGCCAGAAGGTGTGGACGACGCTCGCGCACATCTCCCGGTTCGGCATGCTCATCGCGCGCACCGATCCCGACGCGCCGAAGCACAAGGGCCTCACCTACTTCGTGGTCGACATGGAGGCGCCCGGCGTCGAGGTGCGCCCGCTCGTGCAGATCACCGGTGAGGCGGAGTTCAACGAGGTGTATTTCACCGACGTGCGCATCCCCGACGCCGAGCGGCTGAGCGACGTGGGCGAGGGTTGGCGCGTGTCGATCACGACGCTCATGAACGAGCGGGTGTCGATCGGCGGGACCGTCGCACCGCAGGGCAGTGGCCTGATCGCGACCGCGATGCACGCATGGCAGAACACCGATCGCACCGACGCGATCGCGCGCGACCGTCTCGCGAAGCTGTGGTGCGAGGCCGAGACGCTGCGCCTGACCAATATCCGGGCGTCGCAGGGTCGCAAGCGCGGCACGCCCGGGCCCGAAGGTTCGGTCGCCAAGCTCATGATGGCCGAGCTCAACCAGCGGATCGGCAGCTTCGTGGTCAACCTGTTGGGGCCGGCGGGCGGCCTCTACGACGGCTACACGTTCGAGCGGCCCCGCCACGCCCTCGACCTCAGCAGCCCCGTGAAGGCGTTCCTGCGGGTGCAGGCCAACTCGATCGAGGGCGGCACCTCGAACATCATGCGCAACATCCTCGGGGAGCGCGTGCTCGGGCTCCCGGGTGAGCCGCGGGTCGACAAGGACCAGCCCTGGAGTACGGTGCCGCGCAGCTGAGCCGATTCTTCGGCCCACCGCTCCGGGTCGGCGGCCGGCCGGCCGATGAAGAGGGGTGGCGCGAAGAGCGAGATCTGTTGGCGCGCCCGCAATTCGGCGGGCGGCACGGCCCCTGGGGGTCGTCTCGGTCGCGCTCGCGTTGACGCTCGGAGGGGTGGTGTCGGCGTCGGCCGCGACCACGACGTCGTCCACGACTTCGACGACGATGACGGGCACTGCGCCGTCCACCGCCCCGCCCTCCACCGCCCCGCCGACCACCGCTCCGACCACCGCCCCGGTCACGACCGTTCCGCTGCTCCCGCCGCCACCGCCGTTCCCGCTGGGCGACGACTTCGGGCGGATGCTGCTCGTGCGGCAGCGCGACGGGCAGGCGGCACTCGCGGCGGCGACCGCCGACATCGCAACGACCACGCAACAGGTCGCGCTCACCTCCGACCACGTGAAGGTGGCCGAGCGTGCGCGGGTTCAGGCGCGCGTGCACGCGGAGCAGGTGAAGCGCCGGATCGTCGCCATCCACGAGCAGGTCAAGGCGCTCGCGGTCGACGCGTACATGATGGGCTCGAGCCCGCAGATCACCGGTGCGCTCTCGTCGTTCGCATCGGCGCACGACATTGTGACCCTCTCCCAGAATCTCACGTTCGTGCACAGCTCGCACGACCGGCTGCTCGCGCTCGTCGCGCTCGAGCGTCGTGAGCAGCAGCGGGCCGTGAAGCAGGTGCAGGGCGCGACGACGGCACTCGGCGACGCGCTCGACCAGTGGCACGCCGCGCAAGCCGGCCTCGCCGACGCGCAGCAACGCCGCGCGACCGCGCTCGCCGACATCGACCGGGCCGTGAGCGATCAGGCCCGCTTCTTCCGGTTGGCGACGACGTCGGCGAGCCCGATCATGGGTCCGAGCCGCCTCACCGCCGACGATCTCGTCGCCTACATCGACTCGCTGCACCTGCACCCGAAGCTCACCGTCCCGTTGCCCACGCTCGCCGGCTACTACATCTCCGAAGGGAACGCGGAAGGCGTACGGGGCGACGTCGCGTTCGCGCAATCGATCCTGGAGACCGGCGCCTTCATGTTCCCCGGCCACGGTCTGCTCGATCCCGTCGACAACAACTTCGCCGGCATCGACGCGTGCGACAGCTGCAAGCACGGCGACCGCTTCGAGACCGCGCTGATCGGGGTGCGGGCGCAGATGCAGCTCCTGCGGATCTACGCGGATCCGACCGTGAAGAAGATCACCGATCTCGCGAACCCGCTCGCGTTGCTGCACGAACCGCGCCTCGGATTCTCCGGCCATGTGCAGACCTGGTACGCGCTCGGCGGCCGCTGGGCGACGGGGCCGAACTACGGGTTCCACGTCTACGACATCTACGTGAAGATGGTCGATCTCGCCGCTTCTCGCTGACACCGTTCGCCCCCTGCGGACCGCCCACCGCAACGGCTGACCGGCGCGACCCGAAATCGGGAATGCGCGTCGTGGAAGCGTGGGTACGCTCCGACCCGGTGCCATCCGACGCAAGCTCTTCTGGCAGTTCCTCCCTGATCTCGGCTCGCGGGCTCGTCAAGCGGTTCGGCGATTTCGTCGCGGTCGACGGCGTCGACTTCGACGTCGCGCGCGGAGAGGCCTTCGGGTTCCTCGGCCCCAACGGTGCGGGCAAGAGCTCGACGATGCGCATGATCGGCTGCGTCTCTCCGGTGACCGGCGGAACCCTGCGGATCCTCGGGCTCGATCCCGCCGTCGACGGCCCGGCCATCCGCGCCCGGCTCGGTGTCGTGCCCCAGGAAGACACGCTCGATCTCGAGCTCACGGTCCGCGAGAACCTGATCATCTACGGTCGCTACTTCGACCTGCCGCGCGCGGTGGCGAAGGAACGGGCCGCGCGACTGCTCGAGTTCGTGCAGCTCTCGGAGCGGGCCGACGACCTCGTGGAGCCGCTCTCGGGTGGCATGAAGCGCCGACTCACGATCGCCCGCTCGCTCATGAGCGAGCCCGACGTGCTGCTCCTCGACGAGCCGACCACCGGTCTCGACCCGCAAGCGCGTCACGTGGTGTGGGAGCGCCTCTACCTGCTCAAGCAGCAGGGCGTCACGCTCGTGCTCACGACCCACTACATGGACGAAGCCGAGCAGCTGTGCGATCGCCTGGTCGTGATGGACAAGGGCCGCATCGCCGCCGAGGGCTCGCCGCGTGAGCTCATCGAGCGTTACTCGTCGCGCGAGGTGCTCGAGCTGCGGTTCCCGCCGGGCGAGCAGGAGGCGATGGCTGCGAAGCTGGGCGACCTCGGCGACCAGGTCGAGGCGTTGCCCGATCGCGTGCTCGTCTACACCGACGACGGCGACGCGGCCGCCGCGGCGGTGCACGCCCGCCACCTCGTCCCCGAGAGCCTGCTCGTACGCCGGGCGACGCTCGAAGACGTGTTCCTCCGCCTCACCGGGCGCACGTTGGTCGAATGACGGTTTCCACGAAGTCGCGCACACCGCCCGCGATCCGGTCGCTCGAGTACTGGATGTACCAGTACAAGCGCACGTGGCGGGGCACCGTCACCTCGGGGCTCCTGAGCCCGCTGCTCTACCTGGCGGCGATGGGGGTGGGCCTCGGCTCGCTCGTCGACAAGCACCACTCGAGCCGCGGTTCGCTCGGCGGGGTGAGCTACGTCGCGTTCCTCGCGCCGGGGATGCTCGCCGCGGTCGCGATGCAGGTCGGCTCGCAGGAGTCGACGTACCCGGTGCTGGGCGCGATCAAGTGGATGCGCACCTACTTCGCGATGCTCGCCACGCCGCTGCGGGTCGTCGACCTGCTCGTCGGGCACCTGCTCTGGATCATGATCCGCATCACGATCACCGTGGTGCTCTTCCTGGGCGTGATGGAGCTGTTCGGGGCCGGCCACCATTGGACCGTGCTGCTCGCGGTCCCGGCCGCGGTGCTCACCGGGATGGCGTTCGCGGTTCCGATCGCCGCGTTCGCCGCGACGCGCGACACCGATGCCGCGTTCGCCGCGCTGTTCCGCTTCGTCGTGATGCCGATGTTCCTGTTCTCGGGCACGTTCTTCCCGGTGAGCCAGCTCCCGACCGGCCTGCGCGTGGTCGCCTACCTCACGCCGTTGTGGCACGGCGTCGACATGTGCCGCACGCTCGCGCTCGGTACCGCGACCGTCGGCCGGGTCGCGATGAACGCGGCGTACCTGTTGGCCATCACCGCGATCGGGTTCCTCGCCGCCCGTCGGTCGTACACGCGGCGGCTCGCGAAATGACCTCGTCGACGGCGCTCCTGCGGCTCACGCCGGCGGCGGCGTTCCGCGGGGCGCGGGCGCGCCGGCTCGTCGAGCGCAACATCATGGTCTACCGGCGCAGTTGGATGATCATCTTCTCGGGTCTGTTCGAGCCGATCTTCTACCTGCTCTCGATCGGTGTCGGCCTCGGTCACCTCGTGGGCAAGGTGCCGGGACCGGGCGGGCACGTGCTCGACTACCGCACGTTCGTCGCGCCCGCGTTGCTCGCATCGGCGTCGATGAACGGCGCGGTCTACGACAGCACCATGAACGTGTTCTACAAGTTGAAGTACGCCAAGATCTACGACGCCGTGCTCGCCACGCCGCTCGGCGTCGACGATGTCGCGCGTGGCGAGATCACCTGGGCGTTGCTGCGCGGCTTCCTCTACGCGGTGGCGTTCATCGTCGTGATGCTGTGCTTCGGCCTCGTGCACTCGGCATGGATCGTCCTCGCGCTCCCGGCTTCGGTGCTGATCGGGTTCGGGTTCGCGGCCGTCGGCATGGCCACCACGTCGTACATGCGTAGCTGGCAGGACTTCGAGTTCGTGCAGCTCGCGGTGCTGCCGCTGTTCCTGCTCTCGACGACCTTCTACCCGTTGTCGACGTATCCGAGGTGGCTCCAGCTCGTCACCGAATGCACGCCGTTGTTCCACGGCGTCGTGCTGCTGCGCGCGCTCAACGTCGGTGCGGTGGGTCCCGGGCTCCTGCTCCACGCGGCGTACTTCTTGGTGATGGGCGTCGTCGGGCTCACGGTCGCGTCGCGGCGCCTCGGCCAACTCTTGCTGAAGTAGGCCAAAGCGACCGCGACCGTCGAGCACGAAGCGACCAACTCGGCCGTGGCCGGCCTGTACATCAGGCTGGTTCCCGCAGGGTGGCTGCGGCGGGTTGCGCGTTTTCTTCGCTTTCGCGTTGGTTGTCTACGCAACTGACGCGAATACGCGAAATTCGCGGCACGTGGACGGGCTGCGGGCAGGCGTGAGCCACTCAGGCAGCCCTGCGGCGCGCGAGGAAGAGCGAGGTTTGATACGGGCGCGTGACCGCGTCGGCGAAGTCGTCCCTCGCGATCTGCTCGAGCGCGTCGAGGGTCGCGTCGCGGCGGGCCGGCGGCAACGCCAGCCACGGCGAGTAGGTCGCGAACAGCCGCCGGATACCGACCGCGTCGTGGTGGCCCTCCCACGCCACGAGGTGGTGCTCGACGGGTCCGAACCGGCCGGTCGCATCGATCTCGGCGACGCGTGCGTCGACGTCGAGCGGGTAGGGCACTCCCGCCGCGAAGGAGTCGAAGTGCAGGTCCGGCTCGAGCTCATCGAGCATGCGACCGACAGCGCGCTCGAACGGGTCGGGTCGCGTGACGTCGCCGAAGACGGTCCACCAGAGCGCGAGCCAACCGCCCGGTCGCAGGTGCCGAGCGACCTTCGCCAGGCCGATCGACGGGTCGACCCAGTGGAACGAGGTCGCGGCCGCGACGAGGTCGAAGCGTGCAGCCGGCAGCTCGGCCGCCTCGAACGAAGAGACGATGACCGTCAGCGACCGCCCGACGGTCCGGCTGCGCAGGCGGTCGGCGAGGGCCGGTCCCGGCTCGATCGTGGTGATGTCGGCTCCGAGGTCGAGTAGCCGCATCGTCGCGAGACCGGTGGCCGGGCCGATCTCGAGGACGCGCGTGCCCGGCCCGCAGCCGCAGCGATCTGCAAGGAGCGCGTAGAGCTCGTCGGGGTACTGCGGGCGCGCGTCGTAGCCGTCGGCCACGCCGTCGAACGTGGCGCCGAGCCGGAGTCGCGTGGCGTCGTCCACCGGCCGCGGGTCAGTCGCGTCGGAAGAGCTGCTGGAAGAGCGCGAGGTGCTCGGGGCGGTGGCGCAGCATCTCGGGATGCCACTGCACGCCGAGCACGTTCGGGGCGCCCTCGACCTCGATCGCCTCGACGGTGCCGTCGTGCGCCCACGCCACCGCGCGGGCCCGATCGCCGAGCCGATCGACGATCTGGTGGTGCAGCGTGTTCACCCCGAGGGTGGTGCGGCCGAGCACCTTGGCGATCCGGCTCTCGGGATCGAAGGTGACCTCGTGAACGGTGTCGTTGTACTGGTCGTCGCGCGAGTGCTCGGGAACGTGCTGCGCGAGGGTGCCGCCGAGCGCGACGTTGAGCACCTGGATGCCGCGGCACACGCAGAGGGTGGGTTGGTCGCGCTCGACGAGCGCGCGGCACAGCGCGAGCTCGGTGGCGTCGCGCAGAGGGTCGACCGGGCCGGTCTCGGGGATGGGATCGGCCCCGTACCGCTCGGGCTCGACGTCGCAGCCGCCGGTGACGATCACCGCGTCGACGGCGTCGAGCGCGAGATCGAGCTCGGCCCGATCGTCGGGATCGATGATCGGCAGGATGACCGGGATGGCGCCGGCTCGACGCACGGCTTTCACGTACGGCACGGCGGCCGCGAAGTGCAGCAGCGTGAAACCCGACTCGTCGACGAGCACCTGATGCGCGGCGATGCCGACGACGGGGAGGCGAGGCGGAGAGTCAGCCATCACATCAGCTCGAAGTAGCGCGTGAGCTCCCAGTCGGTCACGGTCTCCGCGCTCGCGTCGCCGCCGGTGGTGTGGAACATGAGCCATTCCCAGCGGCGGGTGTTCGTCCAGAACTCGACGAAAGCGTCGCCGAGTTCGGCCCGCAGGTGCGCGTCGGCCGTGAGCGCGTCGGCGGCCTTCGTGATCGTGTTGGGGAGGTGCGGGTACCCCTCGGGCAGGCCCCAACCCGCGTGCGGGAACGCGGGTGGTGGCTCGAGGCCGTGACGCAGACCGGCCAGACCGCCGGCCAGCACCACCGCGAGGACGAGGTACACGTTCGCGTCGGCCGCCGCGAGCCGGTGCTCGATGCGCGACGCCGATGCCGAGCGCGTGAGCACCCGTACCGCGGTCGACTTGTTGTCCTCGGCCCACGTGGCCGTGGTCGGCGCGGCCGCCCACCCGACCAACCGCCGGAAGGAGTTCACCGTCGGCGAGAGCACCGAGGTGGCGCCGGGCATGGTGGCGATGAGCCCGCCGATCCAGTGGCGCATGGTGTCGCTCGGCTCGCCGCCCGCGGTATGGAACACGGCCGTGCCGTGGCTGTCGGTGAGCGAGTGGTGCACGTGCAGCCCGTTGCCGTAGTCGGCCGTCGGCTTGGCCATGAACGTGACGCAGTAGCCGAGGTCGATGGCGGCCTCGCGCAGCACCTGGCGGGCCCGCATCGCACGATCGGCGGCCGTCACCGGGTCGGCCGGTTCGAGGTTCAGCTCGAACTGGCCGGGCGAACCCTCGTCGCTGAACGCCTCCCACGGGATGCCGAGCGCGTCGAGGCGTTCGAATGCGGACTCCATGAACGCGCGTTGCAGGTGCGAGTTGTGGAGCAGGTACGCGACCGGCGCGGGTGCGGAGAGCGGCGTGAGGTTGCGGAAGCCCTTGGCGCGCGCGGTCTTCAGCGGATCCTCGAACACCATGCCCTCGATCTCGAACGCGGCCTTGGCGCGCAGGCCGCGTTCGGCGAGACCGTCGACCATGCGCTCGAGCAGCCAGCGCGCGCACACCGGCAACGGAGTGCCGTCGATGTCGACGTGGTCGACGATGACGTTCGCCGTGCCCGGCCGGTCGGCGGGCGCGACGAGGGTCGTGAGATCGGGCCGCTGGTGGATGTCGCCGAGCGCCTCGCGCCGCCATTCGTCCCACCATGCAAGGAATGGCGTGCCGCCCACGTCGTATCCGAACGCGAGCTCCGTGAGCGCGGGGCCGAGCGGGAGGGAGTGCTCGAACTTGGAGCGGTGCAGGTGCTTGCCGATGAGCAGGCCGTCGAGCGACACGCCCTCGGTTCGCACGGTGCGCACCGCGTGGGTGTCGAGCCACGCGGACAGCGACGTGGCGTCGGGCGGTACCTCGTGCACGCTCATCCTCCGAACATCCACGCGATCGAGCGTCCGGTGAGCTCGGCCAGGTGCTGGAGCGAGCCGACTCCGTAGAGCTTGCCGTTGAGCAGGTCTTCGCCCAGCACCGACCCACCGGTGAACACCGAGATCAGCGCGCGGGCGCTGCCGTGCAGCTCGTACTCGGTCGGGCCGTCGCCGAGGGTGAGCCGGGCGCCGTCGTCGGTGCAGACCACGATGAGCGTTCCCGGCATGCGCGGATGATCGCGGGCGAACTCCCAGAACGCGCGTGCCTCTTCCTGCCACGGTCCGGCGGGCGGGTCGAGCACCTTGCCCACCGCGAGCGCGAGCTTGAGGTGGCGGGCCGCGCCCTTCACCTTCGGCTTGGGCGCATCGGGCTCGTTCATCTTGTTGAGATCGGCCTCGATCACGACTCCGCAGTCGCTCGCGACCCCGTGCTCCAGGCTCACGGTCCCGTTGTGGAACCGCATCGTCACCGCCTGCGGGTCGACCGACGACTTCAGCGCGACGACGCCCTCCATGCCCCGCAGCTTCGCCTCGAGGGCGGGGTTGCGGGCCGAGCGCTGCAGGGTCGCGCCGACGATCCGCACGAGCGGGGTCGGGTCGTCTTCGAGCGCGATCTGCACAGGTGCGCCACCCGCCATGAGCACCTCCGGTCGTCGGGCCTGCGGGCGGTGACGCTACCGTTCCGCCGTCGGACGCGTGGAAGGGGAGCCCGGGTGGACGTACGGAAGATCGAGGATGTCGAGCCGGTCGTCGAGCACAACGGCACGGTCCCGGTGTGGTGGTTGGTGAAGCCGCGCGAGATGTTCGAGATCACCAAGGGCGGCCACCTCGAGCTGGTCAACGAGTTCGAGGTCGCGGGGGGCGGATACGTGTTCCCGCACGACCACCCGACCCACGAGTTCTATTACGTCACGTCGGGTCGCGGCACGATGATCATCGGCGACGAGGAGCGCGAGATCGCGCAGGGCGACCTCGTGCACATCCCGCCCAACACGATCCACAGCCTCCGCCCGATCAGCGACCACGCGCCGATCCACTGCTTCTGTTTCGCCGTCGCCGAGCCCGGCGCGGGCGAGATCAACTACACCGAGCACTAGCGACGACGGCCACGACGGGCACGCTCGTTCGCTCGGCGGCTACGCGAGGTCGACGAGGTCGGGCCAGAGCGCGTCGAGCGCGGCGATGACGTCGCCGCGGTCGGCCGCGATGGAGAGCAGGTCGCTCGATTGCACGAGCTCGGACGCGACGGCGAGGTGGCGAGGTGCCACGGCGCCGTGCAGCTCGACGGCGTCGCCCTCCGGGAACCAGAGCGCGATCCACGACAGGTGCAGCACGTGCGAGAACGCGCCGAGCGGGCCGCCGAGGCAGTCGCGTTCGGGGATGCGCGTCGCGGCGAAGGGCAGCGAACGGAACCAGTCGTGCATGCCGTCCCACACCGGGTCGGCCGCCGCGTACCGGACGCGCGGCACCCGGCACATGATGATCGCACCGGCACACATGAGGCACGGTTCGAACGTCGTGTAGAGCGTGTAGTCGTCGAAGTTGCCGGTGGGGAGCGACGCCAGCACGCACATCTCGGCGTGCGCGAGCCGGGAACCGCCGAGGGCGCTGCTCTTCCACGCGTCGTGGCGACGGTTGCGATCCCGGGCCACCACGGTGCCGTGGCGATCGACGATCGCGGCGCCGACGCCGGCGGACCCGTCACACCACGAGTGCCACGCCTCCTCGAGGCTGGCCTTCCAGCCGTCGTCGAGCGATTCCCAGACGGCCGTCGCGCTCATGGACGCATCTCCCTCGGCTCCGAGCACAGCGGCACATTGTCAGCGAAGACATCGAGGCGCAACCGGCGTCGACGATCGGTCCGGGTCGGTTCGGCGGCTCGCGGCGGTTGAGTAGTGGTTGCTCATGCGGTCGCGGCGTGGTCCGCGGCATGGTCTCCCCGTCGTCCCGAACCGGAGAGACCGACATGGACCCGCAGCAGATCGCGCTCGTGAAGTCGTCGTTCGCCGAGGCCACGGCCACCCCCGGCGTGCTCGCGCGGGTGTTCTACGAGCGTCTCTTCGCCACCGCCCCCGAGCTCCGCGAGCTGTTCACCTCCGACCTGAACGAGCAGGAGCGCAAGCTGGTGCACGAGCTGCGGGCCATCGTCGACCGCCTCGCCCACGTCGACGACCTCGTCGTGCGTACGAGCGCTCTCGGTGCCCGTCATGTGGGGTACGGCGCCCGCGCCGCCCACTACGACGTTGTGGGCGCGGTGCTCCTCGATGCTCTGGCCGAGGTGCTCGGCGCGCGCTTCACCCCGGAGGCGGGGCGCGCCTGGCGCTACGCGTACAACCTCGTCGCGGAGGCGATGCAGCAGGGCGCGGCGTCGTCGACGGGCGGGCAGCGAGGCGCGCGCTGACGGCGCCCCGTCGTCTCCCGCGGCCGACCGCGGACGCGTGGCGCCTGCCATGATGCGGGCCATGAGTGGGCTGAGGGATCGCTGGCCGATCGTCGGTCGTCGCGCGCAGCTCGCCCGCTTCGAGGAGGCGCTCCGATCGGGGAGCGTGCAGGGCATGCTCATCCACGGACCGGCGGGTGTCGGCAAGACGCGGCTCGCCGACGAGTGCCGGGCGACGGCCGAAGCACAGGGCCACGCGACCGAGCGCATCGTGGGCAGCGTCACGGCCGCGGCGCTCCCGCTCGGCGCCGTGGCGCCGCTGCTCGGATCGGCCGGGCTCGCGGGCGGGGCCGCGGCCGTGTCCGACCCCGTGCGGTTGTTCGACGACGCCGCACGCGCGGTCTCGGAACGGGCCGGAGGCGGGCGCCTCGTCACCGTCGTCGACGACATCCACCTGCTCGACGACGCGTCGCTCACGCTGCTCTCGCACCTCTTGGCGCGCGCCGTGATCTTCCTCGTCGGCACCGTGCGCACCGGCGAGCCCGTGCCCGATCTCCTCACCGGCTTGTGGCGCGACGATCGGGTCGTGCGCGTCGACCTCGAGGCGTTGAGCCGCGAGAGCGTCGACACGTTGCTGCACCTCGTGCTGGGTGGGCCGATGGAAGTTGGCGCCGCGCTGCACCTCTGGACGGTGAGCCGGGGCAACCCGCTCTACCTGCGCGAGCTCGTGCTCGGCGCGCTCGACTCCGGCGCGCTCGTCGACCGCTCGGGGGTGTGGCATCTCGACGGGCCCGCGCCGAGCAGCGACCGGCTCGTCGATCTGGTCGAGCTGCGGCTGAGCGCCCTTGGTGCCGACGCACGCGCGGCCATGGAGCTCCTCGCGCTGTGCGAGCCGCTCGAGCTCGCCGAACTCGACGGAGCCGCCTCGGCGTCGGTGATCGAGGGACTCGAGCGCTCCGGTCTCGTCGAGGCCGTGCGAGAGCAGGGCCGCACGCTCGTACGGCTGGCGCATCCGCTGCACGGCGAGGTGCTGCGCTCGGAGTTGCCGGAGCTGCGCAAGACCGAGATGTTGCGGGCGCGCGTCGCCGAGCTCGAGGCGCGCGGGCTGCACGGCCCCGAAGACCAGTTGCGGTGCGCGCGATGGAGGCTCGAGAGCGGCGACGAAGCCGACCCGGAGCTCTTGGAGCGGGCCGCGCGCATCGCGCGCTACGCGCACGACTTCCGTCTGGTCGAACGGCTGCTCCGCGCGGTGCCGCCGGCGCGGCGCAGCATCGAGGCGCGGTTGCTCTTCGGCGAGGTGCTGTACGAGCTCGGTTCGTTCGCCGAAGCCGAAGCCGTGCTCTCCGAAGCGCAGACTCTCGCCGAGAACGAAGCGCAGGTGTTGCTGCTCGTGACGATGCGCACCAAGAATCTGCAGTTCGGTCTGTGCGACTCCGAACGCGCGCTGGCGGTGAACCACGAGGCAACGGCTGCGATCACCGCGCCCGAGCTCCGCCAGGAGCTCGCGGCCGACGACGCCGGCATCCGCCTGTTCTCGGGGCGGCCGCGCGAAGCGATCGACGTGCTCGACGGGCTCGAGGGTGGCGATATGCGGACGCGGGTGCTGCGCGCGATCGTGTTGGCGCCCGCGCTCGCGGTCGTTGGGCGCACCCTCGAGGGCGCCGCGGTCGCGGAGACGGGGTTCGCGGAGCACCTGAGGCTCGGCGACGAGCTCGCGATCGCGCATCCCGGCACCCACATCGTCAACCAGGTCTTCGCGCTCGGCGACGCGGGGAGGCTTGCCGACGCCGAACGCCTGGGGGTCGTCGCGGCCGAGGTGGCCGCGACCGACCGCATCCCGATCGCGCAGATCTGGTTCGCGATCAACCTGGGCCGCATCTCGGGCATGCAGGGGCGGCTCGTCACCGGGCGGAACCGGTACGTGGAGGGCGCGGGGCTCGCCGAGATCCACGGCTTCACCGGCCCGCAACGCATGGCGCTCGGCGGGGTCGCCCACCTCTCCGCGATGCTCGGCGACGTCGCGACGGCCCGCCACGCGCTCGCTCGCCGCGACGCGCTGCCACCGTTCGGGTTCCTCGCGCCGGAGCAGCGGTTGGCCGACGCCTGGGTCGCGATGGCCGCCGGCCGCCGGGCCGACGCGGTCGCGATCCTCGACGAGGCGGTCGGCCGCGCCGCGGTCACCGGCCATGTCACCGCGGAGTCGTGG
>DAIQOP010000093.1:0-13604 GCA_036787815.1 Actinomycetota bacterium
GCGCGGTAGAGCAGCGCGCGGAGCTCGGGCGTCTCGAAGAACTCGTCGATCACGTGCTTCGGCGACTTCATCAGGAATTGGGGCCCGACCCCGAGGTCGCCGAACGCCGCTTCGATCATCGCCCCCTGGTCGTCCAGGCCGCTCGGCTGCGGAATGTTGTAGAGGCCGGCGGCGAACAACTGCTGCAGCGCGATCGCGCGGTGCTTCAGCTCGACGTACGTGTCGGCGTCGGCCTTCGAGTAGCGGGCAATGCTCGCGTGGGTGCGGTCGAGGAGGTCGGGTCGGTGCAGGATCACCGGTGGACGCCCGTCCGCGAACGTGATCCCCGCCTGCGCCTCGGGCATCACCGTGCGCAACCCGAGGTCTTCGAGCCCGAAGTCCTGGATCATCGGCATGATGTCGAAGAACTCCATGTACTGCGCGTGCATGTTGTGCCGGAATCCCGGGAGCACCGGCTCCTCGGTGTTGATGCCACCGCCTTCCTCGTGGCGGCGCTCGATCACGACCGTCGAGAGGCCCGCGCGTTGCAGGTAGGCGGCGAGGCACAGGCCGTTGTGACCGGCGCCGATCACGATCGCGTCGTATGTGCGAGTCAACGTCGCCCTCCTTCTGCGATGGCATCGGTCGCCGGCGCCGGTTCTCCGAACGCCTCGCCCCGGCGGCGCGGCGCGCCGAAGTCGGGGGTCTTGGCGTCCGACTTCGATCGCGATTGGGGAGCGCGCGGCGCGGCGACCGGGGTTGGTCTCGGCGCCGTGGGCGGCGCTTTCTCACCGGAATCGGTCTTGACGGCCCGCGGCGACACGGCCGGGGTTCTCGTACGCGTGGCGACCGGCGGAGCTTCGGGCGCGAGCGTTGCTTTCGGACCGCGGTGAAACACCCAGCGGACCGCCATCGCGAGGGTGTGTCGATGCAATCCGAGGCGGAGCATGCCCGGGATGTCGTCGCCGCTGATGCGGATGGTGAAGTCCCAGTTGACCGGCTCACGGATCGTGCCCGAGACGACGACCTCGTCGCCGTCGCGCGCGACCTCGTACTCACGAAAGTCCATCACGAGCTCTTTGCGGCCGAGGCCACGCGACCGCAACTTCACGACAGATACGTCTCCCGATAGCGCTCTACGTAGCGCGGCGGCGTCCACCACTTCTGCGCGCCGAGATCGTCGGCCACGGAGTTGGCCGCGATGTATCCCGGCCCGCCGATGACGAGACCGCCCGGGTACGACGACGCTCCGCAGAGATACAGCCCCTCGACCGGCGTACGTCCGCCGACGCAGGTGTCGTGCGGCCGGAAGACCCCCATCTGCAGCGCGTTGTACGCGCCGTGCTTGATCGAGCCGCGCACCATGTTGGGCAGACGGGTCTCGATGTCGAGCGGGCTCTCGGCGGTCGACAACACGATGTTGTCGGGCGTCAGGTTGGGCGCGTACCTACTCCATCGTTCGAGCAGGCACTCGGCAACCTCGTCGTGACGGGCCTTCCACCCGCCCTCGACGTCACCGGGGACGTGGACCTGCAGGAAGCTCACGTGATGCCCCGGGATCCGGACGAGCGTCGGGTCGTAGCGCGTCTCGACCGTCGCGTGTCCACCCACGCAATCGAGATCGAGACGGCCGGCGAGCACGTTGTCCCAGTGACGGAGCAGCTGCTCCGTCGAGTCGAACCCGGTCACGACCATGAACGCGTCGTTCACCCACGGGTCGTCGGTCTCGTAACGCGGGGCCTCGTTGGTCGCGACCGACAGCGTGAAGAACGACCAGTCGTCCCATTCCCACTGGTCGGCGACGCGCTTCAGCTCGGTGGGCACGTGCTCTGCCGGCAACAGCTCGCCGAACGTGAGGGGCGGCGGGAGGCTCGACAACACCGCCTTGGCTTCGATCACCCGGCCGTCGAACACCTCGATGCCCGTGACCCGGCCGTCCTCGACGATGAACGACGTGACCTCCGCGTTGTCGAGCACGACACCGCCGTTGCGCAGGATCTCGCGCGACAGCGAGCCCGCGAGCTTGTGTGATCCGCCGTAGCACAGTGCCTTGTTGGCGGCGCGGTCGACGTACAGCGGGACGAGGAAGCCGAGGCCGCTCTCGTGCGGGTTGAGTCCCCACATGCACGCGGCATACAGGAGCAACATGCGGACCCTGTCGTCCTCGACCAGCTCGTTGATGATCTCGATCGGAGACATCTCCGTGAGCCGGAGCACCTCGCGCCCGTTCTCGGTGCGTTCGAACGCCTCGATCATGTCCATCGGCGCCATCGGCGGGAGATACGTGCCCGGCGCGATCACGTCGTCGACGAGCCGCCGCCACGAGCGCATGACCTTGCCGAAGCGATTGGCATCGCGCTGACTGAACTTGGCGATCGAGTCCTTCGTGTCTTCGACCTGATTGCACAGCATCACGCTCGTACCGTCGCTGAACACCGCGGCCGTCTGCGCGTTCGGCTTGACGAACGTGAGCCCGTGGGCATCGAGATCGAAGTCGCGGAACAGCGGCATGTAGTCGGTCATCATGTGGTACACGGCGTGGGGGTTCGTGTAGTAGCCGGGGAAGAGCGTCTCCTCGGTCGCGAGCCCGCCGCCCACTTCGTGGCGCCGCTCGACGACGATCGTCCGCAACCCCGCGCGAGCGAGGTACGCGGCGGCGATGAGCCCGTTCGGCCCGCCGCCGACGATCGCGACGTCAAACGTCGAATGCTCGGGGAACTCGTCGAGGATGTGCTCGGTCGGTTCGATGCCGTATCCCTTGCGCACCATCACGCCACCTCCGCCTTCGGGCGGCCCTTCTCCGGCACGTACCACTCCGACGGGTACCACCAGCTCGCGGGC
The DNA here is from genome assembly GCA_036787815.1 of Actinomycetota bacterium. Classification (GTDB taxonomy): domain Bacteria; phylum Actinomycetota; class Acidimicrobiia; order IMCC26256; family PALSA-610; genus DATBAK01. The sequence continues at coordinate 2,821 of DAIQOP010000093.1, forward strand.
TCGACGACGCCGTCCTCGATGAGGATGTGCATGAGGTTGTACGGCACCGCCATCAGGCAGAGCCCACCCGGATGCATGCTCTGGCTGCACATGTAGAGACCGTCGATCGGGGTGCGGTATCGCGCGAGCTCCGGTATCGGCCGCGTGCCGAACCATTGGTCGGCCGACTGCCGGGCCCCGTACCAGTTGCCGCCCGACATGCCCGCGTTGCGGAACTCCGAGTCGTAGGGAGTGTTGACGAACACGTCGACGATGTTGTCGGAGTGCATGTTGGGCGCCATGCGCTCGAGGAGCGCGAGCGCCGCGTCGACGATCTCCTGCTTGTGCCGGTTGTAGCTCTCGGGCCCTTCGGCGTCGTATTGCGGGGGCGGGCACTCGAGGTAGATCGGCGACAGCACGTGATAGCCCTCCGGTGAGCGCGTCGGGTCGTACTGGTCGTGCGAGCAGATCATCATCGTGAGGTGCTCCGGCGTGAGCGACTCCGGGACCTTCTTGTGTGAGTAGGCGTCGCGCGTCTGCGTATGGAAGAAGTCCATCGAGTCGGCGGGACCGACCACGCACGACGGGTAGACGTCTTCGGGGAAGGCGTCGTCACGGCCGTGGTACTTCGGCAGCTCCCGACAGATCACCGACATGACGAAGAGGCTGCCGCCCTTGAGCGACACGTCGGCGATCCGCTGTGCGAAGCCGGCGTCCATGTGCTGCCGGCCCACGAGGTGCAAGAAGGTCTGCTTCACGTCTGCGCCGGAGATCACGGCCTTGCGCGCCCAGATCGTCTTCTCGGGGAACGACGCGTCGGCGGCGAGCCGGACACCGATCGCGCGTCCGTTGCGCACGATGATCTCCTCGACCGGCGAGTTCGTCAGGATTCGGGCGCCGTGCGCGATCGCGCAGCGAATGATCGCGTGCGCGTAGGTGTGCATGCCTCCGCGCGGCGAGCCACCCGAGTAGCCGAAGAGCATCACGCCACCGAGCGAAGGCAACATCATGCCGTCCCAGCTGGGATGGGCACCGCAGTACCACGCACCCATGGCGCCCGCCACCCTCGAGGGTTCCCAGGGCACGAACTCCTCGAGGAAGTCGCAGTAGCTCATGTCGAGAAGCCGCTCGCTCCAGAGCTCGGGAACGTGCTTGCGGAACACCTGCCACCACGGCAGGTCGGCCTCGTCGATCTCGTGCTGGCGCGGGTGCGGCGGCGTCCAGAACAGGGCCCGAAGCAGCTCGCGCATCGCCGGCTCGGGCAACGCCTCGACCAGCCCGCCTCCACCACCGCTTCCATCCGGGGAATAGCGGCGGTTGGCGGCTTCACCGATGTCGGGGCGCCAACGGCTCCCCATGTTCGCCGCGACGCCGTCGAGCGTGACGACCCCCGACATCGACGGGTAATAGACCATCCGCATTCCGTACTTCCACAGCTCCAGCTGGTCGAAGCCGGGTGCCGCGCCGCCGTAGAGGTAGGTCGCGTGCGGATCGATGCGGAACCCCGGTCGAGGTTCGGTGTTCTCCTGGCCGCCACCGCACTCCGGACGCGCTTCGCACACCGCGACCGACAGCCCGGATTTCGCCAGGTAGGCAGCGATCGTGGAGCCATTGTGCCCCCCACCCACCACCACGACGTCGAAGGTTTCCTCGTGCATAGGGCGCCCCTCTCGTTGTCGGCCGCCGCGCGCGTGCTCGTGATGCCTTCCGTTTCCTTCGAGAGAGCGTCGGCCCGAGCAAGCGGAGCCCGCCAGAGCATTAGGTCACAACCCGCGCCCACGGCCGGTCGGGCCCGCGAACATGAAAGACCCGCCGCCGACATCTCGGGACCAACGACCCTGCTCACTACCCGTCGGTCCACGCGACACTCACGGAACAGTCGCACCGCCCGGTTGCGAGGGGGGAACGCCATGGCCGTAGCCGAGATCGAGCCCACGCTGACGCACGAGTCCGAAGAGCTCCTCGGCGCGGTGCATCGGTTCGCGGAGGAGATGATGCGCCCGGCCGGCGTGGCGCTCGACCGGCTCGCCGACCCCGCAGACGTCATCGCGCCCGGCTCGGTCCTCTGGGATGTCTTCGCGCGGTACCGCCAGCTCGGCATCGCCCACGGCGAGCTCGACGAGTCGGGCCTCGACGCGCGCGAGCGCGCGGTGCTCCAGGCCGCGATCAACGAGGAGCTGGGCTGGGGCGACGGCGGGCTCGCGATCAGCCTCGGAGTCTCCGACTTCCACCGCATCTTCGCCCAGCTCTCCGGTCGCCCGGAGCTGGTGGAGCGCTTCTGCGCGCCCGACTCGACCGAGATCGGTTGCTGGGCCGTCACCGAGCCCGACCACGGCAGCGACACGCTCCTGTTCACCGAGGACTCGTTCCACGATCCCGCCGTACACGCAAACTGCATCGCGACGCTCGACGGCGACCACTACGTGATCCGGGGTCAGAAGTCGTCGTGGGTGTCGAACGGTTCGATCGCGACCGTCGCCACCCTGTTCTGCACGATCGACGGCGACGAGGGATTCTCCGGCGGCGGTGTCTGCATCGTGCCCCTCGACCTCCCCGGCGTCACTCGGGGCAAGCCGCTCGACAAGCTCGGTCAGCGTCCACTCAATCAGGGTGAGATCTTCTTCGACGAGGTGCGCGTCCCGGCCGAGCTCATGGTCGTCGGCAAGGACGCGTACGGGTCCGTGATCGAGATGGTGCTCGCGCTCGCCAACGCGCACATGGGCACCACGTTCGTCGGGGTTGCTCGCGCCGCCTACGAGCACGCGCTCGCGTACGCCAAGGAGCGCGTCCAAGGTGGAGCACCGATCATCCGGCACCAGATCGTGCGCGCCCGGCTGTTCCGCATGTTCAGCCAGGTCGAGGCGGCTCGCGCGCTGGCCCGGAAGGTCGCGGTGATGGGCGCCGCCGCGCCACCTCCCGTCCAATACTCGATCGCATCGAAGACCTACTGCACGACGGCCGCGTTCGACGTCGCGAGCGCGGCCGTGCAGACCCTCGGCGGGAACGGCCTGACCCGTGAGTACCCCGTGGAGAAGCTGCTCCGCGACGCGCGCGCTTCGATGATCGAGGACGGCTGCAACGACGTGCTGAGCCTCGTCGGCGGGGCCAGGCTCTGACCCTGAACGGAGAGGACACGCATGGAGCTGCGAGAGGTCATCGGTCGTCGGCGGTCGATCCGCTTCGTGCGGCCGTACCGCCCGGTCGAGCCGGAGAAGGTCCAGCGCATGCTCGAAGCGGCGCGGCTGGCATCGCACTGGGGCAACGTGCAGAGCCTGCGCGCGGTCGTGGTGTTCCGGAACACGGCGTCGCAGGAGACGCTCGACGCCCTCTACGCGCCCATCGCGGGCTGGCAGATCCGCCTCGCGCCGGTCGTGATCGTCTGGTACATCGACACCGCGGCCGTCGACGCGCAGGGCGACCGGCTGCGCGAGCTGCTCGGCGCGGGCGCACTCGGGTTCGGGGAGCACAAGCGCGACGACCTCGAGACGCAGCTCATCCCGATCTTCGACTCGATCCGTGACACGTTGAAGCAACCGGGCCTGGGCGAGGTCGACTGCGGGCAGGGCATCGCGCAGGCCACGCTCATGGCGTTCGAGATGGGCCTCGGCACCTGTTGCCTCGGCACGTCCAAGACCGAGGAGATCCGCGAGAACCTCGGGCTGCCCGACTCGTGCCGGGTGCTCCTGCTCCAGACGGTCGGATACCCGGCCGAGAGCCCGGAGGCCGGGGGGCAGCGGCCCCGCCGTCCGTTCGAGGAGCTCTTCTTCATGAACCGCTACGGCGAGGCGTTCCCGCGTTCCGCGGCGGTGGTCGACGAGCTCACCCACGACGGTATGTTCACCGCCCCGGCTCCGATGCCGTGGCGCGAGGAGGAGCTCGAGTTCCTGCGGCGCGCGCTGGGACTCGAGGGCAGCGGGCTGTTCTAGCCGGAGAGAGGACACACCGTGAAGACAGACGCCGTGATCGCCGGGGTCGGCATGACCACGTTCGCCAAGCACCTCGAGACGGGCCTCAAGGCGCTCGGTGCCGAAGCGGTCCAGGCCGCGGCGAGCGACGCGGGCATCGCGCTCGGAGACCTCGACGCCGCGTTCGTCGGCAACGCCGCGGCCGGGCTCATCACCGGCCAGGAGTCGATCCGCGGTGAGGTCGTGCTGCGCTCGATCGGCGTCGGTCGCATCCCGGTGGTCAACGTCGAGAACGCGTGTGCGAGCGCGTCGACCGCGCTCCATCAAGCGGCCGCGATGGTGACCGCCGGCATCTACGACGTCGTGCTCGCGCTCGGCGTCGAGAAGCTCTACTGCGAGGACAAGACCAAGACGTTCGCCGCGTTCACGGGTGCGGTCGACGTCGAGATGCTCCAGGGAATCATGGCCGCACTTCGGGCGAACGCGGAGCAGGGTGGGGCGAAGTCGGGCTCGTCGGGCGCGGGAGAGAAGCGCTCGATGTTCATGGACCTCTACGCGGCCGTCGCGCGCGGCCACATGGACCGTTACGGCACGACGGTGGAGCAGCTCGCGGCGGTCGCGGCAAAGAACTCCCGCCACGGGCACCTGAACCCTCGCGCACAGTTCCGCGAGGAGCTCTCCGTCGCGGACGTGCTGGCCGCGCCGATGATCGTCGAGCCGCTCACCCGCCCGATGTGCTCACCGATCGGCGACGGCGCGGCCGCAGCCATCCTGGTGAGCCCCCGCAAGGCGGCCGAGCTGGGCATCGCGCGACCCGTGCGCGTGCGCTCCTGCGTGCTCCGGTCCGGGTGGGATCACGGCATGGACGAAGAGGGCGCCGCCGAGGTGTGTGCGCGCGAGGCCTACGAGGAGGCGGGGATCGGTCCGGCCGACCTCGACGTCGTCGAGTGTCACGACGCGACCGCGCCGGCGGAGCTCTTCGCATACGAGTCGCTCGGGCTCTGCGCGAAGGGCGACGGCGGCAAGCTCGTCGAGGCAGGTGACACCGCGCTCGGCGGCCGCGTTCCCGTGAACACCTCCGGCGGTCTCCTGCGCAAGGGCCACCCGGTCGGGGCCACGGGCATCGCGCAGATCGTCGAGCTCACCGAGCAGCTCCAGGGCCGCAGCGGGCCCCGGCAGGTCGATGGCGCCCGCGTCGGCCTCGCGCACAACGGGGGCGGCACCATCGGCACCGACGTCGCCGCGCTCTGCGTCACGATTCTCTCCACGTGATGCTCCCCCGACGCGCCACCCCTGCGCGAGTCGCCGTCCTCTGCGGTGGCCTCGGCGGGGCGCGGGTCGCGCTCGCGCTGCAGGCGTTGGGGCTCGAGGACTCCGCGTGCTTCGTCACGAACGTAGGCGACGACCTCGCAGTCGACGGGCTGCTCGTCTGCCCCGACACCGACGCGGTCCTCTACGCGCTCGCGGGCTGCTTCGACGAGGAGCGAGGCTGGGGCGTGCGCGGCGACACCTTCGGCCCGCGCGGCTCGGAGGAGCTGCCCTGGTTCCACGTGGGGGCGAAAGACCGGCGGCATCACGCCGCCCGTGCGGCACTCCTTGCCGACGGGCTCCCGCTGGGCGAGGCGACGGGCCGGGTCGCCGAGTCGTTGGGCGTGCGCGCCGCGGTGGTGCCGGTGGCCGACGCCCCGGTGCGCACGCGCATCCGGACGCTCGAGCGCGAGCTGGCCTGGCAGGAGTGGCTCGTGCGGGAGCGGGGCGCGCCCGAGCCGTGCGGTGTGGAGTACGCGGGTGCCGAGCGGGCGATCGCGAACCCGATGGCACTCGACGCGATCCGCAGCGCCGAGCTCGTGATCGTCGCGCCGTCGAGCCCGGTCGCGTCCATCGCGCCGATCCTTGCCGTTCCCGGTGTGGCCGACGCGCTGGCCACGGCGCGCGTGGTGGTGCTGAGCCCCGTCGTCGCGCGGCGGCCACCGGTGCTCGAGCGTGACATGCGCCGCCATCGGGTACGCGCCACGCTGCTGCGTACGGTCGGCGTGGCCCACGATCCGGTGGGAGTCGCGAGTTGGTACCACGCGCTCTCCCCCACGTTCGTCCTCGATCCGGCCGACGCGCAGGATGCGCCCGCAGTCGCGGCGCTCGGGATCGAGGCCCGAGTCGCACCCGGTCGGCTCACCGACGTCGACGGGCTCCGCCGCACCATCGGCGCCATCGCGCGAAGAGAAGTTGCCCGGCCGTGCCGTTGACCCCCGGCACCGTCGGCGCGGCGGTCACCGACGCGCGCGCCGAACGCGGTGATCGGCCGTTCCTCCTGTTTGGTGACGACACCTTCACCTACGCCGACGTGGAAGACCGATCGGCCCGGATCGCGAACGGCCTGCGAGATCTGGGCGTGACCCGTGGGAGCCACCTGGCGCTGATCCTCCCGAACTGCCCTGAGTACCTGTGGTCGTGGTTCGGCGCCGCACGCATCGGCGCGCCGGTGGTGCCGGTGAACGTCGCGCTCAAAGGCGGCGGGCTCGCGCACGTCGTCGACCACTCGGACGCCGAGACGCTCGTCGTGCACCACGACTACCTGGATCGCTTCACGAGCGTGCGAGAACGGCTTCCGAAACTGCGCCGCGTCGTGGTCGTCGGCGGCGGCGCCGGCGACGACGTCTCGTGGGACCAGGTCGCGGCGTCGAGCCCCGACGACGCGGACGACCCGGCGATCGAGGCGACTGACCTCATGCTCGTGATGTACACGTCGGGAACCACGGGCCTGCCGAAGGGTGTCGTCATCCCCCAGGGCCAGATCCTCGGTGGCCCGTTGCTGCTCTCGGTCGCGGGCGTGACCGGCGACGACGTTCTCTCCACGTGCCTTCCCCTGTTCCACGCCAACGCGTCGATCATCTCCGTGTGGGGTGCGTTCGGCCTCGGAACGCGCATCGCCGTGAGCCCGCGCTTCTCGGCGAGCCGATTCTGGGACGAGATCCGTCGCTACGGCGCGACGGAGTTCCACGCGCTCGGCGCGATGCTGCCGATTCTGTACAAGCAGCCTCCGAAGCCGGACGACGCCGACAACCCGTGCCGGATCGTGGTCTCGGCGGCGTGCCCGAAGGAGATCTGGGAACCGTTCGAGGAGCGGTTCGGCGTGGAGATCGTCGAGTTCTACGGCACCGTGGAAGGCGGCCTCACGATGGCCGGTCCCGGCGCGCCGGTCGGCTCGATCGGCAGACCCCTGCCGATCAACGAGATGAGGGTCGTTCGTGACGACGACACCGAGTGCGCGCCGAACGAGGTCGGCGAGCTCGTCTCCCGTCCCGTGGGCGCCGGCGGGATGGTCCGCTACTACAAGAACGAGCAGGCGACCGCGGAGAAGACCCGGGGTGGCTGGCTGCGCTCCGGCGATCTCGCCTTCGCGGACGAGGCCGGCTTCCTGTGGTTCGTGGACCGAAAGACGGACTCGATGCGACGGCGCGGCGAGAACATCTCGTCGTACGAGGTCGAGCAGGTGCTCAACGAACACTCGGACGTCTTGGAGAGCGCGGTGTACGCGGTTCCGTCCGACCTCGGCGAGGACGACGTGATGGCCGCGCTCGTGCTCCAGGTCGGCGCGACGTTCGACCCCGGCTCGATCATCACGCATTGCGAGGAGCGAATGGCCTACTTCATGGTCCCGCGCTACCTGCGCGTGGTGCACGAGCTTCCGAAGACCGAAACCCATCGCGTGCAGAAGGGCCCGCTCCGGGCGTCGGGCATCACCGCCGACACGTGGGACCGTGAGGCCGCCGGCCACGAGCTGCGGCGCTGAGGGCATCCCACCATGAGCACATGAGCGCACAGGGAGCGCGGTACCTGCGGCGGCGGATCGTGGTCGGCTGCGTGCTCGCGGCCGTGGTCGGGGCTGCGGTGGCCGCCATCGCGAACACCGGGCGGTCACCGAGCCGCGCGCACACGGCTCGCTCGACGACGACGCGTGCAATCGCGTCCACCGCGCAACCCGGGTTCCTCGCGGCGGGCAGCGATCCGGCCGTGTTGCCGGGCCCGCTGCTGATCGCCGACGAGGGCAACGATCGTCTGGTCGAGATCTCTCCGACCGGCACCGTCTTGTGGGAGTTCCCGCGCCCGGGTGATCTCGCCGCCGGGCAGACCTTCAAGGTCCCCGACGACGCCTTCTTCACCCCTGACGGCAAGCAGATCGTCGCAACCGAAGAGGACGACTTCGTCGTGAGCGTGATCGACATCGCCACACGTCGGATCGTGTGGCGGTACGGGACACCGGGGACCTCGGGCTCCGATGCCAACCAGCTCGCGAATCCCGACGACGCGCTGATGCTGAACGACGGCTCGCTGCTCAGCGCCGACATCAAGAACTGCAGGATCGTGCGCTTGCGCAAGGGCTCGACGACGCCGGTGCAGGTGTGGGGAAAGCCCTATCACTGCGAGCACCTTGCCGTACCACTCCGCTTCGGGAGCCCCAACGGTGCCTTCCCGCTGCGCGACGGGCATTTCCTCGTGACCGAGATCACGCACAACTGGGTCAGCGAGATCAACCTCTTCGCCAACCCGCCGACCGTGCTCTGGGACGTCCACCCGCCGAACGTGCACTACCCGTCGGACACGAACGAGGTGCGACCGGGTGTCTTCGTGACCGTCGACTATTGGCACCCGGGTGTCATCGAGGAGTTCGACAAGACCGGCAAGGTGCTCTGGTTCTACAAGCCGCTGGGCGCGAAGAGGCTCTACAAGCCGTCGCTGGCCGAAGCGTTACCGAACGGCGACATCATCGCGACCGACGACTACAACCATCGGGTGATCGTCGTCGATCCCAAGACCGACAAGGTCGTGTGGCAATACGGTCACCTCGGCAAGCCCGGCACCCGGCCCGGATATCTCGACACGCCCGACGGGCTCGACCTCGCACCGCCGTACTCCCTCGCGTCCCGGTACACCCATTGACCGACCGGTCTCGCCCTACGTCTCGCCGAGGTAGCTGGACTCGATCAGGTGTTGGTTCGACCTGAGCTCGGCTCCCGTACCTTCCATCACGAGCTCGCCGTGGCTGAGCACGTACGCACGATCGGCGATCTCGAGCGCGAGGTGCACGTGCTGCTCGACGAGGAGCACGCCGGCGCCGGTCTCGTCGACGATCTTGCGCAGGATCTCGAGCAGGTTCTCGACGATGATCGGCGCGAGGCCGAGGCTCATCTCGTCGACCATCAGCAGCTTCGGCGTCGATGTGAGCGCGCGGGCCATCGCGAGCATCTGCTGTTGGCCGCCCGACAGCAGTCCGGCCTTGCGATTCTGGATCTCGGCGAGCGCGGGGAAGTACTCGAGCGCCTTCGGAATGTCGACCGTGCCGCGAGCCGCACCGAGCTGGAGGTTCTCGCGCACGGTGAGCTGGAAGAACAACGATCGGTCTTCGAGCACGTGGGCGAGGCCGTCGCGGGCGACGAGGTGTGGGCGGCGCCCCTTCACCGATCGCCCGACCACCTTGATGTCGCCCTTGATGATCGGATTCAGCGCCGAGGTCGTGGTGAGCGTCGTGGTCTTGCCCGCGCCGTTCGGTCCGAGCAGCGCGACGACTTCTCCGGGCTCGACGTGCAGGCTCAGCTCCCGCACGACCGGCACGTCGTTGTAGCCGGTGTAGAGCTTGTCGATCTCGAGCAGCGGAGCGGTCATGGCTGACCCGTCTCGGCCGACGAGCCGAGGTAGGCCTCGATGACGCGCCGGTCGCGCTTGACGTCTTCGGGCGTTCCCTGCGCGATGGTCGCGCCGAACTCGATCACGTAGATGTAGTCACACACGTTGAGCACGAGGCCCATGTCGTGGTCGATGAGGAAGATGGTGATGCCCGCATCGACGATGTCACGCATCCGGCGCCCGAGCTCCTGCGACTCGCTCGTGTCGAGTCCGGCTGCGGGTTCGTCCATGCACAACAGCCGCGGCCGTGCCGCCAACGCGCGCGCCGCGCTCACGAGCTTGCGTTGACCCTGGCTGATCTCGCTGGGCATGCGGTGCCCGAGCCCGCGGATCCCGAGCACGTCGAGCGCGAATTCGACGTCGGGGTTCGTGCGTCGTCGTTGTGGCACCACGAGGTCGGTGAGAAAGCCGAGCGCCGATTGGTTCTCCGCCGCGACTTGGAGGTTCTCCGCGATGTTGAGGTCTTCGAAGAGCTCGAGCGACTGCCAGGTCCGTCCCAGGCCGAGGCGCGCCCTCCGGTGGACCGGGAGCCGTGAGATCTCGTGACCGAGAAGTCGGATGCTGCCGCTCGTCGGCACGAACCCGGTGATGCCGTCGATGAACGTCGTCTTGCCCGCGCCGTTCGGGCCGATGAGCCCGACGATCTTGCCCTCTTCGACGGTGAAGTCGAGGTTGTCGACCGCGCGGAGGCCGCCGAACGTGACGCACAGGTCCTTCGTCTGCAAGAGCTCCATCACGCCACTCCGTGGTTCGGCGCGGCGACAGCAGCCGGCGCCTCCGGCGCGGTCGGACGGTGCCGGTCGCGGACCCGCGCCAACAGCCATCTGCCGTCGCGGGCGATGCGGCCGGCGATGCCCTCGGGATTCTGGATCGCGGCGAGGACGAGCCCGAACCCCCCGAGCACGAGGGTCATCTCGGGTGGCACGCCGAGCTTGTCCTGCAGGAAGGTGAACAGCAGGCCGCCCTCCACGAGGAAGCCTCCGGCGACCGCTCCGCTGACGCTCGAGATGCCGCCGAGGTACGCGAACGCGAAGAACACGAGCGACTGTGTGTACGCGAACGGGCCGGCCGTGACTCCGCCGGACTGGTACGCGATCACGCCTCCACCGACTCCGGCGACGAACGCGGAGACCGCGAACGCCAACACCTTCGTTCCCGCGACGTTCACGCCCGCGGCGGCGGCCGTTTCGCAGCGTTACAGGATCTCCGCGCTCCTCA
>DAIQOP010000094.1:0-13517 GCA_036787815.1 Actinomycetota bacterium
GAAGTACGCCGGTGTCGCGGCAAGACCCGCGGCTTCGCGCCACGGCTCGAAGAACGACGATCGGATGATGCCGCGCGGCATCTTCTCGATGCCGAACACGAGCACGGAGTCGTACTGCCCGGCGCGGATCGCGCCCGCGGCGAGCATGAGCGCGGCGCCACCGCTCGCGCAGCCGGCCTCCACGTCGATGATCGGCATGCCCGTGCGCGCGATCGCGCCGAGCACCTTGTGGCCCGCGGCGACGCCCGAGTAGGCGGTGCCGCAGAACGCGGCCTGGAACGTCGGATTGCCCGCTTCGCCGAGCGCGGCGCGCACCGCGTGCACGCCCATGTCGGTGACGCTGCGGTCGTCGAATCGGCCGAACGGATGGATCCCCACCCCGGTGATCGAGACAGTCCTCATTCGGCTCCGACCTCCGGCACGCCCCCGCCGCCGGTCTGCGCCCGGCCGCTCACGTGGGCTCCGGGGCGAAGGCCCAGGCGACGAGCTCGGTGCCGTCGTCGTCGACGCCCACGACGTCGGCGACGAGGCGCATCGCCATGCCCGCCTCGAGCGCGGCCGGGTCGGCCTCGGTGATCCGCGTGACGATGCGCAGGCCGACCGGCAGCTCCACGACCCCGAAGCCGAACGGAACCGGGCCCGTGTACCCGGGGGGAGGCGCGGTCACCGCGGTCCAGAGCCAGAGGGTCGCGCGGTCGGGGAGGCGCGCCGGTTCGACGTCATCCGCACCGGTGTACGGGCACACGGCGAACCGCGGGAAGTGGTGGCGGCCGCTGCCGGGCGAGTAGCCGCCGAGGAGGGTGAGGCTGCCGTCGTCGTGCAGGTCGAAAAGATCGGGGGCGATGGGTCGCCGCGCCGGCGCGGGCGGCACGTCAGATCACCCCCTGCTCGGCAAGTCGGTCGAGCGTCGCGTCGTCGACGCCCGCCAGCTCGGTGAGCACCTCGCGCGTATGCGCTCCCAACCGCGGTGCCCCCGTCGGGGCCACGACCGGCTCGCCGACGAAGCGCGGGAACGGCGCCTGCTGGCGCACCGGGCCGATGACCGGATCGTCGACCGTCACGAGGTCGCCGCGGGCCGCCATGTGCGGGTCGGCGAAGATGTCGGCCGCGGTGTACGCCGTTGCGACGGGCACGTCGGCCGCCACACATCGACGCTCGACCTCCTCGGCCGGAAGCGTCGCGGTCCACTGCGCGACGAGGCCGTTGATCTCGTCGCTGTGTGCGGCGCGGTCGGCGAGGCGCGTGAAGCGCGGGTCGGTGACGAGCTCGGGTCTCTCCATCGCGGTGCACAGGCGGGCGAAGTTCGCGTCGGAGCCGGCGACGACGCAGACGAACTTGTCGTCGGCAGTGGGGTAGTTGTCGAGCGGCGCCGAGTTCGCGAGCCGGTTGCCCTCGCGGTTGCGCACCGTTCCGAGGAGGTCGTACGCGGCAAGGGTCCATTCGAGAACGCGCAGCGCGGCCCCGTAGAGCGCGGCGTCGATCACGGCGCCCTTGCCCTCGCGACGGGCATCGCGCGCGTACAGCGCGCCCAGTGCCGCCTGGGCCGAGAAGATGCCGGTGAGGTAGTCGGAGATCGTGACGCCGACGCGCACCGGAGGCCGGTCGGGGTAGCCGGTGAGATGCAGCAGACCGCCGTAGCCGATGCCGACGCGATCGAGACCGGCGCGGCGCGAGTTCGGGCCGTCCTGGCCGAAGCTGCTGATGCGCACGACGACGAGCCGCGGGTCGAGGTCGCCGGGTGCGATCTTCCACCGCTCGAGCGTGCCGGGCCGGAAGTTCTCCACCACGACGTCGGCCGTCGCCGCGAGCCGGCGGAACAGGTCTTGGCCGGCTTCGGCGCGCAGGTCGAGCGTGACGCTCCGCCGCCCGCGTCCCTCGACCGACCAGAAGAGCGAGTACGGCGGCGTATCGTCGCCCGCGGCCTGTGGCGCGAACGGTCCGATCTCGCGCATGAAGTCGCCGGTGCCCGGCTGCTCGATCTTCACGACGTCGGCGCCCATCTCGCCGAGGAGGCCGGCGCAGAACGGTGCCGCGATCCGAGTGCCGAGATCGAGCACCCGGAGGCCGTCGAGCGGTCCGCTCACGAGCCCTCGCGCTGCTCGCGTTTGACCGCGTCCATCCCGCCTTCGCGACGCGTCTCGAGCCGGCCCAACGCCGTGGGGGTGTTGCTCACGAACTGGTGGATCACGAAGTGGAACCGCCACGACTCGCGCTGGCCGGCGGAGTCGAGCATGTGGTTCACCGAGGCCTTGATCGCCTCGGCGGTGACGGGGGGCACGAGCGCGACCTGATCGGCGAGGGCGCGTGCCTCGGCGGCGAGCGCGTCGCGCGGTACAACCCGGTTGACGAGCCCGTAGCGCTCGGCTTCGGCTGCGCTCAACGTCGTGGCGCAGAGCATGAACTCCTTCGCCTTTCGCGCCCCGAGCTCCCAGGGCTCGACGAGCAGCTCGACCCCCACACCCGACATGCGCGCGACCGGATTCGAGAAGCGCGCGTCGTCGGCGGCCACGATGAGGTCGCACATGCACGCGAGCATCAGCCCCGCGGCCGCGCAGGTTCCCTGCACCGCGGCGATCGTGGGCTTGCGGAAGTCGCGGATCTTCACGAGCTTGTCCCAGTACATGACCTGCTCGTGGCGCAGCTTGCCCTCGGGCGTCGCTCGCGTCGCCGCCCAAGCCTCGGTGCCGGCGAGGATCTCCTTCAGATCGTGCCCGGCCGAGAAGTGCTTCCCGTCGGCGGCGAGCACCACGACCCGCACCGCGTCGTCGGCATCGGCGGCGTCGAACGCGGCGTCGAGCTCCTCGATCATCTGCGAGCTCTGCGCGTTGGCGGCCTCGGGGCGGGCGAGCGTGATCGTCGCGACCGCGCCCTCGACCTCGGAACGAATCGTCTCGAACCCCATCGCAGCGAATCTACTGCTGCCTGCATGGTCGCATCCGCGTGGGCTTCGCCGTCTCGTGTCTCGCTCGTCAGGACCGTTGCGGCTGCTCCGGCCCGCATGGTCGCATCCGCGTGGGCTTCGCCGTCTCGTGTCTCGCTCGTCAGGACCGTTGCGGCTGCTCCGGATTCCGGGGTTCGCGGGGGAGGCCGAGCGTGCGCTCGCCGACGATGTTGCGTTGGATCTCGTTGGTTCCCGCCCAGATCGAGCTCGCTTGGTAGTAGAGCCACGATCGCTGCCAGGCCCCGTCGCCCGGGTTCTCGCTCGCGCCCCGCCACAGGGGCGCGGTCTCACCGAGCACCGCCATCGCAGTGTCGTGCAGGCGCTTGCTCATCTCCGACCACCAGAGCTTGTTGATGCTCCCTTGCGGGCCCGGGTCGAGCCCCTTGGCCGTGCGCGAGATCGAGCGCCAGTTGTGGAGCTGGAACACCTTCACCTCGACGAAGGCCTCGGCGAGCCGTTGCGCGAGGCGGTCGTCGTCGAGCGCGCCCTGCTCGAGCGCGAGGCGCCACAACTCGTCGACGAGTTGCGCGTGCACGACGAGCTGGCGCGGGTTCACGCCGCGCTCGTGGGTCAGGGTCGAGTTGGCGACCCGCCATCCTTCGTGCACGGGCCCGACCAACCGGTCGTCGGCGACGAACACGTCGGTGAAGAACACCTCGTTGAACTCGGACTCGTCGGTGATCTGCCGCAGCGGCCGCACCTCCACGCCGTCTGCGTGCATGTCGACGACCAGTGCCGAGATGCTCTGCTGCTTCGACACGTGCTCGCCGCCGTCGGGCACGGTGCGTGCGAGGCACCAACCCCAGTCGGCGAACTGCGCGTAGCTCGTCCAGACCTTCTGCCCGTTGAGCAGCCACCCGCCGTCGACGCGATCGGCGCGCGTGCGCAGCGACGCGAGGTCGCTGCCGGCTTCCGGCTCGCTGAAGAGCTGGCACCAGATCTCGGACGCGTCGAGGATGTGCGGCAGGAATCGCGCCTTCTGCGCGTCGGTGCCGTGCGCGAGCAGCGTGGGCCCGACGAGGTTCACGCCGATTCGGCCGACCAGCTCCGGCGCGCGGGCCCGCGCCAGCTCCTCGGTGACGAGGTAGTGCTCGACGGGCCCCGCCCCGCGGCCGCCGTACTCGGCCGGCCACGCCACACCGACCCATCGACCCTCGGCCAGCTTCGCCTGCCATTCGCGACCGAACGCGACTTCGTCGGCGAGGTCGTCGAAGCGTGGTGGCAGACCGCGCCCGTACTCCCATGGCAGGTTGGCGTGCAGCCATGTGCGCACCGCGTCGCGCAGCTGCGCCTCGTCGGCCGTCGGCGTCAGGTCCATGCCGGCCGGATCGTACCGGCGCGACTCGCCACGCCGTCGATATCCGCGACCGGGCCGAACACTCGGCCTTCAGTACGCGTGACGCGTACCCAAGGCCGAGCAAACAGCCGCAGGCCCGCCGAGTGAGGATGCGACCGTATGTACCGCTACCTCTGGTCGATCGACGTGTACTTGCGCTCGGTCGGACCGGTGTAGATCTGGCGGGGCCGGCCGATCTTCGTCTTCGGGCTCTCGTTCGCCTCTTTCCAGTGCGCGATCCAACCCGGGAGGCGCCCGATGGCGAACAGCACCGGGAACATCTGCACCGGGAAGCCCATGGCGCGGTAGATGAGGCCGGAGTAGAAGTCGACGTTCGGGTAGAGCTTGCGCTCGATGAAGTACTCGTCGGTGAGCGCGACCTCTTCGAGCCGCAACGCGATGTCGAGCAGCTCGTCGCGGTGTCCGAGCTCGCCGAGCACGTGGTCGGCCGTCGACTTGATGATGCGGGCACGGGGGTCGTAGTTCTTGTAGACGCGGTGCCCGAACCCCGAGAGCCGGAAGTGGTCGTTCGGGTCCTTGGCGCGCTTCACGTACTTGTCGATGTCGCCGCCGTCGGCCTGGATGGCCTGGAGCATCTCGATCGCTTCCTGGTTCGCTCCTCCGTGGAGCGGGCCCCACAGCGCGAGGATGCCCGCAGCGATCGAGGCGAAGAGGTTCGCTTCGCTGGAGCCGACCAACCGCACCGTCGACGTCGAGCAGTTCTGCTCGTGATCGGCGTGCAGGATGAGCAGCTGCTTCAGCGCGTGCACCGTGGTGGGGCTCACCTCGTAGCGCTCCGACGGGACCGCGAACATCATCGTGAGGAAGTTCTCGATGAGATCGAGCGAGTTGTCGGGGTAGAGGAACGGCTGACCGATCGACTTCTTGTAGCTGTACGCCGCGATGGTCGGCAGCTTCGCCATCAGCCGCACGATGGAGAGCTGGACCTGCTCGGGATCCTTCGGGTCGTCGCTGTCCTGGTAGAAGGCCGCGAGGGAGGCGACGACCGCGGACAGGATCGCCATCGGCTGCGCGTCGCGCGGGAAGCCGTCGTAGAAGCGCTTCACGTCTTCGTGCAGGAGCGTGTGCTTGCGGATCGCCTGGCTGAACTCGTCGCGCTGGCCCATCGTCGGCAGCTCGCCGTAGATGAGGAGGTACGACGTCTCGAGGAACGACGGCTCCTCGTGGTCGGCGAGCTGCTCGATCGGGTATCCGCGGTAGCGCAGGATGCCGAGGTCGCCGTCGATGTAGGTGATCGCCGACTCGGTGGAACCGGTGTTCATGTATCCGTAGTCGAGGGTGATCAGACCGGTCTGGCTCCGGAGCTTCGCGATGTCGATCGCCCGCTCGTTCTCGGTGCCGGTGATGACCGGGAACTCGGTGTCCGTGCCGTCGTGGCGCAGTACTGCAGGCGAGTCGGTCATGGTCGGGCTCCTCAGGTGCAGGCTCTCACCCGCGAATCTACCGACTCGGGTCGCCGACCATGAATGCATGACGGCGGCCTTGCAGGGGCAACGAGGTTGTCGCCGCGACCGCCCGGTCTGCGAGACTCGAACCCGATGGATTTCGATCTCTCCGACGACCAGGTGGCGCTGCGCGAGGCGGCCGCCGATCTGCTCGACGGCCTCGCATCGCCGGCCCGGGTCCGAGCGCACAGCGAAGGTACCGGCCTGTTCGACGCAGCTCTCTGGGCGGCGATGGTGGAGCAAGGCTGGTTGGGGGTCGAGCTCGGCGAGGAGTCCGGCGGGCTCGGGCTGGGCGCGGTCGAGCTCGCGGTGCTCTTGGAAGAGATCGGGCGCCACGTCGCGCCCGCACCGTTCCGATCGGCGGCGCTGGCGATCGGTGCCTGCGCGCGTGCCGGACGCGACGGTGCGGTCGCCGCGCTCCTCTCGGGCGAGCACCACGCGTGCATCGCGTGGTCACGGCGCGCCGACGCGGTGACGGCGACTCCCGACGGCGATACCTGGACGCTCACCGGTCGTCCCGACCCGGTCGTCGACGGGCCGGGAGCCGATCTCGCGATCGTGCCCGCGCTCGCGCCCGACGGGCCCGCGTTGTTCGCCGTGAGCCTGACCGAGCACGGGCGCCCGCCGCGCGAATCGGCGATGGATCTCACTCGCGCGCTCGGTTGGCTGCACCTCGACCACACGCCGGCCGAACGTCTCGGGGGCGCCGATGCCGTCGACGCGCTCGTCGACCGCGGCGCCGCGTTCACGGCAGCCGAGATGCTCGGGAGCGCGAGCCGCGTGCTCGAGATGGCGACCGACTACGCCAAGGAGCGGGTGCAGTTCGGCCGGCCGATCGGAAGCTTCCAGGCGGTGAAGCATCGCTGCGCCGACATGCTCGTCGACGTCGAAGGCATGCGTTCGACGGTGTACTGGGCCTCGTGGTGCATCGGCGCCGACGATCCCGACGCCTCGATCGCGGCTTCCACCGCGAAGACGTGGTGCTCCGACGCGTCGAAGCGGGTGATGGCATCGGGGCTCCAGGTACACGGAGGCATCGGCTTCACGTGGGAGCACGATCTCCACTTCTTCCTGAAGCGCGCGCAGCTCGACCAGCTCGCGTTCGGCGACTCCACGTATCACCGACAACGACTCACCGCGCTCGTGCGCCCGCGGGTCGAGTCCGGGATCAGCGTCGTCTAGTGCAGACGACCGAGCCCGGGCCCGAAACGCAGTGGAGCGACTGGGGTCCACCGGTGCGCGTGCGCATCGATGCGGCGCCGGTGATGATCCTCGCGCGCACGCTCGACGACACGAACCCCGTCTACGCGTCGGAGCGCGCGGCCGCGGCCTCCGGCTTCGCGAGCGTGCCGACCCCACCGACCTTCACCTTCGTGATGGCCCACTCGGGTGCGTTCCCCGACCTGCAACCACCCGGCTCCACCGGCAGCCTCTTCTCCCGAGCAGCCGCGACCGACGATTCCAGCGCGGCACACGGCGGTGAAGCGCATGCGGATGCGACCACGAGTACCCGAGCAGCCGCAACCGACGATTCCGGCGCGGCACACGACGGTGAAGCGCATGCGGATGCGGCCACCGGTCTGTATCTGCACGGGGAGCAGTACTTCACGTATCACCGTCAACCGGTCGTCGGCGACGTGCTCGAGGGGCGCATGCGCGTGTCGGTGCCCGTGGCACGCGTGGCGCGGCGCGGCCCGATGGAAGTGACCTTCTTCCAGACGGAGTGGCGCGACCTCGACGGCGCGCCGGTGGTCAGCGAGCAGATCGTGTCGCTGTTCTTCCCGGAACCGTAGGTTCGATTACCCGATCGGTTGACCGTTCGGGCGGACGGCGTGCCACACGCCTCCTCCGAATGACTGCCCGCCGACCTGCCCGGGCTTCAGGTCGTAGGCGAAGTGGTAGAGCGCCCGCCCGTTCATGACCACCCCGGTCCCTCCGTGCGGGAGGAAGATCGTCTTGAACTCCGACGGCACGAGCCCGGGACCGACGACGATCGTCCCCTTGACCGCGAGGGGCGGCCAGATACTGGCGCACCCCTCCTGGCAGGTGCTCTGGCCGTCGGGGTCCGAGTCCCATTCGTACAGGGTCCGGCCGGTCGCGTCGACGAGGGTCGGTCCGAACTTGGTCGTGCCGATCTTCACGTCGGCCGGCCCGTGCGGCGCCGTGGCGGTCGTCTTCGAGGCCGTGGTCGGGCCTCCTCCCGCGGAGCTTCCCGACTTGCCGCACGCGGCGAAGAAGACGAGCGCCACCGCGACGGCGACGGGCTGGAGGCGGCGGTTCGTGCGCAACATCGACGGGTCCTCCACGGAGAATGGTTCGGCGGAGCATATGGCGGGCCCGCTCCGGCATCCGGCCGGCGCATCCGGCAACCGCATCCGGCCCCGCAGCCGGTTCGGTCGGACCGTGAACCACTGTCGGCGCGCGACCGTATCCTCCTTCGTCATGGCTGCACCGTCGGAACCGCGCTCGTGAGCGAGGTCGCCGCGCTCGGGAGCGACGAGGGTGTGCGAGCGGTGTACCGCGCGCACGGTCCCGAGCTCTACCGGTTCGCGTTGCGCTCGCTCGGCGACCAGGGTCTGGCCGAGGAAGCCGTGCAGGAGACGTTTCTCCGGGCCTGGCAGGCGTCGGACCGGTTCGACGAGCGGCTCGGCTCGCTGCGTACGTGGTTGTTCGCGATCGTGCGCAACGTGGTCATCGACCTGAGCCGCGCCCGCGCGGTGCGCCCCAAGGTTGCCGGCCCGCACGACGGCATCGACCTGCGGCACGAGCGCGCGATCGACGAGGGCCTCGATCGTCTCGTGCGCTCGTGGGAGGTCGAGGAGGCGCTGCGCAAGATCGGCGACGAGCACCGCGTCGCCCTGGTCGAGGTGCACTACAAGGGCCGCCCCTACGCCGAGGTCGCGCGCGATCTCGGCGTTCCGCCCGGCACTGTGAAGAGCCGGGTGTTCTACGGCCTGCGGGCGATGCGCCTCGCGCTCGAAGAGATGGGCTGGACCGATGGCGACTGAAGCGTGCCGCGAGTGGCGTGGCGATCTCGGTGTCGAAGCCCTCGGCCGGCTCGAGGAGCCGGAGCGCACCGCGCTGCTCGCCCACCTCGACGGGTGCGCCGACTGCCGCTCGGCGCTCGCAGAGCTGACCGCGGTCTCGGCCGCGCTCGATCTCGCCGATGCCGAGCGCGTCGGCGAGACCGACCTGCCCATCCCGTCGGGCGACCTCGGCGATCGCATTCTCGGACGGCTCCAGTGGGAGCGCACCGCCAAGCGGCGCCGGCGCGCGCGCAACGCGGTCGCGTCACTCGTGGGAGTCGCGGCGGCCGTCGTGGTGGCGGTCATGCTCGTCGCCGGTACTCACGGCGGCGCGCACGGTACCGCCGTGGCGCTCGAATCGCCCGATCATCGGGTGCACGCGTCGGCGGTGCTGTTCAAGCAGGTCGCGGGCACGCGCGTGCGCCTCGACGTCGCCGGGCTCGACGACGGCGAGTGGTACTGGTTGTGGGTCACCGGCGCCGACGGCAAGCGCGTCGCGGCCGGCACGTTCACGGCGTCGAGCAGGCACGAGAACCTCACGATGAGCGCGGCGCTGCCGTTCGATCGCACCAAGCGGGTGTGGGTGACCGACGCGAAGAATCAGGTCGTGCTCGACGGCTACGTCGCTTCGAGCTGACCGAAGCGCGCCGCGGCCTCCATGCGCAAGCGGGCGCGATCGGGCTTGCCGGTCGCGAGCAGCGGGAGCGCGTGCACGACCACGACCTGTTCGGGGGTCTTGAAGCGGGTGACCCCTTGCGCCCCGAACCACGCCCGGCACGCGTCGAGATCGAAGTCGGTGGCGTCGGTGACGACGAACGCGCACACGCGCTCGCCCATCAACCGGTCGGGGTAGCCGACCGCGACAGCCTGGCCCACGGCCGGGTGGCGTTCGAGCACCGCCTCGACCTCGGCGGCCGCGATGTTCTCGCCACCGCGGATGATCAGATCCTTGATCCGGCCGACGATGCGCAGCCAGCCGTCGCCGTCGAGCACCGCGAGATCGCCGGTGCGCAGCCATCCGTCGTGCACGGCCGTCGCGGTCTCGGCCGGCTCGAGGTACCCGGAGAACAGCTCCGGACCCTGGATCCAGAGCTCGCCGCTCTCGCCGGGCGGCCGTTCGGCGTTCGTGTCCGGGTCGGTCACCCGGAGGCGCACCGCGCCCACCGCTCGCCCGTCGTGGCGACGGGATGCGTCGCGGTCGTCGGTGGGGCGACTGGTCGCGACGGTCGGTGCCTCGGTCGACCCGTACGTGCGCTTCACCACGCAACCGAGGCGCGTGCTCGCCTCGTCGACGAACGCCTCGGTGACGCCGGCGCCGCCGCTCGACACGAGCCGCAGGCTCGCGACGCGATCGCTCGCGAACCCGGGCGTCGCCATGAGCGAGACGAAGAACGTCGGCGGCCCGATCATGAAGGTGATCCGCTCGCGCTCGATGAGGTCGAGGGCGTGGGCCGGATCCCAGTGCTCCATGAGCACGCTCTTGAACGGCACGACACCGGGCACGGTGATCCCGTTGAGCAGCCCCGAGATGTGCGCGAGCGGGGCGGGCATGAGCACCGCGTCGTCGGGGGCGAGCGCGTGTACCTCGGCCATGAGGCGCGCCTTGTAGGCGAGTGAGCGTTGCGTGTGCAGCACGCCCTTGGGCGCGCCACTCGAGCCCGAGGTGAAGAGCACGACGGCGAGCGCCGCCGCGTCGGCCCACAGGTCGGTCGCGGCGCCGGTGCTCGCGACGACGTCGTCGTAGCCGCGGGTGCCGGAGAGGTCGCGCAGCGGCACCGCGCCCCACGCGAGCTGCACGCGTGGCCCGAGCCGCCCGACGAGCGCGGCCGTGTCGGCGCTTCCCGTCGCGTGATGAATCGGCGCGGCGATCGCGCCGATCCGCCAGCACGCCCGGTAGAGCAGCACCGCCTCGATGCAGTTGGGAGCCTGCCAGCAGACCGCGTCGCCGGGCTCGACCCCGGACGCGCGCAGGCCCGTCGCGAGCGTGGCGACTCGCGACTCGATCTCGGTACCGGTGAGCCGTTCGGCCGAGCCGTCGGAGACGAGGAGCGCGCGGGGCGATCCGCGCCCGGCCTCGGTGAGCAACGCGTCGAGCGACGCGACGTCCCAGGGGCCACCCGGGCGCGCGTACTCGGCGGCGAGCGGGTGCTCGTAGGTGGCGCGAACCAATGCGCTCAGCGCGCTACTTCCAGCCGGCGCCCGAGGGGCGCATGCCGTCGAGGAGGTTCTTCCCGATGAAGTTGCGTTGGATCTCGACGGTGCCCGCGCCGATGCACAGCCCGCGGATGTCGCGGTAGGCGCGCTCGACCGGGTACTCGCGCGAGAACCCGTAGCCGCCGAGCAGCTGGATCGCCTCGTCGCACACATGCTTGGCCGCGAGGTTCGCGGCCGTCTTCGCGAGCGCGGTCTCGAGCGGCGGGGGAGTGCCGTGCGGGCCGGCGAGGTGCACCGCGCGCTTGAGCAGTAGGCGGGCGCCTTCGAGCTCGACGGCCATGTCGGCGATCTTCCATTGCAGGCCCTGGAAGTCGGCGAGCGTGCGGTTGCCGACCTGGCGGTCCTTCATGTACCCGATCGCGTACTCGAGCGCGCCCTGCGCGGCACCGACGCACATCGCCGCGTTGCCGCACCGTTCGTGGTTGATGTGCGCGATCAACGTCTTGAACGATTCGCTGCTCTCCGGGTCGCCCCACACGAGCACGTCGTCGGGCTCGATGCGCACGTCGTCGAAGGCGAGCTCGGCTTCGCTCGTGCCGCGCAGGCCCATCTTCACGTGCGTGCCCGCGCACGTGACGCCCTCGGCGGCGAGGTCGACGACGACCGCACCGATCCCCTTCGTGCCCTCGCTCCCGGGGAAGCGGCACCACACGAGGCACGAGCACGCCTTGTGGCCGCCGGTGACGTAGTTCTTGTACGCGTGGAGGCGGAAGCCGTCGCCGTCGGGCGTGAGGCGCGCGCGCATGTGGTTGACGGCCGAGCCGGCCTCCGACTCCGAGATCCCGATGCAGAACAGCCCGTCGCCCGCGGCGGCGGTGGGGAGCCAGCGGTTGCGCAGCGTCTCGTTGCCGAGGTGCTCGATCGCGCGCGGCGGCCCGTTGAAGGTGAGCTGGGCGAGGATCGCGCTCGACACGTCGACGCGCGCGAGCTCCTCGAGCACGATCGCCGCTTCGATGTCGCCGAGGCCCGAGCCGCCGTACTGCTCGCCGATCGTGATGCCGAAGAGGTCGTACTTCTTCATCGCGTCCCACGACGCCTGCGGGAACTCCTCGGTCTCGTCCCAATGGCGCGCGTTGGGGAGCAACTCGCGCTCGGCGACGTCGCGGGCGAGCGCTCGCAGCGCGGCCTGGTCGTCGGTCTCGGCGAACGGATCGGTTCCCAGCGCAGGCACGGGCTCACGTTACCCAGCCCGCACGTTTGCTGACTACCGTGTCAGGAAACGCAGGCGAGGGGGTCGAACGTGAGCGACACCGCGTTGCCGGTCGACTGGACGACCGCCCAGCCGTACGAGCATTGGCAGGCCGTCCGGGAGTCCGGGTGTCCCGTCGTGGCCACGCCGGGTAACAACTTCGACCCCCGCACCGGCTACCAGGTGACCGACTGGCAGCACGTCGAGAACGTCCTGCGCGACGCCGACACGTTCTCGTCGTCGATCAACGGTGAGCACATCGGCCAGTACATGGGTGACCTCATCCTGGCCCTCGACGGCGTCGAGCACCGCAAGTACCGCAACCTCGTCGCCAAGGCGTTCCGCGCCTCGCAACTCGAGCATTGGGACGACACCCTGGTGCGCCCGGCGATCGACCGCCTCCTCGACGCGATCGCGCCGCGTGGTCGCGGCGATCTCGTCGCCGACGTCACGTCGAAGTATCCGGTGCAGGTGATCTGCGGGATCGTCGGTGTGCCGCTCGAAGACTCGGAGCAGTTCGCCCGTTGGGCGGAGGAGATCAACACCGGACCGCTCAACCCGCTCGCCGGGCACGCCGCGTCGCAGGCGATGGTCGACTACCTCCGTCCCCTGGTGGAGGCGCGCCGCGCCGAACCGATCGGCGACTTCCTGAGCGACCTCGTCAACTCCGAGATCGACGGCGAGAAGCTCACCGACAGCAAGATCTACGGCTTCCTCCGCCTGCTGTTGCCGGCGGGCGCGGAGACGACGTTCCGGGTGATGGGCAACTGCCTGGTCGCGTTGCTGAGCCATCCCGGTGTGTACGAGCAGGTGCTCGCCGACCGCACGCTGATGCCCGAGGTGATCGAGGAGACGTTGCGCTGGGAGACGTCGGTCACGATGGTGAGCCGCGTGTCGACCAAGGACACCGAGGTCGCGGGCTGCCCGGTGCAGGCCGGTTCGCCGATCAGCGTGCTCACCGGCTCCGCGAACCACGACGCCGGGCGTTTCGACGATCCGGGTGAGTGGCGGCTCGGCCGTCCGGTGCAGCATCACGTGGCGTTCGGACGGCAGCGGCTTAATCTTGAGTGGAGCTAATGCAGTTGTGAGCTCTCTCTCCCAGCTCTGGGCACTCTCGTATCCGACCGGTGAACCCCGCCGTATTACAAATGATTTGAACTCTTATCGCGGTGTGAGTCTGACCGGAGATTCACATGCGCTCGTGACTGTCAAGGAAGATACAAGCGCGGGCATCTGGGTTTCGCCCACGGGCGATACGAAAAACGCGCGGATGATCAGCTCCAATGCGTCCGACCTTGACGGCGCCCACGGCCTCGCATGGACGCCAGAGGGCAGACTCGTCTAC
>DAIQOP010000317.1:0-3648 GCA_036787815.1 Actinomycetota bacterium
CGCCTACGTGCTCGGCATCGCGCACGTCGTCGAGGTCGTGAAGCAGTTGCGGGGGACGGCCGCGGCGCAGGTACCCGAGTGCGAGGTCGGTGTGTACGGCGGGTACACGGGGCACATGGCCAGCACGCTCGTGCTCGTGAAGGACCGCTGAGCCCAACCATGGCCATCACGCGCGCCGACTTCCCGCTCCCCGACATCGACGACCCGCTCACGGGCGAGTTCTTCGCCGGCGCGGCGCGGGGCGAGCTCGTGATCCCGCGCTGCGGGCAGTGCGCGCGGTTCGTCTGGTACCCCGCGGCCGAGTGCCCCGGTTGCGGGGGTGAGCCGACGTGGGTGCCGGTGAGCGGTGACGCGACCCTGTTCTCGTGGGCGGTCGTGCGGCGGGCGTTCCTGCCCGCGTTCGCGGCAATGGTGCCGTTCGTCACCGCCCTCGTCGCGCTCGCGGAAGATCCGGCGGTGCGGTTGTGCACCTACGTCGTCGACGCGGAGCCGGACCGGCTGCACGCCGAGATGGCCCTGCGCGTCACCTTCCGACCGCTGCGGTTCCCCACGGTGCCCGACCGCGCGGTGACGGTCCCCATGTTCGAAGTGCGGTCGTAGGACCCCATGATCTACGACGACGTCAGGGTGCTCGATCTCTCGAGCGGGCTCGCGAGCGCGTACGCGGCGAAGCTCCTCACCGATCTCGGTGCCGATGTCGTGCACTGGGAACCGAGCGGCGGTGATCCGCTGCGCCGCGAAGACCCGCACGGTGCCTTCCACGCGTACTTGCGTACCTCGCAACGCGCGGTGGCCGGTGATCCGGCCCGGTGGCTCGCGGGCTCCGACGTCGTGTTGCTGTCGGATCCCGCTCCCGCCGGTCTCGACCCGGCCATGGTCGCGGGGCTGCGCGAACGGGCGCGCGCCGGCCGCGCACGACCGGGACCGCTCGTCGTCGTCGAGGTCTCCGCCCTCGGCCACGGTGGCCCCGACGACGGCCTCGACCTCCCGGAGCCGGTCTTGCAAGCTCGGTCGGGCGCGCTCTCGGGTCATGGGCACCTCGGCCGGACCCCGCTCACGGTCGGCGGCCGGATCGGCGAGTACGTCGCGGGCGCGTTCGCGGCGCTGGGCGCGGCGACGGCGTGGCGACGCGCGGCGCGCTCGGGCCGGGCCGAGCTCGTCGACGTCTCGAAGCTCGAGGCCATGCAGCTCACGATGCTCACCGTGCCCACGCTCATGGCGCACTTCCCGGGCGGGCGCGGCTCGACCTTCCGCTTCGTGATGATCCCGGGCAACGAGCCGACCGCCGACGGCCAGTTCGTCGGGATCACGACGGTCACGGCCGCGCAATGGCGGGCCCTGCTCGGCGCGATGGGCCGCGGCGATCTCGTCGACGACGACGAGCTCACCACGATGATCGGCCGGTTCGTGCGCGCGGCCGAGGTCAACACGCTGCTGCACCAGTGGACCGAGGCGCGAACCGCGGAGGAGATCGAAGCCGCGTGCAGCGCGGCGCGTGTTCCCGTCGCGATCGTCGGCAACGGCGAGTTGCTCCCGAAGTTCGAGCAGCTGCGGTCGCGCGAGGTGTTCGTGCCCCAGCCCGGCGCGTCGTTCGTGCGGCCGCGCGCGCCCTTCCGCTTCCACGGCATCGCCGACCGGCCGCTGCAGCGCGCACCCGAACTCCCGACGAGCGAAGGTGCGCCGTGGGTTCCCCGCGCCGCGCCGGCGGCCGCGGTTTCGGGGCGCGCGCCGGGTGAGCGCCCACTCGTTGGCGTGCGGGTGCTCGACTTCACCGCCTTCTGGTCGGGACCGTTCGCGACCGCGTGGCTCGCGGCGATGGGTGCCGACGTCGTCAAGGTGGAATCGGTGCAGCGGCCCGACGGCATCCGGTTCAGCGCCGCGGTGCGGCCCTCGAGCGACCCGCGGTACTTCGAGAAGTCGGCGCTCTTCCACGCCGCCAACCTGTCGAAGCGCGGGATCACCCTCGACCTGTCGCAGGAGGAGGGCCGCGAGCTCGCTCGTGAGCTCATCTCCGGATGCGACGTCGTCGCCGAGAACTTCACTCCGCGCGTGCTCGACGACTTCGGCTTCTCGTACGAGGCGGTGCGGGCGATCCGCCCCGACGTCGTGATGCTGCGGCTGCCCGCCTTCGGGCTCAGCGGGCCGTGGCGCGACCGGCCGGGCTTCGCGCAGACGATGGAGCAGCTCACCGGGATGGCGTGGGTGACGGGGTACGAAGGTGGGTCGCCGATCATCGCGGGCGGTGTCGTCGATCCCATGGTGGGCACGCACGCCGCGCTCGCGCTGATCGCCGCGCTGGAGCATCGGGACCGCACCGGTGAGGGCGGCCTCGTCGAGATGGCGATGATCGAGGTCGCGGTGGCGACGACCGCCGAGCAGGTGATCCGCTTCTCCGAGTACGGCGAGCTCACCGGCCGCCGCGGCGAAGGCGGGGTCTACCGGTGCGCGGGCGACGACGCCTGGGTCGCGCTCGACGTCGACGCCGACCGCGAACCCGTGGCCGTACGCGCCGCCTGGTGTGCGAGTCGCACGAACGACGACGCGGCTCGCGAGCTGCGCGCGCAGGGGATCGCCGCGTGGCCGGTGGTGCCCGGACACCTCGCCGTCGACGACCCGCAGCTCCGGGCTCGGGGGTTCTTCCAATCGCTCGACCACGAGCTCGTCGGACGCCAGGATTACCCGACCTTCCCGATGCGGCTCTCGGCCGGGCCGCACACCTACTGGCGCGAGCCGGCCCCGACGCTCGGCCAACACACCGACGAGGTGCTCCGGGAGCTCGGCGTCTCCGAAACCCGGCTCACCCAGCTCCGCGCCCGTCACGTGATCGGCGACACTCCGCTCGTTCCTGGTTGAGCAATCGGCCGCGTTGCGCGTCCGGCCGACCGCACAACGCTCGGTCGGGGGGCCGGATTGCCGATCGACCGGTGTGATCGGGACTTTCGGCCCGTGCGCCGGCGGTTGCACCAAGGCAGAGTCGACTCATGGCAACGCTCGCGGGCTTGGGAACCAACCACGCCGCCGACCGGATCGAGGTCCCGAGATGAACTTCGGTGTCTTCATGCTGATCATCGTGTCGGGATGGTGCCTCTTGTCGATCGTGGTCGCGCTCGCCGTCGGCGGCATGGCGGAGGGCCGTGACCGCGGGCTGCTGGACCCGTACCGCAAGGTCGCGGCCGACGACGTGCTCCGGCACCGGACCGGTGCGACCGACCGGCACCACCTCGCATCCTGAACGGCTGTGCCGAACGGCTGTTGGACGCGCGCCCCGCGGCGCTAGCGGGAAGGTGAGCTCGGAGGCGCGAACGGGGTGAGGTCGACGCCGGGATCGTGACCGAGGGCGAGGTCGGCGACCGCTGCCGCACTCCACGGCCCGAACGTCAACCCGGCGGCACCGTGCCCGGTCGCGACGAACGCGCCCGGCCGACCGGGGAGCGGCCCGAGGAGGGGGAGACCGGTCGTCGAGACGGGCCGGAGTCCGACCCGCACGTCGAGCAGGGTCGCGTCGGCGAGCCCGGGGGCGACGGCGAGCGCGGTGTCGATGATCTCGCGCATCCCGTCGACGGTGACGCGTGCGTCGAAACCGGCGTTTTCGTGCGTCGCGCCGCACGCGACGCGGCCGCCGGGCCAGGCGACCATGTAGTGATCGTG
>DAIQOP010000318.1:0-3644 GCA_036787815.1 Actinomycetota bacterium
CATCAACACTGGAACCCTCACCAAGAAATTGCGCGCACCACTTGAACCCGCCATCCCATGGGATGCGCTCGTCGCACCAGGGAGGGTTCGGCGGCGCTAGGACGTGAGGGCGCGCACCAGGCGGGTGAGGGGCTCGCGGAAATCCGGGAGGAGGTCGATCCCGGCGAGGCGGAGCGCGGCGTTGTCGAGCACCGAGTTGGCCGGTCGCGGTGCCGGGCGGGGTGGTTCGAGCTCGGCGGTGGTGATCGGGCGCACGCGTGCCGGGTCGAGACCCGCCGTCGCGAGCACCGCGACCGCGAACTCGTACCAGCTCACCGGGCCCTGGTTGGTCACGTGGAAGATCCCCGGGCGCCGGTCCACGACGAGACGGTGGATCACCGTCGCGAGATCGTCGGCGAAGGTGGGGTGGCCGCGCTGGTCGTCGACGAACGAGAGGGTGTCGTGCTCGGCGGCGAGCCGCAGGATCGTCTTCACCATGTTGGAGCCGTGCGCCCCGCACACCCACGAGGTGCGCACGATCGTCGCCGCTTCGCCGGCCTCGATCTCGGCACCGAGCTTCGACCGCCCGTAGACCGAGCGCGGATTCGGTTGGTCCCATTCGAGGTAGGGCTCGGCCTTCTCGCCGTCGAACACGTAGTCGGTCGAGAGGCACAGGACGTGGGCCCCGACACGGCGCGCCGCCTCGACGACGTTGCGGGTGCCGAGCGCGTTCACGCGGAAGGCCCGATCGGGGTCGGTCTCACACGCATCGACGGCCGTCCACGCACCGCAGTGGACGATCGCGTCGGGATGCCCGGCGGTGATCGCCTGCATCACCGCGTCGCGGTCGCCGACGTCGATGGCCGCGTGATCGGCCGCGATCACCTCGTGGTGGGCATCGGCGGCGAAGCGCGCGACCACCTCATGACCCACCTGGCCACCGGCGCCGGTGACGAGGATCCTCACTCGCGGCCCTTCAATGGTTCCCACCACCAGCGATTCGCGCGGTACCACTCGACCGTCTGCGCGAGGGCTTCGTCGAGCGTGCGCCGCCGGTTCCAGCCGAGCGCGGTGATCTTCGCGATGTCGACCGAGTAGCGCCGGTCGTGGCCGAGCCGGTCGGTGACGTACTCGACCAGCTCCTCGCCGGCGCCCAGCAGCGCGAGCAACTTGTCGACGAGCACCCGATTGGGCGTCTCGTTGCCCGCGCCGATGTTGTAGATCTCGCCCGCGGTGCCGTGCTGCAGCGCGAGGTGCACCCCGGCGCAGTGGTCGTCGACGTAGATCCAGTCGCGCTCGTTGAGGCCGTCGCCGTACAGCGGGATGGGCAACCCGTCGAGCAGGTTCGTGGTGAAGAGCGGGATCGCCTTCTCCGGGTACTGGTACGGCCCGAAGTTGTTGGTGCAGCGCGTGACCACCACGGGCACGCCGTACGTGTGGTGATACGAGAGCGCGATCAGGTCGGAGCCGGCCTTCGACGCCGAGTACGGCGACCGGGGTTCGAGCGGGTCGGACTCTTTCGACGATCCGGTCTCGACCGATCCGTACACCTCGTCGGTGCCGATGTGCACCACCCGCGCGACGTCGAGGCGCCGCGCCGTGTCCATCACGATGTTCGTGCCGAAGCAGTTCGTGTGGACGAAGTCGTCGGGCCCGGAGATCGAGCGGTCGACGTGGCTCTCGGCCGCGAAGTGCACAACGGCGTCGTGTCCCGTCATGGCCGCCGCGAGCGGCGCGGGGTCGCAGATGTTGCCCTTGACGAAGCGGTAGCGCGGGTCGTCGTCGACGTCGCGCAGGGTCGAGAGGTTGCCGGCGTACGTGAGCGCGTCGTACACGGTGACCTCGTCGTCGGTGCGCGCGAGGACGTACCGGACGTAGTTCGAGCCGATGAAGCCTGCGCCTCCGGTGACGAGGATCTTCACCGTCGCTACTCCAGCTCGATCCGGGAATGGTCACCCAGCATCAGGCGGCTCGCCTGCGGCCGCAGCTGAGATCGTACGACCTCGACGTCCCGGCCCAGCAGGGAGTCCTGGATCCGGTGCACGCCGACGATGCGGCTGCGTTCGAGCACGACGGAGTGCTCGATCTCGGCGTCGACGATCTCGCAGTCGTTCGCGATCGACGTGAACGGCCCGACGTAGGTGTCCACGAGCCGGGTGTTCGCGCCGATGATCGCGGGCCCGCGCACCGTCGAGCGCTCGAGCACGGCGCCCGCTTCGATGATCACGCGCCCGTCGACCTGGCTGAGCGCGTCGACGGTGCCGTCGATGCGTGCGGTGATGGTCTCGAGGATGAGCCGGTTGCAGTCGAGCAACGGGTCCTTCTTGCCGGTGTCGATCCACCAGCCCTCGAGCACCTCGTGCAGCACGCGGTGGCCGTTCGCGATCAGCCACTGGATCGCGTCGGTGATCTCGAGCTCGCCGCGCGCCGACGGTGTGATCGAGCGCACCGCCTCGTGGATCGTGGCGTCGAACAGATAGACGCCGACGAGCGCGAGATCCGAAGGCGGGTCGGCGGGTTTCTCGACGAGGCGGGTGACGTTGCCGGTCGCGTCGACCGCGGCGACGCCGAACTGGCGCGGATCGTCGACGTGCGCGAGGAGGGTCTGGGCCGCCGGGGGAGGGGCGCCTTCCTCGCCGAGCTGGGGCGCGCGGGTGCGCTCGCGCTCGAACCGCTCGACGAAGTGCTCGAGCCCCTGCTGGAGCATGTTGTCGCCGAGGTACACCACGAAGTCGTCGTCGCCGAGGAACTCGTGGGCGATGAGCACGCAGTGCGCGAGCCCCAGCGGCGCGTCTTGCTTGATGTAGGTGATCGTGGCGCCGAAGCGGGAACCGTCGCCGACGGCGGCTTCGATCTCGGCGTGGGTGTCGCCGACCACGATCCCGATGTCGGTGATGCCCGCCGCGATCATGTCTTCGAGCCCGTAGAACAGGATGGGCTTGTTGGCGATCGGGACCAGCTGTTTCGCGCTGGTATGGGTGATCGGTCGCAGACGGGTACCGGCCCCGCCGGAGAGGATCAGGCCCTTCATAGAAGCGCGCAGTTGTACCATGCCCGCCCGATGGGACACGAAGTACGCGACGGCTGCGACCTCTGCGAGGCGGCACGGATCACACCCTGGTTCCACGAGGACGACATCTGCTGGATCGCGGAGTGCGAGATCTGCGCGACCCCGATGGTCGTCTGGCGCAGCCATGGCACCGAGCCGCCCGCCCCGGAGCTGGCTCACATGCACGAACGACTGGCGATCGTGGTCTCGGAGCACTTCACCTTCGAGCACTACGTCGACGACAACATGCGCAACATCCCCGACCACTACCACGCCCATGCCCGGCCCCGTGGCGGCTTCTTCGGCCACGGCATGCGCCGCCCGGCCGGTAGCTGATCCCGAGTGCCCGAGTCGCCGGAGTACGTCCTCGCCGTCGATCTCGGCACCTCCGGGCCGAAGGTCGCGCTGTTCACCCCGGCCGGCGAATACGTCGACGGCGAGTTCGAGCCGGTCGAGCTGCAGCTCAGCGCGGGTGGCGGCGCGCAGCACCTCCTCGGCTCCGACCCACTGCTCGTGGTCGGGTGAGACGACCTTCTGCAGCAGCGCCGCCGCCTTCATGACGACGAACATGCGGGCGCTGTCGTTGCTGCACAAACCGTCGCTGCCCAGTGCGAGG
>DAIQOP010000095.1:0-13371 GCA_036787815.1 Actinomycetota bacterium
CTGGCCGGGTGCCGCGGTCGTCGTCGGCAACCGTCTCTACGTGTTCCTCACCCGGCTGTTCCTCGACAGCTTCTTCGGCAGACCGGTCGGCGCGGCCGTCGCCGCCTTCGACTTGCCGAGTCTGCAACTCGCCCGCCTCAGCGAGATCCCCTTCGTGGCGAACCGCGCCTTCGGTAGCGGCGCGGTGTACGACGGTGGATACCTCTACGCCTACGCCCCACAGCCTCGAACGTGCCACCTGTGCTTCAAGGGCGACATGTACGTCGCGCGGGTTCCGGAGGGCCAGATCCAGATCCCGAGCGCGTGGCGGTACCGATCGACCTCGGGTTGGGTCGCCAACGCGAAGGCGGCAACGCCGGTGCTGCCCGCCGCGGTCAGCAATACGGACGTGCAGCCGTACGGCAACGGGTTCCTCCTGATCACCAAGACGTTCGGCATCGTCGGCCCCGAGGTCGAAGCCTGGTTCGCTCCGAATCCCGACGGCCCGTGGCACGACCTCGGCACGGTCTTCTCGGTGCCGGATCCACCACCCGCGTTCGTACCCGGGTTCCACTACACCCGGTCGTTCACCTACAACGCCGTCGTCCTGACCAGTACCCGCTTCGCCGACGGCGGCTTCCTCGGCTCCTACGACGTCAACACCTTCGACCCACGCGAGGCGCGACGCGACGGTCGCATGGTCGGTCCGCGGTTCGTGTCCATCCACGTTCCGCCGCCACCCGCCGCGCCCCGTCGGGCGGTGGTCGCCCCCGGGCCGTCTCCCTGGACGCCGACGTTCGCGGTGGACCGCGCCGGAGTCGTCCGCACCGTGAACGGCGGAGTGGGATTCGGCCGCTCCTACACCGCGCGCGCGGTCGCCGTCGCGCGCACACCAACCGCTCGCGGAGGGTGGGTCGCGGCCGCCGACGGCGGAGTGTTCGCGTTCGGCGACGCCCGATTCTCCGGCTCCATGGGAGGGGTACGACTGAGTCAGCCCGTCGTCGGCATGGCCGCGACGCCGACGGGACACGGGTACTGGCTGGTTGCCCGCGACGGCGGAGTCTTCACGTTCGGCGACGCCCGGTTCCACGGCTCGGCCGCGGGACAGCCGCCGCCGTACCCGGTCACGGGCATGGCCGCGACGCCCGACGGGCTCGGCTACTGGCTGGTGACGGTGGCCGGTCAGGCGTACGCGTACGGGCGGGCGAGGTACGCGGGCAATGCGCGTTCGCTCGCACCCGGCATCGGCGTCGTGCCCGCGCCGGGCGGCTACCGGATCGTCGACAGCGCGGGCGAGGTGTGGACGCTCGGCGTCTCGGCCGGTGTGACCCGGATACCGACTCCGACACCGCTCGTCGCCGCGGGCTGATCCGGCGACCCTCTCCCGGCGGTCTGTCGCATCTCGCGGAAGGGTGACCTTCGCCTCTTCCCCACGATCCGAGCCGGCAGGAACGTACGAGGAAGGAACTCGCGAAGAGCGGAGGAACGATGGACGTCTTCATGCGTGACACTGATGCCTTCGCCTGGAACATGGAACGGGATCCGACCCTCCGAGCAACGATCATCGGCGTCGCATGGATGGAGCGCAGCCCCGACTGGGATCAGCTCCTCGAGAAGGTCGACCGGGCGACTCGGCTCATCCCGATGTTCCGCCAGCGCGTGGTCGAGCCGCCGGGAAGGCTCGCCACTCCCCGGTGGACCGTCGACGAGAGGTTCGACCTCACCTGGCACGTCCGCCGGGTCGACTCGCCCGCGCCGCACACGCCCGCCACGGTCATCGAGCTCGCACGCAATGCGTCGATGACCGCGTTCGACCATGCCCATCCCCTGTGGGAGTTCACGCTGGTGGAACGGCTCCGCGGCAACCACGCCGCTCTGGTCATGAAGGTGCACCACGCGCTCACCGACGGCATCGGTGGCATGCAGCTCGCGCTGGAGCTCTTCGATCTCGAGCCCACTCCTCCGGCACCGGCATCTCTTCCCGAAGGCGCGAACGGTGAGCGGCTCGGGACCGGATCGTTGATTCGCGAGAGCCTGGTGCACGATTGGGAGCGGGCGTTCGGGTTCGTGAGCCGCGCGGCGGTATCGGCCGTGCCGTCCGCGTGGCATGCCGCGCGTCACCCGATGGCCAGCGCCGGCGACGTGCTCGAGACGACGCGCTCCATCGCCCGCACGCTCGCGCCGGTGAGCGAGACCCTCTCCCCGGTCATGAAGGAGCGAAGTGTCGCCCGGCAACTCGACATGCTCGAGGTGCAGCTGACCGACCTCAAGCACGCCGCGGCCGCCGCGGGTGGGAGCCTGAACGACGGGTTCATGGCCGCAGTGACCGGGGGCCTCCGCCGCTATCACGAACGCCACGGCGCACCCGTCGACGAGCTGCGGGTCACGCTGCCCATCAGCATTCGCACGCCGGACGACCCGCCCGGCGGCAACCGCATCACACTCATTCGCTTTGCCGTCCCGGTCGGCGACGCAGACCCGGCGTCGCGCATCCGGGCCCTCGGTCGCTTGTGCCGAGCCGCCCGAGACGAGGACTCGCTCCGCTACACCGGCGCGATCGCGGGGACTCTCAACCTGCTCCCGCGAGGAGTCGTGGGCAGCATGCTCAAGCACGTCGACTTCGTCGCCAGCGACATCCCCGGCTTCGCGTTTCCGGTGTTCCTCGCCGGCGCTCCGGTGGAGCGGTACGTCGCCTTCGCTCCGACGACCGGCACGGCGGTGAACCTCGCGCTGCTGTCGTACAACGGCACCTGCTGCGTCGGCATCACCATGGACGCGGCGGCCGTCGCGGACCCCGAAGTCCTGGCCGAGTGCTTCCGAGAGGGGTTCGAGGAGGTTCTCGCCCTCGGCGGCGCGCACGACCCGGTGCGGCTCCCGCTCCGGGACGTCCCCAAGACCCCGCCGCGCCGTCAACCCAAGCGCCAACTCGCCGGTGCCTCCACGACCTCGGGTATCACCGCGTCGTAGCGTCGGCGGGTTCCAAGCCGGGTTCCACGAGGGGCGGCTCGGGCGGCGCGGGCGGCTCGGGCGGGGCCGGGGGTGGAGGCGGCTCCGGCGGGACGGGAGGTATCGGGGCCGGTTGCGCGTCGGGCGACCCGGCGACGGGCTCGATCGGTGGCTTCACCGTGCCGGCTCGACCTCCCACAGCTCGCGCAGCTCCCGGGGAAGGACCGCCGCGACATCGCGGTCCTCGTTGGGCACCAGGCTCCGCAAGGTCGCGACCACGGCACGGACGATCTCTTCCGCGTGCACCGGGGTGATCCCTCCTTCGGCGATCGCCGCCGCGACGAGCTGCGGCAGCGTCTTGAGGCGCCGCGGCCGTTCGCCCTGCCAACGGGCCGGGCCGGCCAGGGCCCGAACGTCGGCGGGAAGGTGCGCGTTCACCTGCGCGCGCTCGCCTTCGGGGATGCGGTCCATGAACGCGCACAGCGTCGCGTGCACCGCGGCCCGAGGGTCCCACGCAGCGCCGGCGTCACTCGCCGCGTCGAGAAGCGCTCGCAACGCGTCGGAAGTCGGCGGTCGCACCGCCGCGCCCTGCGACGGACGCGTGTCACCCGCCACGAAGCCGGCATGCAGGTGCGACTCGACGCCCTTCACCCCACTGACGTGCATGATCGCGTGCTCGATGGCGCCGGCGGCTTCCTCGTTCGGCACGTCGCCGTGTACGAGAGCAACGTGGTCCTCGACCATCACGTGCACCCGCGGCACGTCGAGGCGCTTCTCGAGCGGGCCGAGGCTCGAACGAATCCGGTCGGCCAGGACGTCGTCACCGACGTCGGGATTCGGGTGCCGACCCGCGAGCCGGTACGCGATACCCGGCGCGCTCGCGGCCAGGTAACGCACGTCACGAGTCACGCGATCGATCACGTGCCGCGCCGTGCGCCCCACGGCACTCTCCGGCGCGGACGCCGCCACGACGCCGATCGCGCCGGCCGCCAATCCGGCCGTCTGCACCACACGCTTCGTGAGTCTCATCTCGATTCCTTTCGATTCATCAGGCTTCAGCCGGAAGCGTCAGACGTGCTCGCGCTCGCGCGGGAGCACGGGCGGGGCCGCCATCGGCTCGAGCGGCGGGAGCTTCTCGGTCGCGCGGGCCTGCTCGCCACGCTCTCGCGACCCGAACCACATGAGCAGACCGCCCACGAGCAGGAGCGCCCCGAGCAGCACCATCGCGGCCGGGAGCCGCCACTGGATGAGGTTCATCTGCGACGCCTGCTGCCGGGCCTTGCTCGCAACGTGCAGCGACGACGGCACGGTCTGCGTGTACACGTACATCTGCGCCGGCTGCGGCCCCCGCGCCGAAAGCGTCGCGAGCCCTGCGGCTGCCGCCTTCACCGACGGGATGGACGAGTACTTCTGCAGCACCTTGTTGAGCGCCGCGGCACCACTGAGGTCGGGCTTGACCGCCACGCCCTCTTGCGTGCTGTGGACGTCGATCAGGGCGCCGGTCTTCGGCTCGATCGAGATGATGCCGTCGGCGATGAAGTAGTAGCGCAGCGGGATCGGCCTCGACAGCGTGTCGGTCACGAGCGTCCGCTCGGCCGGCGTGAGCTGCGACCCGACGTCGGCCAGCGCCTTGTTCACGTCGACACCTGCCGCGACCAGCTGGGGCTGCAGCTGCGCGGTCGTGATCTGCATGGGCAGCCCGATCGCCTGGAGATGCGCGAGGTAGTACGGCGCGACGGGGTGCAGGAGCTTGGTCGAGAAGTCGATCACGGAGACGCGTCCGTCGTCGTGGAAGTGGCGGTCCTCGACGAGCTTCAGCGGCGCCGAGACGCCGGCCTCGGGGATGAACGAGCGGTACGAGCCCGTCGCCTTCGTGCCCATCGCGAAGTTGACCCGGTAGGAGCCGGCGGCGGACATCAGCGCTTTCGGGTCGCCGAACGCGTACTCACGAGGATCGTCGACCAATTGCATCGTCCGCCGGTCCATCACGTACTGGTAGTCCTCGACCGTGGTGGTCGAACCCGCCTTGATCGTGATCGTCTCGTCGACCACCGCGCGCGAGAACGACCCGGAGACCACCTTGACGTGCCGGTCGACGGTGATCGGCACGCTCGTCGGCTTGGCGAGGGGAAGCAAGGTCTTCGCATCGACGTACGTGAGCCCGCGGCCCGCGTAGTGGGCCGTCTCGTCGAGATCGAGCGGGAAGCGCACAAGCGCAGGCGCCACCCCCAAGCGAACTCCCATCGACCCGAGCAGGAGAACCACTCCTGCGCACACACCCACGATGCCCCAGCGACGTCGCTTCATCGGATCGTCCCCCTTCTCTTGGCCCGATCCGGGCCCACACCACATCACACGTCAACGACGGCCGCGCCGGTAGAGGCGATGGACCCATCGCTCGCGACCCCATCGGCGGGTCTTCGAGCGGCAGGTCTTCGAGAATCGCGTCGTGGCGCGTCGGGCCGGACTCACCGCGCCCGGGGCGACGACGGGACGTTCGCCTCTGGTGCAGTCGCTTCTCCGTCCCGCGAAATAGCAGAGACGACTTGTTGCCACGAGAGCCGACCCGGGGGGACGCGATGGAGGGCACACCGGCATTTCGCATCGAGGGCGAGACGATCGTCGAGTCGTTCTGCGTCAACCTGCGGCGTATCGGCGCGCGCCCGGCGCTTCGCCGACGGGCCGAGAAAGGCTGGGAGACGCTGACCTGGGGTGACTACGGCCGCGCGGTCGCCGAGGTGACCGCGGGCCTGGCCGAGATGGGCGTCGACGCCGGCGATCGAGTCGCGATCCTCTCGGGCAACCGGGTCGAATGGCACCTCGCCGATTTCGGGACGCTCTGCAACGGCAGTGTGACGGTGCCGCTCTACCCGACCAGCTCGGCGGAGCAGGTCCATTACCTGCTCCAACACTGCCGGGCAGTGCTCTGCTTCGTCGAGAACCACGACCTGCTGGCGAAGGTGCTGGAGGTGCGCGACCGGCTTCCCGAGCTGCGCCAAGTCGTGGTCTTCGACAACGACGAACGCATCGACGACCCGTCCCTCATCGGGCTCGAGCAACTCCGGTCGATCGGTGCGACGCGCCTCGAGCGCGAACCGGATCTGTTCGACAGCCGAGCCGCGGCCGTCGTTCCCGAACAGCTCGCAACGCTCGTCTACACGAGCGGCACGACCGGGCCGCCCAAGGGCGCGATGGTCAGCCACGCCAACATCATCTGGACGATCCGCAGCGCGGCCGCATTGTTCGAGTTTCGCGAACGCGAGCGGTTGCTGTCGTTCCTGCCGTTGAGTCACATCGCCGAACGCATGATGAGCGACTTCACGCCAGTGGCCATCGGCGGTGAGACGTGGTTCGCCCGCAGTCTCGCCACGGTCGCCGAAGATCTCCGCGACTGTCGCCCGACCCTCTTCTTCGCGGTCCCGCGCGTGTGGGAGAAGGCGCAGGAGGCGATCCTCGAGAAGTTCGGCGACGAGCACGGTCTGCGGCGGCTCGTCATCGAGCGCTACATCGATCTCGGCGAGCACGTGATCTCGCAGCACGCGACGGCGCACGATGCACCGATCTGGGAGCGGCTTCCCTACACCGCGCTCGACGCCGCGGTGGGCGCCCGGATCCGAGGCGAGATGGGCCTCGACAAGGCGCACATTCTCATCACCGCGGCGGCTCCCACGCACCCCGACCTCATCCGCTGGTACCACTCGATCGGCATCCCGATCGTCGAGCTCTACGGGCAGACGGAGTCGTGCGGACCGACCACGGCGAACCCGCCG
The DNA here is from genome assembly GCA_036787815.1 of Actinomycetota bacterium. Taxonomy (GTDB): domain Bacteria; phylum Actinomycetota; class Acidimicrobiia; order IMCC26256; family PALSA-610; genus DATBAK01. Next base: position 6,696 of record DAIQOP010000095.1, read on the forward strand.
CACGCCAACCACGTCGGAACCGTCGGGTTGCCCTTTCCCGGCGTACGCGTCTCGATCGCGCCCGACGGCGAGATCCTCGTCAAGGGCGGCAACGTGTGCATGGGCTACTTCGAGAACACGGAAGGCACCGTGGCGCTGTTCGACGACGACGGCTGGATGCGTAGCGGCGACACCGGAAGTCTCGACGACGACGGCTACCTGACCATCACCGGTCGCAAGAAGGACCTCATCATCACGGCTGCGGGGCAGAACATCGCGCCCCAGGAGATCGAGATGGACCTCCGGTACGCCGAGCTCGTGTCGGAAGCGATGGTGATCGGCGAGGGGCGGCGCTACCTCACCGCGCTGATCACGCTCGACGCCGACGCGCTCAAGCGCTGGGCCGACATGAACGGCAAGATCGCCGACTACGAAGCGCTCGTCGGTGACCCCGATCTCCGCGACGAGGTCGCCCGCATCGTCGCCGAGGTGAACCGCAAGCGGTCACGGGTCGAGAACATCCGCAAATACCGCCTGCTCCCCCACCAGCTGACGGTCGCCGAGGGCGAGATGACGCCCACCTTGAAGGTCAAACGCAACGTGGTCGCCGACCACTACCGCAGCCTCATCGACGAGATGTACGCGGAGGAGACGGTTCCCGCCTAACGCTTCCCTGGTCGCCATGTCACAGCTTCGCGAGATCGCCGTTCCGTCCCACTCCTTCGATCGGTTCACCCGACTGATCGGTCCCGAGCGCGTCGGCCGCTTCCGCGCCGCCGGCGCGGCACTTGCGACCGCGTTGGCCGGACGCACCATCTGGAACGTCACCCTCGAAGAGGCCGCCACCGGGGTCGCCGAGCTCGTCCGGTCGTTGCTGCCCTACGTCGCGGAGCTCGGCATCTCGACACGCTGGCTCGTGCTCGATGCCGACTCCGTCTCGCGCCGGACGGCGGGGCACGTGCGTCAGGGCCTTCAGGGGTTCTCGCTCGACGACATCGCTCTCGAGCCGGACGACATCGCTTCGCTCGAGGCCGCGTTCGCTCCCGCGGCCAAGGAGCTCGCGACCCTCGTGCACCGAGGTGACCTCGTCCTGCTCCACGACCCCGGGCCGGCGCTGCTCGCACCGGCCGCGCTCGATACCGGCGCGGCGGTGATCTGGCGTTGTCACGCGAACGCGGGCGGGTGGAGCGAATCGGCCGAGTCGGCATGGTCGTTCCTGCGCCCCTACGTGGAACCGGCGACCAGGTTCGTGTTCTCGCATCGCGGGTTCGCCCCCGAGTGGGTTCCCGCCGAGCGTCGGGCGATCATCCCGCCGTCGATCGACGCGTCCTCCGTCAAGAACTCGTTTCTCGGGGCGGCGACCATCACCGACCTCCTGACCGCGTCGGGCCTGCTCTGCGGATCGCCCGACGCCGTGCCCCCGTTCGTACCCCCTGATGGCGCCGCGGTGATCCGGCATCGGGCAACCTCCGTCTCGAGCGAGGGACCCCCGCCCGTGCACGCTCCCATGGTCGTACAGATCACGCGATGGGACCCGGTGAAGGACATGCCCGGCGTGCTCGCGGGTTTCGCTTCGCACGTCGGGCATCGAGAAGCTCACCTCGTCCTCGCCGGCCCGGACATTCACTCCGACGCCGCCGGTCCTCTGGCACCTGCCGTGTTCACCCAATGCGTCGAGACTTGGGAACGCCTTCCCCACGACGTCCGGACACGGATTCACCTCGTACAGCTACCCGGTAGCGATGTCGAGGAGAGCGCGATGCTCGTGAACGCCCTGCAGCGCCACGCTTCGGTGGTCGTGCACAAGTGTCTCGCCGGAGACTGGTCCGCGGCGATCGCCGAAGCCATGCTCAAAGCCAGACCGGTCGTCGCGAGTCGCGTCGGCGGGCTCTGCGACCAGATCCACGACGGAGAAACGGGGCTCCTCGTCGATCCCGACGATCTCCCGGCCTTCGGGGCCGCGATCGACCAACTGCTCGGCAACCACGAGCTTGCCGACCGCCTGCGTATCCGCGCGTACACCGACGCCGTCGACCGGTTCCTGACCGATCGTCACCTGCTGCGCTGGGCGACGCTCGCCTCCGACATCGCGTGAGGCCGACATCCTGTGAGGCGTGGCGCGAGGAACCCTGGGCGGGAGCCACGGCTGCGACGCCGACGAACGACGCGACACCCTCTCCGCACGTACCGAGCTCTAGACCGTTCCCCAAGACGGGCTACCGATACCGAAGCCCGGCACCACGATGAAGCCGTGGGTTCCGGCCCAGTTGCGCGCCGCCTGCTCGAGCGTGTTGTTCCCGCAGTTGAGGTAGAAGCGAGCCAGGCTCTCGTCACCGAGGTTCATCAGCGCGGCGACCAACGCCGGCTCGGTGCCCGCCTTGCCGATCGCGATGATGCCGTACGCGATCGCCAGCGTCTGCTTCGACTGAAGCAGCGGGAGCAGGTGTCCGACCTGGTTCGCGTACATCTTCGCCAACACGTCGGACGCGTCTCGCGCGATCGTCGGCTTGGCGAGCGCGGCCACCAGCGCCGGCTCGGCCCTCCGGTCACCGATCCGACCGACCACTTCGAACGTCGCCGAGCGGATCGACGCATCCGGGCTGTTCATCTGCGGAAGCAGCCGGTCGAGTCCCCGTCCCGCGATCGCGACGAGGGCATCGGACATCGCCTTCGTCGTCCACTCACTCGAACTCGGATGGGCCATGCGGGTCAGGAGCACGCCGACGGCCCGCGGATCGCGGAACCGGCCGAGCGCGTGCGCAACGGGATCGGCCCAGAACAGACGGGCGGTTGCCGTTCCTCCGGCCGGCTTGCGCGACAGCACGTTGATGAGCGGCTGCACGGCGCGAGGATCACGGGCGGCCTCGAGCGCGGGCGCGACGCACGACGTCACGGCGCCGTCCGACAGCGCGGCGACCAGCCCGTCGACCGCGGCGCGGTTCTTCAGCTCGCCCAGTGCGGCCGCGGCAGAGCAGCGCTCCGCCGAGGTGCCGGTGCGGGTCGCGAGCGTGGCGACCAGCGCGCGGGTTCAAGTTGCCGGACTCCCCGTGCCGCCGGGTGTCGTGCTCTTCTTGTTCGACGTCAAGCCTCCGATGGCGATCCCGACGAGCAGCAGCGCGGCGACGCACCCGACGATCCATCGCCACGCGCGCGACTTCGACGGCGGCGTCGCACGAGCCACGGGACCGGGTGGCACCCATGTCGGCGGCGCGACGGGCGCAACGGGCTCGACGTTCACGGGAGACTCGGCGCCGCAGTACGGACAGAAGTGATCCGCCACGGCAATCTCGCGGCCGCAGCCCGCGCAGAACTTGTGGGTTCCGGGTGGCGCAGGAACGTTGATCACGCTCATCGGGCCTCCTCGATCTAGGGGCAGTCCTCCAACCGGGTCAGTGCGTGTCCGCACCCCGGGCAGAAATGGTCGCCGAGATCACGCTGATGGCCACAGTTGGGGCAGAAGCGCGCGTGCGGCGTCGACCTCGTCTCGACCGCGACCGCCCCTCGCGCCGGCCCGGCCTCGGTCGGGAGCGAGGCACTCGACGCGAGCCGGGCGTTCGGCGCCGGGGGTCGCCAGACCGGCTGCGGCGGCACCGGAGGCGCCGGAGGCGCGGCCGGCGGAATCGCGGGCGCGCGCACCGGAGCGATCGCGACCGGCCAGATGTTGCCGTTCTCGTCGACCGCGTACGACGGTGCATTCGGCGACGGCCAGAGCATGCCGAACGCGATCGCGCCGAGCACGCCGACGAAGAACGCGACGAACATGCCGACACCCGGCTGGTGCGGTCCGGCGATCAGATGCGCGGCGCCCGTCGTCATGAGCGCAAGCATCGCGGTGACACCGAAACCGATCTTCATCTTCACGCGGTACGGATTCTGGAGGCCCGCGAATCCCTGCCGGCGACACTGGCTGCGGAAGTTCGCGCGGGCCTGACGGTTCAGGCGGCCGGCCTCACCCAACTTGTTCCCGATCCGCATCTTGGGCACGACGGCGATGCGTGACGACGCGAAGATCGCGACGATGATCACGATCCAGACGCCCAGCGGTGGGTACGCGGCGCGTACCGCCACGGGCACCCCGGGCCCGGATCGTTCGAACGCCCACGCCGCGAAGCGCAGGGTCCCCGCCGACGGTGGCGTGGCCGGACGATTGAGCGCGCCGTTCAACCAGATGGAGGCCACCACGTAGAAGGTCAGCGCGGGGCCGAGGAGCAGGCCGACGAGCCGCACACCCGAAGACCTGCCGGGGCAATGCCGCCACCCCCTGCCGCACGGTCGGGCTGCGTCCCACGGGCCGCCAATCGGGTTCCCGGGCCATGAGCCACCTCCCGATCCTCCGACGTCCCACGATCCTCGCTCCCGACTCGCCGCGAAAGGGTCGAACGACCCAATCCACGAACGCACGATGCGACTCGCGCGCTTCACGGGCCACACGGGTTGGTCATTCTCCGGCGAAGCGGGACTTTCTCCCATGGCCCGGCACGCCCGCGCGGCTCACGCCATACAACCCTCGTCGCCGGCGACGAGCGGCCTGAACGCCAGCCACAGGGTGTGGCCGCCGACCAGCCAGGGTGTGTTCTCGTTCGCTTGCGCCAACGACCCGAGCAGCGGCGCGAGCTCCGCACCCTTCACGACGATGCACCCGAGCCCGCCGGCCGCGATGGCGCGAGGGCGCGTCGCGATCGGCCACGGTCGGGGCGACTGCGCCGGTGGCGGGATCGCGCCGGTGAGCGTGAACACCGCGACGCCGCGCGGCGAGAAGACCCGATCGCCGCGCGGGAGCGACTGCAATTCGTCCACGAACGACTGCAACGCACGCCGAGCGGTTCGTTGCGATGCCGTGAGGCCGGTCACCGGCAGGTCGTTCCGCAGCGCGTACGCCGACTGCACCGACATCGCGTGGGTGCCGTCGCCGATGCGCACGACGGTGGTTCCGAGGTCGGTGACCGCGGGACGCCCGAAGTCGAGTGGCCTTCCGAGCAGGCCGAGTCGGCGGGCGTCGGCGAGCAGCCGCGCGACCTGGGCCGGCGAGATGTGTCCTTGTTGCAGCGGTGCGATCGCCGGGCCCGGATAGATCGCGGGCACCGCCGCAGGAGTGATGACCGATCCGTCGCCGAGCACGGTCACGCTCGGCATCTGTCGCGCCCGCACGTTCGGGGCGATGAAACCGTCGCGCTCGACGACCTGGGCGATGACGGCACCGGGAGGGAACGCCACCGGTGCCGTCGTCGACGGCGGCCCGCCGGTCGACTTCGACGCCGATCCGCACGCAGCCGAACCGACCGCAACGAGGATGACCACCGCAGCGCGGGCCCGGCTCCGGCGAGTACCGGGGCGGGCGGTGCGTGAACCTTCGAGACGGTCCGCCATCACATTGCTCCTGTCGTCACGTCGCTCCGGTCGTCACATTGCCCCTGTCGTCGTTCCGCAGTCGTTTGACGGATGCCGGGCGGCTCCCAGTTCCCGCCGAGCCCATCCGCTCCAACCGAGCTCGGCTCTCATCAAAGAGGGGCCATTCGACCCTTGCTGCGGTGCGCTCCCCGGGGCATCGTGAACAGATTGCCGACGGAGGTGCTGCGATGGTTGACGACGCGGGCGAGGGAATGATCCTGCTCGATGTTTCGTCGGGCGGGAACGGGTTCGACCGGGAGCTGCTCGAACGGTTCGGTCACGCCGTGAAGGTGTGCCACGGGCCGGATCATGCAACCTTGTGCCCGCTGCTCGCGGGCAAGGGTTGCGCCGATTTCGAGCAGGCGCACGGCGTGCTGTTCGAGCTCGATCTCGACCGACCGCAGCACCGAGCCATCCTGCGCCGCTATCGCGAGCTCGCGCGCCCCGACGTGCCGATCCGCGCGATCGTCACGACGGAGCAGGCGACGCGCTACGCCGACGAGCTCCGCGACATCGAGGTCCTCACGCACGATCCGAGCGTCGCCGATCTCGATGGATTCGCCTCGCAGGTGGAGGCCGTGGACCGCGCGTGAGCGGCGCGGCTCAGGTGGTCGTGTAGAGATCGACCGCGTTGAACGGCTGCTTGGGCACCGTGATCACGAGCGTGCCGATGATCTTGTCGGCGAGGGTCTGGCGCTTGGCGTCCCACAACGGGAACAGCCAGCCGATGTAGCAGATGATGCTGTCGGCGACGTGGGCGATCGCCCGCACGATCGACATGCCACCGCCGATCGGCTGCCCGGTCTCTTCCTTCACGACCTTGAGACCGATGACCTTCTTGCCGATCGTCTGGCCGGTATTGCCCTGCTTGAGCAGTTGCACGATCCAGTAGGCGGCCGCGCCGAGATAGGCGACGAGCGAGACCAACACACCCAGGGCCGAGGACACGGCACCGAAGATCAGGCTCAGGATCACACCGGCGATCACGATCACGACGGCGAATGCCGCGTCGACGAGATACCCGAGTGCCCGCGTCCCCCAATCGGCGAGCTGGGCCGTGGGCGGACCGGGAGGCGGCGGGAATTGGCCGGGAGGCGGTGGCAGATCGCTCATGAAGTTTCCCCTCGAACAACGTGTCGGCTCTACAACCTTTCCCGCGGGACGCTACAGCGCTCGACCGCGACAAAGGTGCATGTGCCCTGAAATGGGCAACTCGGAATTGCCCGGGTGCGCGGGGCGCGCAATGTCAGGTGTGCGCGCTCACGATGAGCGCGGCGGCACTCAATCGCAACTCACCGTGATCGAGGCG
>DAIQOP010000319.1:0-3589 GCA_036787815.1 Actinomycetota bacterium
CACGTAGTTCGTCTTCGCGAACGGCGAGATGACGAGCAACGGCTGGCGCGGACCGTAGCCGCAGCGGTCCTGGTAGCCGCCCAGCGTGCTCTGGGTGTCGGCGCGCGTGCCGCAGCCCGTTGCCGATAGCGCGTTGAAGACCGTGTCTTGAGACTGGTTGACGATCGGCCCCATCGCGTGGTCGTACCAGCCGTCAGAGTCGTCATACGCGATCACGACGGCGGTGTTCTGCCAGTCGCGTGTCCGCTGAAGTGCGTTGAGCGTGTTCACCAAGAACGTCTGCTCGTCGAGTGGATCCGAGTAGCCGGCGTGGCCGTCCTGGTACGCCGAGGCCTTCAGAAACGAGACGGCCGGCATGTTGCCGGCGGCGACTGCTGCCCAGAAAGAGGTCAGGTCGTATTGGTGATTCGCCTGGTCCGTCTTGCCGATCATCGAAACCGACGTCGGGGGCAGATGCTGCGGATTCGCGGTAGACGCGAAGTACTGGAACGGCTCGTGATGCGGGATGTAGTCCTTGCTCACGACGCCGGCCGCATTCGTGTGCGACGCGTTGCAGTCTGCGAACCCGCCTTGGAACCAGCCCCACGTGATGCTCTGCGCGTTGAGCAAGTCGCCGATGTTCTTGTTGTTCGGATCGATCGACTTCGTGTTGTCGCGTGTGTCGCACTTGTCGCCGCTCGGCTGCGGGTCGCCGATCACGGTCGAGCTTCCGGCCGGAACGGCGGTGCCGTCGGTCGAGAAGCCGTGCGTCTGGCCGGCCACGAGATTGAGGGCGCCGGGTGTCGACGGTCCGAACGTTGTGCTGAAGGAGTTGTCGCTCATCGCGAACGCCTGTGCGTAGTTCCAGAGCGCCGTGACGGTGTTGCCGTCGTAATAGCCCATGACCTGGCCTCCGGGCTCACCGTTCGGCCCGTTGCCGCGCCCGACCTTCTCGACGAATTGATCCATCAGGCCGTTGTCATAGGCCTTCTGTTCGTCGATGTAGGCGTGATCCTGGTCGGAGGTCTCGAACTGCGAGCGGTCGAGCCGGAACGGTTGCACCGAATTCGTGTTGTTGGGTGCGAGGAGACTCTCGCTGAGGCCGTTGACGCTCGGAGTGTCGGGCTTAGCGACGAAGCGCGGCTCGCCCTGTGGGTTCGCGGAGTCGGGATAGGTCGCGAAGTAGTGATCGAAGGAGACATTCTCCTGGTAGATCACAACCAGGTGCTCGATCGGCGTTGTGGTCTGCGAGCCGTTGTGGTGGTCGGCGACTCCTGCGTGCGTCGTTGCTGCGAGCGCGGCAGCGACGGCGGCGAGTGCGACCGGTACGAGCCAACGGGTCCTTCTCTGCATCTCTCCCCCTTATGGAGTTGATGTTGACGCCGCCGATCCTCCACCGGTGTGCCGTTCACATGGGCAACGGCTCCGCGAACGGAAGGTGTCGGACCGGTTACACGCAGCTCCGCGACGAGCGACGAGGGATCGTTACGCGGTCGTCGCCGTACGGACGCCGCGTTCGGCGGCCGCGCGGAGCCGCGCTGCGTGCTCGTCCGTGAGCTGCCCGCGCTTCAATCGCCACGCCCAGTTGCCCCCGACCTTCCCGGGCCGGTTCATGCGGCCCTCGCTGCCGAGGCCGAGCACGTCTTGCACGGGGACGATCGCGAGCTCCGCCGGCGATCCCATCGCGAGCTCGATCAACCCCCAATTCGGCTCGCGCGGGTCGAGTCCAGTCGCCCGGCGCTGGTGCGCCTTGAGCGCTGCGAACCAGCCGACGGTCGTGTCGGTGTCGTGCGTGCTCGTGTAGACGACCAGGTTCTCCCGGTGGTTCCGCAGCGCGTGCGGATTGTCGCGCGAGCCGCCGAAGGCCCAGTGCAGCACGACCATGCCGGGCAGCCCGAGCTCGTCGCGCAGGCGGCGCACAGGGGGCGTGATGACGCCGAGGTCCTCGGCGATCACCGGCAGCTCCCCGAGCGCGCTCTCGACCGCCTGGAAGAGCTCTGCGCCGGGGCCGCGCTTCCAGCTGCCGCGGCGGGCGGTCTTGTGGGACGCGGGGATCACCCAGTACGAGACGAAGCCGCGAAAATGGTCGATGCGTGAGACGTCGACGAGCTCGAAGGTGCGACGGAAGCGCTCGACCCACCAGCGGTAACCCGTCGAGCGGTGCACCGACCAGTCGTAGAGCGGGTTGCCCCAGTGCTGTCCGTTCGCGTTCAGCACGTCGGGCGGCGCCCCCGCCACCTCGCCCTTCGCGAAGAGCTCCGGCCAGGCCGCGACGTCGGCGCCCACGTCGGAGACGTAGATCGGCACGTCGCCGATCAGGCGGACGCCGCGCTCGCGACCGTACGTGCGCAACGCGTTCCACTCCCGCTCGAAGCGCACCTGGTCGGCGATCGCCCCCGGGCCTGCGAAGTGCGCCCAGTGCGCCGACCAGTAGGGGTGGCGCGCGACGAACTCCTCCACCTCGTCGGCCGAGACCGCGGCCTTTGGATCGGCGAGCAGCTCGGGCGAGCCCGCGAAGGCGGAGCTCGTGCGATACGGCGAGCCGAACTCGTCGGGCGGCCCGAGGGGCAGCACCTGCCACCAGGATTGTCCTGCCGCCTCGAGCCAGTCGACGAAGCGGTACGCCTCGTCGCCGAGGCGACCGCCCGGAAGCGAGGTCGGGTGCAGGAAGACCCCGGATGAGCGCGGCAGCGTCACGGCTGCCTGAACCGTACTAAGTGGTCTGGCCGGTGACGTTGCGCAGCTCGGGTCAGACCGCAAGTACGGTTTCAACTCCGCGTATTCTCGAAACGCGTCAGCGACGTGCCCCTTCCCAAGACACTCCAGCCTCCGGCGCGCATCCAGATCCAAGGGGTGACGCCCCAGGTCGACTGTGGACGCTATGCGGTGAAGCGCACCGTGGGCGAGCGCGTCGACGTGGCTGCGCGTGTCTTCCGCGACGGGCACGAGCTCCTCGGCGCCGCCGTGCGCTACAAGCCCGCCGGCGCGACTCGGTGGCTCGAGGCCGTGCTCGAGCCGCTCGGCAACGACGAGTGGGCCGGTTTCTTCGAGGTCGATCGGGTCGGGACGTGGCACTACCGCGTCGAGGCCTGGGTCGATCGTGTCGCGTCGTTCCAGCAGGAGCTGCGGCGCAAGGTGGACGCGGGCCAGAAGAACCTTGCGAGCGAGCTCTCCGAGGGTGCGGTGCTGCTCGGCGTCGAGCGACTGACGGTCGATGCGGCGCTCGCTTCGCCTGCGGGCGACCGCGCGGAGAAGACGTGGTCGCCGACGTACGAGGTCGACGTCGACCGCGAGCTTGCGCGCTTCGGCTCCTGGTACGAGCTGTTCCCGCGTTCGTGGGGCGGATTCGACGGCGTGCGTGCGGTCCTGCCGCAGCTTGCCGAGCTCGGTTTCGACGTCGTCTATCTGCCGCCCGTGCACCCGATCGGCCACACGAACCGGAAGGGGCGCAACAACGCTCTTGCAGCGGGGACGAACGACCCCGGGAGCCCCTGGGCGATCGGGTCGGAAGAAGGCGGGCACGACGCGATCGCCCCGGAGCTCGGCACCCTCCCCCAATTCGAGAAGCTCTGTGCCGCAGCGAAGAAGCACGGCCTCGAGATCGCGCTCG
>DAIQOP010000096.1:0-13183 GCA_036787815.1 Actinomycetota bacterium
CGCGTCTCTCATTGCGGCGTGTGCCACTCCGACCTCTCGAACGTCGACGGCACGTACCCGGCGCCGCTCCCGCTGGTGCTCGGCCACGAGGCGGCGGGCACCGTCGAGGAGGTCGGTCCGGGCGTCTCGACGCTGCGGCCCGGTGATCGGGTCGTTCTCACGCCGACACCGCCGTGCGGCCGGTGCCCGTTCTGCCTCCGCGGCCGCTTCAGCATCTGTGTGAACAGCACCGCCGTGTTCACCGGCACGTTCAACGACGGCAGCACCCGCCTCTCGCGCGGTGGCGCGACCGTGTACCGGGGCCTCGGTGTGGGTGCGTTCGGCGAGCTGGTCATCACGCAGGAGGCGGGGGCCATCAAGGTCGACGACGACACCCCGCTCGACATCGCGTGCGTGATCGGCTGCGCGATCCAGACGGGTGTGGGCGCGGTGCTCAACACCGCGAAGGTCGAGCCCGGCGACACCGTGCTCGTGCTGGGTCTCGGGGGAGTGGGCATCGCCATCGTGCAGGGCGCGCGCATCGCGGGCGCGTCGCGCATCATCGTGAGCGATCCCGTCGGTGAGCGACGCGATGCCGCCGCGCACTTCGGCGCGACCGACGCCATCGACCCCACCGTCGACGACGTCGTCACCCAGGTGCACGCGCTCACCGGGATCGGCGCCGACTTCGCCTTCGAGGCCGTCGGCAAGGGCGCGCTGGGCCAGGCCGCGATCTGGGCGACCCGACCCGGCGGCACCGCGGTGCTCGTCGGCGCCGGACCGATCGACGATGCGCTCACCATCGAACCGGCGGTCGTGTTCATGGCGAGCGAGCGCCGGCTCGTCGGATCGTTCCTGGGGAGCAGCAACTCCCCGCGCGAGATCCCACGCCTCCTGTCGTTGTGGAAGGCCGGGAAGCTCGACCTCGAAGGCATGGTCACCCGCCGGCGTCCCCTGGCCGAGGTGAACGAGGCCTTCGACGACCTCCGCGCCGCACGCGGCCTCCGTACTGTTCTGGAGCTGTGAACATGGGCGATTTCGACAGCAAGGTCGTGCTCGTCACCGGCGGTGCCGGTGGCATCGGTGCCGCGGCGGCCGAGATCTTCGCCCGGAGGGGCGCGAGCGTCGTGGTCGCCGATCGCGATGTCGACGGCGCGGCGGCCACCGTCGCCACGATCCGGGCCGCGGGGGGTGTCGCCGTCGAGCACGCGGTCGACGTGGCGGATCGCGAGTCGGTCGACGCGCTCGTCGACGGGGTGGTCGCGAACTACGGTCGGCTCGATTGCGCCTTCAACAACGCGGGTATCAGTCCTCGTGTCTCGTCGTTCACCGAGGTCACGGCCGACGAGTGGCAGCAGGTCATCGCGATCAACCTCACCGGAGTTTTCTGGTGCATGCAGGCCGAGTTGCGCCGGTTCGTCGAGCAGGGAACGGGCGGCGCGATCGTCAACACGTCGTCGGGCGCCGGTGTCGTGGTCGCGCCGGGTCAGCCCGCGTACACCGCAGCGAAGCACGGGGTGCTCGGGCTCACGAAGGGCGCGGCGCAGGAGTACGCCCGCCAGGGGATCCGGGTGAACGCGATCCTTCCGGGCACCACCGACACGCCGATGCTGCGCACCTTCATCTCCGAGAACCCACAGATGGAGAAGCTCATGCGGCGCACGACGGCGACAGGCGAGTTCGGCACACCGGAGAAGGTGGCCGAGGCCGCGGTGTGGCTGTGCTCCGACGCCGCGTCGTTCGTGAGCGGCGACTCGATGCTGGTCGACGGAGGGCAGGTGTGCCGATGAGCGACAGCGGAGACATCGAGGAGATCCGGGCCCTGATCCACGAGTACGCGTTCCGTATCGACGGCGGCGATCTCGACGGTGTCGCCGCGTTGTTCGAGCAGGCGGAGCTCGGCTCGTCGGTGCGGCCCGAGCGCATGCGCGGCGCGGCGGAGGCGCGCTGCAACTACAACGGCGTCATCCTCTACGACAACGGCACACCCTGCACGATGCACTGCCTCACCAATGTCACCATCACGGTCGACAGCGGGAGCCGCACCGCGTCGGCCCGCACCTATTTCACGGTGCTGCAGGCCGTGCCCGGGTTCCCGTTGCAGCCGATCATCGCGGGCCAGTACCGCGATCGCTTCGCACGTCACGCCGGTGAGTGGTGCTTCACCGAACGCATCATCCACCCCGACCTGATCGGTGACCTCAGCAAGCACATGAGCCCGAAGTGGATCCCCGGCCGATGAGCGCGAACCACGCTGCCGATTCCGCCGTCGTCGACGCCCTGGCCGACGTGTGGGCTTCGATGCAACGGCTCGGCGACGAGCTCGACGAGGCGGAGTGGAAGCGCCCGACCGAATGCCCCGGGTGGACGGTGCAGGACAACCTCTCCCACATCATCGGCATCGAGTCGATCATCCTCGGGCTTCCCGAGCCGGCCGTCGACACTGGCGACCTCCCGCACGTGAAGAACGACCTCGGGCGCTCGAACGAGATCTGGGTGGAATCACTGCGCCCGTGGTCGGGCGCGGCGGTGCTGCACGAGTTCCGCGTGATCGCCGCGTCGCGACTCTCCGCGTTGCGATCGCACACCGAGGCCGAGTGGTCGGCGCCGTCGTGGACACCGGTCGGTGAGGGCGCGGTGCGGGACCTCATCCCGTTCCGGGTGCTCGATTCGTGGGTGCACGAGCTCGACATGCGCCGCGCGGTCGGGCGCCCGGCCGACATGGAGTCGGTCTCCGCGCGGCTCGCGCTCGGGCGCCTGCGCGGCGTGCTCGGCATGGTCGTCGGCGCCCGGCTGCGGCCGGCCGACGGCACTCGCGTCGCCTTCGTCGTCGAGGGCCCGGCCGCGTTCACAGACGCGTACGCGATGACCGACGGTCGCGCGGTCGCGCTCGACCCGCCACCGCAACCGATCGCCGACGGTGTCGATGTGACGCTCCACATGGACGCCGATACGTTCGTGCGGCTCATCGGCGGGCGGGGTGCGCTCGAGGTGGTCGCGCCGGCGGTGCGCGTCGAGGGCGACGCGAGCCTCGGCCGCCGGGTGCTCGAGCACATGAAGGTGCTGATGTAACGCGGCCTGAGAACGGTCGCGACCCCGATCTCGGCCGTGGCGCGGTGCCCACTACCGTGCGAGCGATGCCCGTGCGCGCCCGAGCCCGTCGCTCGACCGGTGTGGAAGCGGCCGGCCCGGTGCCGGTCGAGGTGCGCGGGCTCACGCACCGCTACGGCGGCGACGGCGGCCCGCTCGTCGTGCTCGACGGTCTCGATTGGTCGGTCGGCGCCGGGGAGTTCGTCGCCGTGACCGGCCGCTCCGGCACCGGCAAGACGACCCTGTTGTCGATCCTCGGGGGGCTCGAGCGGCCGCAGGCGGGTGCCGTCAGGGTGGGCGACATCGATCTCGCCGGACTCGGCGGCAACGCGCTCGCCGACTACCGCCGCACCACCGTGGGTTTCGTCTTCCAGGATTTCGGCCTCCTGAGCTCGCTCACCGCGATCGAGAACATCGAGCTCGCGTTGGCGTTCGCCGCGGTGAGGGGTGCCAATCGCGGCCACCGGGCTCGCGAGCTGCTCGACGCCGTCGGTCTCGCCGATCGCACGCGGCACCGGCCCGCAGCGTTGAGCGGTGGCGAGAGCCAACGCGTCGCGATCGCCCGCGCCCTCGCGAACCGGCCGCGGCTCGTGCTCGCCGACGAGCCGACCGGCAACCTCGACGACGACTCGACGGCGCGGGTCCTCGATCTGCTCGCGTCGCTGCCGGCCGAGCACGCGTGCACGCTCGTGATCGTGACCCACAACGCCGCGGTCGCGGCGCGTGCCGATCGGGTCGTGAACCTCGACACCGGTCGTCTCTCCGAGCGGGCGGCCGAGTGAGCTACCGCGACGCGATCGCGATCGCGGCGCGCAGCGTGACCCGACGGCTCGGGCGCGCGGTGCTGACGGTGCTGGCGATCGCGTTGGCCGCGGCGTTGCTCTCGTCGCTGCTCATCGCCGGTTCGGCCGCGCGCAGCCGCGTGCTCGACGACGTGAGCCGCGGCGGGCCGCTCACCGGTATCCGGGTCGATGCCGCGGCGCCCGATGCCGGTGCCCTCGACTCCGACAACCCGACGCCCGGCGTTGCCCGCCACATCGACGAAGCCGCGCGCCGGCGCATCGCCGCGCTTCCCGGTGTCCGCAATGTCGTTGCCGTGGTCGTGAACCCGGTCGAAGTGATCCCTCCGGCGCAGTTGCCCGCGCCGGCGCGCGCCGGTTCGACGACGAGCGCGTCGCCGTCGACGACCGCGCCTTCCGGAACCGGCGGCCGGATCGGTGGGACGGCGACACCGTTCCGCGACGAGTTGGTCGGGGTCGACCTCGGCCGCGTGGGTGATGTGCCGGTCACGCTCGAGGCCGGCCGGCTCCCGAACGCGGCCTCCACGACCGAGGTGGCGGTCACCGAGGGCTTCCTCCACCGGCTCGGGCTGAAGAAGGCCGACGCCCCGCGCGTCATCGGCATCGAGGTGGAGGTGGGTGCCCCCCGCCTCTACACGTCGCCGAACGGCCCGGTCGTGCGCGGACGGTGGACGCGCATGCTCGTCGTCGGTGTCGTCGCGCAAGAGGTGGGCGACGGGCAGTTGCTCGCCCCGATCTCGTCCGCGATCGAGGCCCGCCGGTGGGCCGCCAAGGGTTTGAATCCCAACGTGTTCGGGGTTGACGCGTCGCCCTACTCGGCGCTGTTCGTCGTGGCCCGCTCGCTCTCGCTGGTCGGGCCCGTACGCGCGGAGATCACGAAGGTCGGCTTCTCGACGAGCGCGCCCGAGACGTTGATCACCTCGGTGCAGCGGTACCTGCACGTCGTCGAGATCGTGCTCGGAGGCATCGGCCTCATCGGTCTGGTCATCGCCGGGCTCGGCATCACCAACGCGATGCTGGCCGCGGTGCGCGAGCGGCGCCGCGAGATCGGGGTGCTCAAGGCCATCGGCGCCCGCGATCGCGACGTCCGGCGCATCTTCCTGCTCGAAGCGGCCACGCTGGGTTTCGTGGGTGGGGTGATCGGCACGGCGGCGGGATGGCTTACGGCCCGCGCGCTCGCCGGCGTGGTGAACGGCTACCTCGCGAAGGAAGGCCTCGCGGGCGTGGCGCTCGGCGTGCCCACCACGGTGCTCGTCGGCGGAGTCGTCGGCGCGACCGTGCTCGCGCTGGTGGCCGGCACCGTCCCGGCGCAGCGCGCCGCGCGACTTCCGGCCCGTCAGGCGATGGGCGATCGATGATGCGCCACTCCGTGCTCCGCGCCGGCGCCGTCGTACTGTCGGCACTCGTCCTCGTGGCATGTTCGCACTCGTCGTCGCACACCGGCGCGGGCACGCCGACTTCGGCTGCGCCGCGCCGCGACGTGCTCGTGACCATCGGCTCCGACGCGACGTTCGGCAACGGCCTGATCAACCGCGTCAGCGATTCGTGGCCGCAGCGGCTGTTCCACGACGCGTTCGCCCGCTCGACCGTGTTCGTGAACGCGGCGGACCGATCGGCGACCGTCGGCGAGGCGATCGCCGTGCAGGTGCCGCTCGCCCTCGAGGCGCAGGCGACGGTGGTGACCGTGTGGATCGGCGACCTCGACCTGAACGACCACGTTCCCGCGGCGCGATTCGAGGCCGACCTCGATCGCCTCGTCGGACGGCTCCGCGCGAGCGGGGCTCGGGTGCTGATCGGCAATCTCTCCCGCGCACTCCCGGGTGCCACCGGCTACGACCTCGCGATCGCCCGAGTCGCGCGCTCGCAGGGTGCGACCCTCGTCGATCTCGCGTCGGCGCTCTCGGCGACGCCGAACGTCGCACCCAGCTCCGCGGTCGACCCCGTCACGAGCGAGTCGATCGCCCGGGCCTTCGGCACGGCCCTCTCGCGGCCGTAACGAGCGGTCTCGGAGAGCCGGTAGCTTGAGCGCAGGGTCGAGAACGGTAGGAGGAACGCGCATGGCGCTGGTCACCAACGTGATTGCGGGGTCGGAGGCTCGGCGGGTGTTGCTGCTCGCCCACGGCCTCGGCGCCGACGAGCGCGACCTCGGCGGGCTCCTGAGCTACCTAGATCCCGACGGGATCTTCGCAACGGTGATGCCGCGTGGGCAGCACGCCGTGCAGGGCGGTCAAGGGTTCTCCTGGTACGACATGAGCGCCGGCGCCGCGCCGTCGCCGGCGGCGTTCGCCGACGTGCTCGATGCGCTCGACGAGACGCTCGACGGCACGTGCGCGCAGTACGGCTTCCCGCGTTCGGAGGCGGTGGTCGGTGGGTTCTCGCAGGGCGCCGGTCTCGCGATCGCGCTCGCCCTGCGTTCGGGCGCTGCCGCGCACCCCGCCGCGGCGCTCGCGATGAGCCCGTTCCTTCCCGCGCTCGAGGGCATCGAGATCGACGATGCCGCGGCCTCGTCGGTCCCGGTGCTCGTGCAACACGGCACCCACGACCCCATGGTCCCCGTGAAGCAGTCGCGCGGGTTGGCCCGCGCGCTGCGCGCCGCGGGCGTGCCGACGGTGTTTCGCGAGTACCCGATGGAGCATCAGGTGGCGCTCGAGAGCGTGCAGGACGCGCGGGCGTGGCTCGGCCAGGTCGTCGCCGGCGACAAGCCCGACGAGCCCGTGCCCGACGACCCGATCGAGCTGGTCCCGTCGGTCACGACGGCGGCGTTCAAGCGCGAGGTGCTCGAAGCCGAGGGCCCGGTGATCGTGGACTTCTGGGCGCCGTGGTGCGGACCCTGCCGCCAGGTGTCGCCGATCGTGGAGCAGATCGCCGTGATGCGTGACGGCGCCTACAAGGTCGTCAAGGTCAACATCGACGAAGAGCCGAGCCTCGCCAGCGAGTACGACGTGCAGAGCATCCCGATGATCGGGCTGTTCCGCAACGGTCGGCTCGAACGGTCGTCGCTCGGGCTCAAGCCGCGCCAGCAGCTCGAAGCCGAGCTCGGCATGCTCGTCATCCCGTAAGGACGCCGCTCAGGCGTCGCGCGTTTGCGGCGAGACGAGGCGTGAGGTGATCCCGCTCATGAGCTCGATCACGTCGCGCCGGGCCATGCCGCGGAACATCGCTTCGGCGGCGCGGTTGGCGGCACCTGCCGTGATCGACGGGGTCGTCCCGAGCGCGGAGAGCGCGTCGCGCACCACGTCGGCCGGTTCCATGACGCCTTCGATCTCGCCGCTCGGCGGTTGACTGGACTGCCACCCGGGGGTCCGCGTGGAACCCGGGCGGATCGCGACCACGTCGACGCCGCGTTCGCGCAGCTCGTACCAGAGCCCTTCGGCGAGCACCAGGTCGAACGCCTTGGTCGCCGAGTACAGCGCGACGTTCGCGGCGCCGGCCTCGGCCGCGAGCGACGACATGACGATGATCCCGCCTCGCCCTCGCTCGGCCATGCGCGCGCCGAGCTCGTGCACGAGCACGACGGGCGCCCGGCAGTTGATGTTGATCGCCGCGACCAGGGCCGCGAGGTCCGAGTCGAGGAAGCGGCCGATGGGCGACCACGCCGCGTTCGCGACGAGCAGGCCGATCTCGAGCTCGCCGACGGCCCGCCGCACCTCGTCGAGCAGGCGCTCGTGCGGCCGGCCGAGGTCGACGACCGCCGTCGCGACGTCGACCGCGCCCGGAGCCGACCGCAGCTCGGCCGCGGTGGCGCCCAACGCCGACTCGTCGCGGTCGAGGATCAGGAGGTCGATCCCCGTCGCGGCGATCTGGCGGCAGTACTCGGCGCCCAGGCCGCTCGCGCCACCGGCCACCAGGGCGCGCGGCCCGTACCGGTCGGCGAACACGGCGGGATCGAACGGTGGCAGCTCTACATGGTCGGCGGGCATCGCCGCACGGTACCGGGTACCCCCGGACACGCGCCCAATCCTGTTGGGCGACACGCCCGCCGACCTTCCGGTCGCCTGGCCCGCACGGTCGCGACTCAGGCGCCGTTGCGCACGTGAATCTCGCCGGGATGCTCCGGCGTCGTGTGGCCGATGACCGCGGCCGTCAGCGTGTTCCGTGCGCGCAGCTCGTCGACGAGCGCGTCGGCGCGATCGGCGGGCACCGACAGCAGCAAGCCGCCCGAAGTCTGCGCGTCGGCGAGCAGGTACTGGTCGTCGAGCGTGAGGTTGCCCCAGTCGACCGCATCGGAGACGAACGCGTGGTTGCGTTGGGTGCCGCCGGCGACCATGCCGGCCGCCAACAGGTCGCGCACGCCGTCGATGATCGGCACCGCCGCGGCGTCGAGCTCGGCTCCGACCCCTGACGCGCGCACCATCTCGAGCAGGTGACCGAGCAGCCCGAATCCGGTGACATCGGTTGCCGCGTGCACACCCACTGCGAGCGCGGCATCGCGGGCTCCCGCGTTGAGGGTGGTCATCACCTCTATGGCGTCGGCGATGTTGCGCGCGGTCGCGGTGTCTCGCTTCAACGCGGTTGCGAGCACGCCGAGCCCGATCGGCTTGGTGAGCACGATCGCGTCGCCGGCGTGTGATCCGCGGTTCGTGAGCACCGCGTCGGGATGCACCGTTCCGACGACCGCGAGCCCGTACTTCGGTTCGGCGTCGTCGATCGAGTGTCCGCCGGCGATGATGCACCCGGCGTCGGCCGCGATCGCCGCGCCGCCGTCGAGCACCCGGGCGAGCAGCGCGAAGTCGAGCCCCTCGCGCGGCCACGCGACGAGATTGAGCGCAAGGATCGGCACGCCGCCCATCGCGTAGACGTCGGAGAGCGCGTTGGTCGCGGCGATGCGCCCCCAGTCGTAGGGGTCGTCGACGATCGGGGTGAAGAAGTCGGTGGTGACCACCACCGCGAGGTCGTCGCGGAGCCGGTACACCGCCGCGTCGTCGGCGGTGTCGAAACCGACGATGAGATCGGGATCGGTCGCGGGAGTGGCTCGCACGAGGCCGAGCACCGTGCGCAGATCGGCGGGAGAGAGCTTGCACCCGCAGCCTGCGCCGTGAGAGAAGCGGGTGAGGCGTAACGGTTCGGTAACGGCCATCGTCGGAGACTAGGCCCGAGCCGACGACGGCTCTGCTGCCCGACCGCACGCGTGCCGGCGGGCGATCACCCGACTAGGGACGAGATGCTCCGACGAAATCAGGACGGTAGATCGAGGAGTAGCGCACGAAGGCGCCGGTGTGCGGTGCCTCGATCATCGTGCCGTTGCCCACGAACATGCCCACGTGGTGGATCGGGCTGCCGTAGAACACGAGGTCGCCCGGTGCCAGCTGGCCGATCGGCACATGGGGGAACTCGGTGTACTGCGTGGCGGCGAAGTGCGCCATCGACACGCCCGCCTGGCCCCAGGCGTAGGAGGTGAGGCCCGAACAATCGAAGGCGTCGGGACCGGACGCCGCGAAACGGTACGGCTTGTTGAGCTGCGCCTCGGCGGCATGCACCGCGATCGCGGCCGAGCCCGACGGCGGCGGAAGGTTCGTGGGCGCCTGCTGATTGCCGAACCCGCCACTCTGCTGCTGGCGGGCGAGCGCTTCCTTGCGGGCGAACTCGGCGCGGGCTGCGGCTTCCGCGGCGGCCTGACGCGCGCGCTGCTCCTGGATGACGAGGGCGCCGATCTCGCCGTTCACCTGCGCGAGCAACTGGTGGTTGCGCACGTTGGCTTGCGCGATCAGGTCGCGTGTGTTGGCCAGGCGGTGACTCTCCGATTCCGCCTGCTGCCGTGCGCCCTGGAGATCCCTCTGGCGCGCGGTGAGCTGTGCGGTCGCGGAGCGCAACGTGGAGAGCAACGTGCTGTCGCGTGCCGCTGCGGCCGCGGTGTAGCTCGAGCGCGACGCGACGTCTTGTGCGTTCTTCGCGTCGAGTTGCGGGAAGAGCGTTCCCGCACGCGCACCCATGTAGAGCGCCGCGGCGCGCGCTCGCACTTCGGTGCGCAAGCCGTCGGCATGACGCTGCGCGACCCGGAGGCGGCTACGAGCGTCGGCGATGCCGCGGTTCGCCTGCGCGATGCGCAGCACCGCGCCGTTGTACTGCTCGTCGAGGATCGAGATCTGATTGTCGTTCGCGTCGATCTGCGCGGCGATCTGTCTCGCCTCGGCGCGCTTCTGGTCGAGCGGCGTGGCGAACACGTTGGACACACCGATGAACGGCGACACCAGCGTGGCGAAGAGGGCGAGCGCGAGCAGCAGGCTCAGCCGGCCGAGGGTCCGAGGACTCCTCCGGGCGGCGATGTTGCTGCGGATAGCTGGATCAGTTCGCAACATCTACCTCAATAATAGACACGGGCCACAGCGTCTGCGCAAACCGCAGTGCTTCCGGCCCGCTCGGGAACCTAGCAGTTGTCGGCACGAACAGCGAGAACTGAAGCACCGGTTTCACGACGAATCCGCCGCTGACCTGCGATGTCGCGTGCACGATTTCTTTGCGCGCTTCATCCGGTCGCGCAGCGTGACCGTGCACATGAGAAGTCGCTCATGTGCACGGCGTTGCGTGCGTCAAACCGTGAGAGCCCATCCGGGTGTCGGACGCGGGTTCCCCGGCGCGGCGACGTGCGGGCTCGACCAGTGTTCCTTCTTCGCGATCTCGTCGGCGACGCGTTGCCATTCGCTCGCGCTCCAACCTTGCGCGACGGTGACGAGCGACGTGTCCTGGCGTAGATGCACGAACGCAGGGAGCCGTTCGAGCCCGAGCGCCGATGCGAGCCGTTGGTCGGGATCGCAGAACGTGAGCCAACGCGACGCGGCGTCGCCGAGGATGCGCCGCGTGATCGCCGCGTTCGCGGAGACGCACACGGTGGTGCGCACGTCGGAATCGCCGAGCGTCGCGTAGATGCGGTCGATCACCGGCACCCACGCTGCGGCTTCCGGTCGCCCGGGCAGCAGCACGATCGCGAGATTGAAGACGGTCGCCCAGTCGTCGAGCGTCCGGGCGACACCCGTGATGCTCGTGAGCTCGATAGAGGGATCAGGGTTGTTCGCCACGGCCCGACAAGCTACTTCCACACCGGCCTAGGCTCGCATCCCATGGGCCAGATGATTGATTTTCCGAGCAACGGCGGAACGGGTCAGGGGTACCTCGCGATCCCGGCTTCGGGATCGGGGCCGGGGGTGGTCGTGATCCAGGAGTGGTGGGGGCTGAACGACCAGATCCGCGAGGTCTGCGACGCGTGGGCGGCCGACGGGTTCGTCGCCCTGGCGCCCGACCTCTACCACGGCGTGATCACGAAGGAGCCCGACGAGGCCGGCAAGCTGATGATGTCGCTCAACATCGAGCAGGCCGCGAACGACATGGTCGGCGCGGTCGACCGACTCGCGGCGCACGATGCGGTCTCGAGCGACGGCGTCGGCGTCGTCGGGTACTGCATGGGCGGCGCGCTCGCGCTGTGGCTCGCGACGTTGCGGCCCGAGCGCGTGCGCGCGGTCGCGCCGTACTACGGCGTGATCGGCTGGCCCGCCACGCAACCCGACTGGGCGCGCCTGGCCGGTCCGGTGCAGGGTCACTACGCCGAGAACGACGACTTCGCGAGTCCTGCCGCGGTGGCGGCGCTCGTCGACTCGCTGCGCGCGCTCGGCAAACAGGTCGAGGTGTTCACCTATCCCGGCACCGAGCACGCGTTCACGAATCACCAGCGCCCCGAGGTCTACAACGCGGAGGCCACCGCGCTCGCGAACGAACGCACGAAGGCGTTCTTCCGCGCGCACCTCACGGGTTCCTGAGTCGGAGCGGTTACGCCAGACCGATCGCCTCGAGCATCGCGGGTGGCATGCCGTCGTCGCCCCGGGCGAGCATCGCCGCGCGCTGCACGTTGATCGCATCGCGATCGCGTTCGAGCCAACGATCCCACGGTCCCGGGGGGATCGCCTGCTCGTCTCCCGCCGCCGCGACACAGTGGCGGAGGTAGGCCTGGAGCTCGCGCACCTCGGCTTCACCACCGATGGGTCCGTGCCCCGGCACGATCGTCGTCGCCAACTCCGCGACCGCGTCGAGCACGTCGGCCCATGTCGACGGGTCGCCTTGGAACGCGAGAGGCGTCACGCCGAAGAAGCAGAGGTCGCCGGCGAACAGCACGTCGCAGTCCTCCACGAGCACCATGAGATCGCCGGAAGTGTGGCCGGTCGCGGGAAGCACCTCGACGCGCGGTGTGAGCAATGCCGCGTCGGTCACGATGTGCGTGACCTGGCGCGTGCCGAGCTCGTCGAGATCGTCGAACTCGTCGGCGAACGCGGGCATGAACGACTTGTACGCGTCGATGGGCATCGCGCCTTCGAGCAGCTCGCTCGTCTGCGCGGACCCGAGCACCTTGGCCATCGGGAACGCGCGCGTGCCGCCGACGTGGTCGACGTGCGCGTGGGTGAGCACGAGCCGCCCGATCGGACGGCCGAGCGCGTGCACCGCCGCGGCGAAGGGCTCCCATTGCGAGCGCACCATCAGCGAATCGATGACCGTGACGCCGTCGTCGTCGACGACCACGCCCGCGTTGCTCACCCCCGATTCGCCGCCCGGTTGCATCCAGACGTACACGCCGTCGGCGATCGGATGCAGGGTCAAGGCCGGGATCACCGGCTCATTCTCGCGCCGTTTGACCCGGAGTTGGAGTGGCGACCGGACGCCTCCTACGCTGGCGGGCATGTCAGAACGCAGCCGCAACCTGCCCCGCCGCTCGTGTCACGCGACCCCCGGCTCCAACGAGAAGATGCTGGGGAAAGCGCCCAACCTCGGTGCCGACATGGTCTTCCTCGATCTCGAGGACAGCGTCTCGCCGCTCGAGAAGGAAGCGGCGCGCGCGAAGGTGGTGCGCGCGATCAACGAGCAGGACTGGGGCGACACCGTGCTCTGCGTCCGCGTGAACGCGTGGGACACCGAGTGGACCTACCGCGACGTCGTCAGCGTGTGCGAGCAGAGCTCCGACCGGCTCGACGAGATCATGCTCCCCAAAGTGCAGTCGGCGGCCGAGGTCCAGGCGCTCGACATGCTGCTCACCCAGATCGAGCGGGTGACCGGCCGCACGAGCCGCATCGGCATCGAGGCACAGATCGAGACCGCGCGCGGTCTCATCAACGTCGAGGAGATCTGCGCGGCGAGCGACCGGCTCGAGACGATCATCTTCGGGCCCGCCGACTTCGCGGCCTCCACCGAGATGCCGGTGCTCACCGGTGGCGTGCAGATCCCCGAGTACCCCGGTGATCACTTCCACTACGTGTTCTCGAAGATCCTCATGGCCGGACGGGCCAACGGTCTGCAGGTGATCGACGGCCCGTTCCTCAAGATTCGCGATCTCGACG
>DAIQOP010000320.1:0-3546 GCA_036787815.1 Actinomycetota bacterium
CGAGCCGGTACGCGCGCTCGACTGCGGCGAGTTCGGGATGAGCGCGCTGGTGATCCGACCCAACGCCGGCGTCGTGTACGGCTCCTCGGGCAACGACTTCTTTCGCCTCGACCTCACCACCGGCACGATCACCGACCTCGGGATCGAGCTGAAGGACAGCCACGAGATCACCGAGATCGACGGCACGCTCTGGATCGCGAACACCGGACGCGACGAGGCGGTCGCCGTCGACCTCGGTACCGAGCAGGTCGTGCGCCGCGTGCCGGTGCGCTCGGTGCGCGGCGCCGGTGCTCCGGCTTCGCCGTCCGCGGCCGCGCCGGCCGACGGCGAGACCGTCGACCGCTTCCACGCGAACCAGATCACCCGTGCGCTCGACGGGAACGTGTACGTCCTCGTGCACCACGTCGACGGCAAGCAGATCGTCAAGTACGTGGCGCAACGACTCGTGAAGATGCAGGGCAACGGCGGGGTGATCGAGCTCGACACCGGGCGACCGGTGGCGCTGTCGTTGAGCGGACCGCACAGCATCGAGTGCGTCGGGCCCGACGAGCAATGGATCTGCGACAGCCGCGCGGGCGTGCTGCGCGTCTACGACCGCGACTGGCGCGAGCAGGCCCAGATCCCGTGCGCCGGTTGGGGTCGGGGCGTGTCGGTCTCCGCGCGCACGCGTTGCGTCTACGTCGGCATCTCGTCGATCCGGAAGCGCTATCTCCAGGTGATCCCGACGTCGCAGCACTCGCAGAACATGATCCAGGCGTTCGACATCGCCGGCCGGCGATTGGCCGGCGAGACGACCGTCCCGCACGTCGAGACGATCAACAACGTGTACGTCGTCAGCCGCGAGACCGCCGAACGCCTCGTGCACCTGTAACCGTGGCCGTCGGCCGCGAGCCGCGCACCGACGATCGGGTTCCCCCGCACGGCGAAGAATCCTGAGCGGTGCCCCCTACAACGTGCGCACCGAGGCGGCGCCGGCTCAGCGGGCTGATCGCACGAGCGATTGGTACTGGGCAAGTGCTTCCTTGGGCTGACCGTTCTTGGAATAGAGCCCGAAGAAGTTGCCGTGGTCGCTGGTATCGGTACCCTTGTCACGGTAATCGAACCAGCACAACGGGCCGGCCCATGAGTAGCCCGCCCAGAGCCGGTACGCGTCGTACATGATCGTCGACTGATCGCCCTGACTCACCGAGTTGGGGCCGCCGGTCGGCGCGCCGTACTCGGTGACCCAGATCTGCTTGGCGGCGTCACCGTTGGCCACCATGGTCCGGCGGGCGTTGAGCATTCGGCTCCAGCCCCGCTCGCCCGAATCGTTCGAAGGAAGCAGCGGATACGTGTAGGGGTGGTAGCTCACGCCGTCGAAGTACGGCTTCGCGCCGGCCCGGTAGAGATCGGCGAGGAACACGTCGCCGGGGATGGCGCCGTTCTTGTCCTTGACCCCACCGAGCCCGCCTGTGAGCACCTTCGTCTGCGGAT
Source organism: Actinomycetota bacterium (assembly GCA_036787815.1). Lineage (GTDB taxonomy): Bacteria > Actinomycetota > Acidimicrobiia > IMCC26256 > PALSA-610 > DATBAK01. The sequence continues at coordinate 1,474 of DAIQOP010000320.1, forward strand.
CGGCGGCCTTGATCAACGGGTACGAAAGCGCGAGAACCTGCTCATAGCGTTTCGGGTCGGGATTGGCGAACGACTTCGTGTGATTCGGCTCGTTCCCGAGCTCGTACGCCGCGACCTTTCCGGCAAAACGGCTCGCGATCTTCTGCGTGAACGTCGCGTACGTCTGGAGATCCGAAGGGAATTCGACCGCCCCGGCCCCGGGCGCACGCGCCCATTTCGGCGTGCCGGTGACATTGAGGATCAGGTTGAGATCGTGGGCCCGGGCGTCGGCCACGATGCGATCGGCGGTCGTCCAGTCGTCGGCCGTCGCGCGGTCGGGCTCGACCAAGTCCCAACGCACCGCCGTCCGGACCCAGTGGGCCCCGAGCGCGGCGATGCCCGCGATGTCGGCGTCGATCTTGTCGAGGCTCTCGTTGTAGAGCTGCACGCCCGTCGAGATGCCGAACGCCCGGCTCGAGAGGTTCGCGATCGGTCGGGCGTCGACGGCCGACCCACCGGGCCCCGTCGTCACCGGCGACCCCGGGCTCGGTCCCGCAGCCGTGTTGTGCTTCGTGCCCTTGTGGGCGACGGCCGCGAAGACGATCGCGGTGCCCCCGAACAGGAGCACGGCGAGGGCGATGGCGACGGCGGGGCGCTTGCGAGACATGCGATGCGGGGGCTTTCGGAAGGCGGCGGGGCCACACCGGCGAATCGAGACGTGGCCGAGTGAACAGTAGGGCGGCGCGCCCGATGTCGAGCTTCACCCGGATCGGGCTGGGGACGCCTCCCTGGAGGCCGATATCCTTGGAGGCAGGAGCCTCGGAGGCCGGTTCCCCACAACATCGATTCCCGATATCCTGGGAAACTACTGAGCGTCGTCTGGCGGTGACTGCACGTGAATACTCAGATCTCGCATCTCGACGCGCTCGAGGCGGAGTCGATCCACATCTTCCGCGAGGTCGCGGCTGAGTTCGAGAAGCCGGTGCTGCTGTTCTCGGGCGGCAAGGACTCGATCGTCATGCTGCGCCTCGCCGAGAAGGCGTTCTGGCCGGCCCGGATCCCGTTCGCGCTCATGCACGTCGACACGGGCCACAACTTCCCCGAGGTGATCGAGTTCCGCGACCGGCGGGTCGCCGAGCTCGGCGTCCAGCTCGTGGTCGCCTCGGTGCAGGAATCCATCGACACCGGCCGCGTGGTCGAGGAGCGAGGGCCGCGGGCCAGCCGCAACCGACTCCAGACCACCACGCTCCTCGACGGCATCACGAAGAACGGCTTCGACGCCGTCTTCGGCGGAGGCCGCCGCGACGAGGAGAAGGCCCGGGCCAAGGAACGCGTCTACTCGTTCCGCGACGAGTTCGGGCAGTGGGACCCGAAGAACCAGCGCCCCGAGCTCTGGAACCTCTACAACGGCCGGCACACCAAGGGCGAGCACATCCGGGTGTTCCCGCTCTCGAACTGGACCGAGCTCGACATCTGGCAGTACATCGACGAAGAGGGCATCGAGGTGCCGTCGATCTACTTCGCGCACCACCGCCCCGTGTTCCGGCGCGACGGCATGCTGCTCGCGGTCTCCGACTTCATCACGCTGCTGCCCGAGGAGGAGCCGGAGACGATGCTCGTCCGGTACCGCACCGTCGGCGACGCCAGCTGCACCGGCGCGGTCGAGTCGTCGGCGGCAACGGTGCCCGACATCATCCTCGAGGTCGCCGCGTCACGAATCACCGAGCGGGGCGCGACGCGCGCCGACGACCGGTTCACCGAAGCCGCCATGGAAGACCGAAAGCGCGAGGGGTACTTCTGATGGAGATGTTGCGGTTCGCAACCGCGGGCTCGGTCGACGACGGCAAGAGCACGCTGATCGGGCGGCTCCTGCTCGAGACGAAGCAGATCTTCGAGGACCAGCTCGACGCGGTCGAACGCACCAGCCGCGACCGGGGCTTCGATTACACCAACCTCGCCCTGCTCACCGACGGTCTGCGGGCCGAGCGCGAGCAGGGAATCACGATCGACGTCGCGTACCGCTATTTCGCGACACCTCGACGCAAGTTCATCATCGCCGACACGCCGGGCCACGTGCAGTACACGCGCAACATG
>DAIQOP010000097.1:0-13071 GCA_036787815.1 Actinomycetota bacterium
ACTGGATGGTGGGCGCGGGCGGCGCCGTGTACGCGTTCGGTTCGGTGGGCTGGCACTGCAACGCCCGCACCACGGGCGTCGTGCACTTCGAGCCGACGCCGTCGCGGCACGGCTACTGGATCGTGAACCGCCTCGGGCAGGTGTACGCGTTCGGCGACGCGCACTCGCTCGGCAACGCGCCGGCGCTCCCGGCCGGCGAGACGGTGTCGAGCCTCTCGTCGACCCCCACGGGGAGGGGCTACTGGCTCTTCACCTCCCGCGGTCGGGCGTTGCACTACGGCGATGCGCACTCCTACGGCGACCTCTCGGGTCGGAGGCTGAACCAACCGGTGATCGGCTCGGTCGCGACGCCGTCGGGTCACGGCTACTTCATGGTCGCCTCCGACGGCGGGATCTTCAGCTTCGGCGACGCGGGCTTCTACGGCTCGACCGGCGGGATCCGGCTGAACAAGCCGGTGAACGGGCTCGTTCCCACGTCGACGAATCGCGGCTACTGGCTCGTGGCGTCCGACGGCGGGATCTTCGCGTTCGGCGACGCCCGCTTCCACGGTTCGATGGGCGGAACCCGGCTCAACCGACCGGTCGTCGGCATGGTGCGGTACGGCAGCGGCTACCTGATGGTCGGCTCCGACGGCGGGATCTTCGACTTCTCCGACAAGCCGTTCCTCGGCTCGCTCGCGGGCAAGCCCCTCGCGTTGCCGATCGTGTCCGTCGCAACCTGAGACACGCGGGTCCGGCCGGTCCGGCGGGACCGGCGGGAACCCGCGAGGCAGAGCGACGCGGTGCACTCCGGCCGGGCGCTCCACGTAAAGTGGAGGGTGTTCGGTCTACGGGAGCCTGACGTCTCGCGCGCCGCGCCGGCACGCGCCGCGGCCACGGCTCGGGCACCGGGTGTCGACGGTGCGGGCCGCGGATCCGGAGCCCGATTGCCGTACCTGCCGGGCCTCGACGGTCTGCGCGCGGTCTCGGTCGTCGCGGTGCTGCTCTACCACTACCGCGGCGATCGGTCGCTGCTGCGCGGCGGGTTCCTGGGCGTCGAGGTGTTCTTCGTCATCAGCGGTTACCTGATCACCAGCCTGCTCCTCGCGGAGTCCCGCACCTCCGCGCGCATCGACCTGCGGCAGTTCTGGGCCCGGCGTATCCGCCGGTTGTGGCCCGCATTGGTCGCGATGATGCTCGTGACCGGGCTGATCGTCGCGATCTTCTACCACGAGGATCTCGGCCGGTTGCGGGGCGACCTCGCGTTCGGTTTCTACGCGGAGAACTGGTGGCACATCGTGCACGGCGTGTCGTACGTCGACCTCGCGGCCGACGCCGGCCGCCGCCAACCGTTCCAGCACCTCTGGTCGCTCGCGGTCGAGGAGCAGTTCTACGTCGTGTGGCCACTGCTCTTCGTGCTCGGGCGGTGGTTCGGGCTCGGTCGGTTGCGGGTCTTCACCGCGGTCATCGCGGTGCTCTCGTGGTTGGCGATGGTGTGGTTCGCGACGCACGGCAACCAGAACCACGCGTACCTCGGCACCGAGGCGCGCGCGTACGGACCGCTCGTCGGCGCGCTGCTCGCGTTCGTGTACCCGCCCCGACGCCGGTCCGTGAGCGTCGGGGCGCGTGCCGGCGCGATCCTCGACCTCGCGGGTGCCGCCTCGTTGATCGGGCTCGCGACGTTGTTCGTCACCGCGCGCCAGACGAGCACGTGGTTGTACGTCGGCGGGTTCCCGTTGACCGACCTCTTCACCGTCGTGTTGATCACCGTGATCGTCAGTCCCGCGGCCGATGTCAGCCGCGTGCTCGGATCCCGCCCGTTGCAGTGGATCGGCCTCCGTTCGTACGGGATCTACCTCTGGGGCATCGGGATATTCGAGTTCACCCGCCCGAACCTCGATCTGCACACGCCCTCGGCGGTCACGCTCGTGCTGCGCGTACTGCTGGTCGCCGCGGTGGTCGAGCTCTCGTTCCGCTTCGTCGAGACACCCGTGCGCCGCGGCGCGTTCCTCTCGGCGATGCACGAGCTGCGCGTCGCGACCGGTGAACGCCGGCACCTGCTCCGGCGCCGCTGGCGGGTCGCGGGCGCGGGAGTGATCGCGAGCGTGCTGTTCCTCGGTGCCGCCGCGGTCGCGGCCCGGCCACCGAACGACCTCCAGATCGTCGGCGGGCACACCGCCGTCGGTGGTGGCGACTGCGTCGTCACCGGCAAGTGCGCGCTGCCGACGGCGCCGGCCGGCGTCACCGCGACGACCAGCCCGCGCACCTCGACGACCCACCGGGGCAGGCCCGGCTCGACCACGCCGCCGACGAGTGCGCCGGTGTCGGTACCGGGCTGGAAGGTCTCGGCCGTCGGTGATTCGGTGCTGCTCGGCGCGTCGAGCGCGGTCGAGCACACGCTCACCGGCCCGGTCGGAGGCGCGGTGCTCGTGAACGCGGCCGTGAGCCGGCACGCCGGAACCTGCCTCCAGGTGCTACAGGCGTTCGCGCGCAGGTCGTTGCTCGGACCGCTGGTGATCGTGCACTGCGGAAACAACGGTGCGCTCGGCGTCGGGTTCGTCGACCAGGTGATGCGCATCGTCGGCCGCAACCGCCGGGTCGTGTTCGTGTCCCTGAAGGTGCCTCGCTCGTGGCAGGACACCGACAACGCCCAGCTCGTTCACGACGTCGCGCCGTATCCCAACGCGCGGATCTTCGATTGGCACAGCATCGGCACCGGATTGTCGCCGCAGAACGCGTACTTCTACGCCGACGGGTACCACCTCACTCCCGCCGGCCGCGAGTACTACGCGACGCACCTGCTGAAGGTGCTGACGATCTGGCATTGGGTAGGGGAGGGTGGCGGATGATCGACAAGCGCGTGCTCTACGCGACCGCGGTGTACGGGCGCGACGAGATCGACGCCGTGCTCGCCGTGCTCGACGACGGCAAGGGAACGCTGCGCATCGGCAAGCACGTCGACGAGATGGAGCGGCGGGTGGCCGAGCTCTTCGGCAAGTCGTCGGGCGTGATGTGCAACTCGGGCTCCTCCGCGCTGTACCTCGCGGTCGAGCTGCTCGATCTCCCTCCTGGCTCCGAGGTGATCACGTCTCCACTCACCTTCTCGACCGATCTCGCGCCACTCGTGCGCGCGGGCCTGGTGCCGGTGTTCGTCGACGTCGAGCCCGACACGTTCAATGTCGACGTCGATGAGATCGAGGCGATGGTCGGCCCGGCGACGCGGGCGATCCTCTTGCCCAACCTCGCCGGCAACGCGCCCGACTGGGACCGCGTCCGCGAGATCGCCGATCGGCACGGGCTCGCCGTCGTCGAAGACTCGTGCGACGCCCTCGGCGCGAAGCTGCGCGGCACCCCGACGGGAACGCGCGCCGACATCTCGGTCACGAGCTTCGCGCTGTCGCACATCATCACGTGCGCCGGCAACGGAGGCATGGTGCTCCTCGACGACGAAGGGCTGCGCGACCGGTGCCTGTCGTTACGGCGCTGGGGTCGGCGCTCGGAGCGCCAACTGTTCGGGTCGGCGAAGGGCACGCGCAACTTTTGGGAAGACCTCGACGGTGTCCGCTACGACAGCCTGTTCATCTTCGACGACGTCGCGTGGAACTTCGAGCCCTCGGAGCTGGGCGCCGCGTTCGGTGTGCAGCAGCTGCGCAGGCTGCCCGAGAACCGGGCTCGCCGGCAGCGCAGCTTCGCCCTCTACTGCGAGCTGCTCGATCGCTACCCCGAGAAGTTCGTCGCGCCCCGCCAGACCGCGGAGCTCGAGACCGCGTGGCTGTCGTTCGTGTTCCTCCTGCAGCCCGACGCGGGCTTCACGCGCGGCGATCTGCAGGTCGCGCTCGAGGCCGTCGGCATCGACACCCGAACCGTCTGGACGGGCAACGCGGCGCGCCAACCGATGATGCAGGGCGTCCCGTTCCGCGTGCCGGAGTCGGGCCTCCCGAACGCCGACGCGGTGATGGAGCGCGGCATCTTGGTGCCGATGAGCCACGCGCTGGAAGACGACGACATCGCGTACGTCTGCGATCAGATCGAAGCCTTCGTCACCGGCCGCGCACTGTCCTGATGACGACATCCCGGCGTGGAGCGGGCGAACCGCGATCACGGCGGGCCTGACGCCCGGTTACGGCGGTGGGAGCCTCGTCTTGCGGAGCTCCGCGAACCCCGAGGCGCCGATGTCGCCGAGGTTGAGTGGCCCACCCGACAGCTCGACGCCGAAGGCGGTCGCCTCGCGTGCGTGGATACCGGGTTGCCCCTCGTGGTACGGGCCCGTCGCCGTCCAGTTCGCGAGGATCGAAGCCGGGAAGCTCGACAGCGAGTGCGTGTGCACACCCGACGACCGGACCGCTCGCTGTGCGGTGGTCGTGCATCCGTCGATGCGTTGCTCGGAGCCCGACATGGGCACGTGGCGGAGATTGAGGGCCGCGCCGCTCATCTTCGCCCCGATCGCGAAGATCGTGCGGTCCTCGGGCAGGGATCCCGAGAACGAGCGGAACACCTCTTGGTCGTGGGCCGCGTCGCAGAATTGCTGGGACACGAAGAAGAACAACGACGGGCTCTCGCCCTGGGTCTCCGTCACCTGGAGGCTGACGTTCGACGCCGTCGGGCCGTCGATCAGCCAGCTGCCGACGGCATCGAAGGTCGGCAGCGTCGCCGCGCCGGCGGCCGGGATCGGCATCGATCCGACCGCGGTCGCCAGTGCGATCGTGAAGGCGGCACATCCCACGCGGGCCGAGATCGACGAGATCATGGCCGTGAGGGTACGACCACGTACGGCACCCGTCCATGGTCGGCGTTTCCAGGTCGGGTCACCGTGTGCGCAGGGTCAGGTGCAACCCACGGCGGGCCGGCCGGCGACCGCGGGCGGGGCGGTCACACCCGGGGTCGTGCCCGGGTTCGCGGCCAACGTCGTGACGGTCGATCCGGTCGGGGCCTCGGGATGGGATCCCGGCGCCGCGATCCCGACGAAGTCGGCGCCGAGCACCACGACGACGTCGGCACCCGCCGTACCGGACGCCGAGGAGCTCTGCTCGAGCAGGCCGGCACCACCGAGGTACGACGCGACGATCTCGGCCTTCGCGAGATTTCCCGCCGTGTAGCGCACCTGCGTGTACACGTAGTCGTGCTGATCGGCGTCGCCGGGCGCACCGCCGCTCGCGAACCCGGCCGCGTGCAGCGCCGTGGCCGCGGTGCCGGCAACGTGCAGCACGCCCGAGCCGTTGAGCACCCGCACCCGGATCTGCGAGCGAGTGATCTTGGTCGCAGCGCCGCCGGACGAGCGGGTGAAGTCGCCCAACAACGCGAAGATCGGCGCCGCCTGCACGGGGAGCAGTTGCTGCGTCGACGTGGCGCCGACCATCACCGGGGCCGTCGGGATCGTCACCATCTTCACGGCGCCGGGGTCGACGCTGCGGAACGCGAGCACGAGGCTGAAGAACTCGCGTAGGCCCATGCTCGGGTCGGCCTCGAGATGCGGAACGATCTTCTCGACCAACGCCTTCGCGGTGAGCGGGTTGCGCGCGCCCTTCTTGATCGCCTCGCTCGCGAGGCTGCGGATGAAGTACTGCTGGCGACCGATCCGCCCGATGTCGGATCGGCCGTCCTTCGCCCAGTGCCGCGGGTCGTTCCCGCTCGTGGGCGTCTTGTACTGGTAGTACCGCGAGCGCGCGTACGCGAGCGCCTCCAGCCCGTCGAGCGGGACGCACCCAGCGGTCTTCACGTAGAGCCCGGTCTTCGCGTCGAACGCGGGCGCAGGGAAGAAGAGGTGCACCTTGCCGATCGCGTTCACGACGTCGGTGAACGTGTCGAAATCGAGCTTCAGGTAGTGATTGACGTGGAATCGGAAGTCGTCCTGGATCGTGCGGATCAGGGTGCTCGCGCCGTACGAGAACGCGGCGTTGATCTTCTGCGTGCCGTGACCGGGGATCGGTACCCACGTGTCGCGCGGTATCGACACGAGGAAGCCGCGGCCCGGAGCGCGAGGGTCGACGTGGGCGATCATGATCACGTCGGCGAGGTTCTCCGGGTTGGTGCGCGGCGTGCCGAAGTGCTCGGCCGCGACAGCGTCGTGCACGAACCCACGCGTATCGGAGCCGACGATGAGGTAGTTGGCGGGCTCCGTCGCGCCCACGCGCTGGATCAGGCCGGGGTCGAGACGCGGGTGGTGGATCTTGGCGACCTGGTCGTTGGCGAACCAGTACGCGTAGCCGAGGGTGCCGACCGTCGCGAGGCTCATGATCGCGAGGGCGGCGACGAAACGGAACGCCAGGACGCGCCACCGCCACACCGGCTCAGGCGTCATGGCGACCATGCTTGCAGACCACGGCTCCGAGACGACGGTTGCCAGAGCACCACGGTCGTGACGGGCCGCGCGCTGCGATGGCAGAAGAAGGGGCGGGGGAGTGGTGACGGTGGGGTTTCACCACTCGTCCCGCCGGATCAACCGTACGGATCCGAACATGAAGAATGAGTGAGAGCGCGTCCGGTGCGGAGGATCTCGATGGCGCTCACCACGATCCACCCGTCGACGACTCCGAGGCCGAGTCGCTGGAAGAACCCGTGCGCCGGGCCCGCGACGGTCACCAGCAGGCACGCACCCGACACGATGCCCGTGAGCACCGACGCCCGCGCCCAGGCCGACCTTCCGTCCCGGGCGAACGCGCGGGCCGCCAGCAGCGGCGTCGCCGCGAGGGTCACGTAGCCGGCGGTGGCGAAGCAGGCGTGCACGGTGTCGCGGGTCGGGGCCCCGAGCGGCGACGCCGCCACGGCGAGCGTCGCGATCCCGGTCGCGAAGGCCGTCAGCCAGGCCGGCCCGCCGAGCGCCGCGCGCAGCGCCCGTGAGTACACGGGGACACCGACACCGAACACCACGAACCCGGCGGTCATCGCGGCGCGCGTCGGGGCACCGGTCTCGGCCAGACGGCTGATCGCGTCCTGCGCGGCCGAGTAGTGCCGCGCCGAGAGCCCCGCCAGCGACCACGCGCCGACGAATGCCACGGGGCCGGCTACGCCCCCGGCGGCGAGGCGCCGGACCGACGACCGGAGGAGTGGCCGCTGACCTGGTGTCTGACCTGGTGTCTGACCTGGTGTTTCCGGCGCCAAGAGGGCGAACCCTACCGATGGGGGCCCGTCACGGAGTCGGGAAGGTCGTGTGCGAAGCTGTCCGGGCCGTGAATCGGACCATCAAGCATCTCGCATTCTTCCTCGCGATCGTCGTGTTCGGTGGCGGCGCGCTGGCGGCGACCCTGGCCTTCGCCATTCCCGCGACCCGCGCGCTCACGTTCGGAACCACGAGCAACGGGGCGATCACGCCCGTGCTCCAGGCGCTCGAGCAGCGCTCGGTGATCCTCGATCGCGACGGCAACACGATGGCCACCCTCTACGCCACCGAGGATCGCGCGCCGGTCACCCTCAAGGACGTGTCGCCGGGCGTGATCGCCGCGGTCGTCTCGATCGAGGACCGCACGTTCTTCTCGCACCGCGGTGTCGACCCGAAGTCGATCCTGCGGGCGTTGTTCAAGGACGTGCATTCCGGGGTCGTGTCGCAGGGTGGCTCGACGATCACCCAGCAGCTCGTGAAGAACACGCTCATCGAGAACCCCAAGCGCGACCTGCAACGCAAGGTGCGCGAGGCGGTGCTCGCGATGCGGCTCGAGAAGATCTACACGAAGGACGAGATCCTCGAGCGCTACCTCAACACCGTCTACTTCGGCCGCGACGCATACGGCATCCGCGCGGCGTCGGAGCGCTACTTCAACGAGCAGCCGATCAAGCTCACCATCCCGCAGGCCGCGATGCTCGCCGGCATGATCGCCGCGCCGTCGGGCTACGACCCGGTGCTGCATCCGGCAGCCGCGCACCACCGGCGTTACGAGGTGCTCCTCGCGATGCGCGAGACGGGTGTCATCGGAGATACCGCGGTGCGCGCGTTCAATCGCTATCCGCTCCCGACGCGGGCGTTCAACTCCGTCGCCACGATCGCGCCCACGAGCTACTTCGTCGCGACGGTGGTGCAGCGCCTCCTCGCCGACCCGCGCCTCGGGCCCGATCTGCCCACTCGGCGCAACCTCATCTACCACGGTGGCCTGCGGATCACGACCACCTACGACCGGGTGCTGCAGCGCGAGGCCGAGGACGCGGTGAAGACCGAGATCGCCAACGCGGCGAACCAACCGAACATCCCGGTCACCGGCGCGCTCGTCTCGATCGACAACTCCAACGGCGCGGTGCGTGCGATGGTGAGCGGCAGCGGCGACGCGAGCGGAGCCGGGTTCCTGAAGCAGCAGTTCAACTACGCGACGGGTGCGAACCGGCAGGTCGGCTCGTCGTTCAAGGTCTTCACCCTGGCGACCGCGCTCGAGAACGGGTATTCGCCGAACGACACGATCGACGGCTCGGCCGGGTGCACGATCCCTCCCGGGCTCACGACCGACAACAAGCCCTACTCGCCCGGTGGTGAGGGCGGCGGTGTCATGACGTTGCGCACCGCGATCACGAACTCGATCAACTGCGCCTTCGTGCGGTTGATCGTCGCGCTCGGCGGCGACCCGAACCAGCTCAACGCCGCCGGCTACACGCGCGCGGCGGCGGGGCCGCAGAAGGTGATCGACGTCGCGCACGAGATGGGCGTCACGGCCCCGCTGCAACCGGTCACGTCGCTCACGCTGGGCACCGAAGGCATCTCCCCGCTCGACATGGCCTCCGCATACTCCACGCTCGCGAACGACGGTGTGCACCGGCCGCCGATGTTCGTCACCAAGGTGCAGGGCCCCGACGGCAAGATCGTGTTCCAGGAACCGCTGTCGGGTCACGGCAAGCAGGTGATGCCGGTGAACATCGCCCGCACGGAAACCGACATGCTCCAGGGCCCGGTGCGATCGGGCACCGCGTCGCGCACGCTCGGGAACTTCCCGCGTCCCGCGGCCGGCAAGACCGGCACCACCGACCGCAACGTCGACGCGTGGTTCGTCGGCTTCACCCCGCAGCTCACGACGGCGGTCTGGATGGGCGACCCCGCGGGCGACACGATCTCGATGAACCCCTTCTTCAACGGCGGGCAGGTCTTCGGTGGCACGATCCCCGCGAGGATCTGGCGCAACTACATGGAGCTCGCCCTCGCGAACCTCCCGCCGCTCAACTTCACGCCGCCCGACCAGGGATTCTGGCCGTTCTCGCGCTACATCTCGATGACCGGACGCGGCACCGGCTCCCCGCCCACCACGACCACGACGGTCCCGCCGACCACCACGACCGTCAAGCCGAAGCCGAAGCCGAAGCCGAAGACGACGACCACCACCAGCCCGAAGACCACCACCACGACCGCGCCGCATCCGCCGCCCACCACCTGAACCTGGAGGACCATGACCCGTCCCGACCTCGCCGCGCTGCTGCGCGTGCAGGAGCGCGACACCGGCCTCGAGCGGCTCCGCTACCGGCGCAGCACGCTCCCGGAGCGCGAAGCGATCCGCGAGCGACGCGCGCTCGAGGGCGAGCTCGTGGCGCGCGCCGACACGACGCGTCGCGACCGGGATGTGGCGCTCACCGAGGAGGGACGCCTCGACGGGGAGGCCCAACAGCTCACGCGCCGGGCCAAGGAGGTCGACGGCAAGCTCTACTCCGGCACGGTCTCGTCGCCCCGCGAGTTGCTCGACATGCAGGCCGACATCGACCAGCTCGACCGGCACCGCGCGGTGATCGAGGAGCAGGAGCTCGAGGTGATGGAGCGTCGCGAGTCGCTCGACACCGAGCTCGCGTCGCTCGAGGCCGAGCTCGTGGGGCTGCGAGCGGAGCTGGTCGAGCTCGAGACGACCCTCGCCGCGTCGGAAGCCGAGCTCGACGCGCAGATCGCGATCGAGGAGGCCGGGCGCGCCGAGGAGGCATCGGCCGTGAGCGCGACGCTCCTCGCCGACTTCGAGCGCATCCGGTCGCAGAACCACGGCGCGGGCGTCGCCCTGCTCGTCGGCGACACGTGCCAGGGCTGCCGGCTCTCGATCCCCGCGACCGAGGTCGACCGCATCCGCCACGACCCCGAGGCCGGCATCGCCACCTGCGACAACTGCGGCGCCATCCTCGTGCCGTCTTCGTGAGCGGTTGATCGAGCGTGCTCTTCTGGTACGCGGCCGGTTCGGTCTTCGCGGTCTGGAACGTCTTCCAGAGTGCGGGCCTCGACTTCCGTGCCGTCGCCGTCGGCGCCCTGCTCCCGCTGGTGGTCGACCTCGCGAACGGTCGTCAGGCGTACGGCCACACGCTGCTCGCGCCCGTCGTCGCGCTCGCGCTCGTCATGCTCGTGACCAGTGGCCGCGGTCGGCGCCTGTTGCGGCGCCGCGTGATCGGCCTGCCGATCGGCTGGTTCTGCGGGCTCGCGCTCTCGGGCGCGTTCGCATCGCAGCGCGTGTTCTGGTGGCCGGGGTTCGGCCGGAGCTTCGGCCACGTCGCGCTCGTCCCCGCACCGGCCTTCGTCGTGATCGAAGAGCTGCTCGGACTCTGGGCGACACGATGGATCTGGACGCGTTTCGGGCTTCGTGATCGGGCGCGCCGACGCGAGCTCGTGCGCCGCGGCCGCCTCGCGCTGGTGTCGACGTGATCCTCTTCGTCCGCCACGGCCAGACGGCGGTGAACCGCGAGGGTCGCCTCCAGGGCCGGCTCGACCCGCCGCTCACCGACCTCGGTCTCGATCAGGCGCGCCTCGCGGCGAACGGGCTCGCCGATTGTGGCGCCACGCTCGTGCTCACGAGCCCGCTCCAGCGCGCCGCGGGCACCGCGGCGGAGATCGCCCGGGTGCTCGGTGTTCCGGTGGAGGTCGACGACCGGCTGGTGGAGCTCGACTACGGCGACTGGGACGGGCGCAAGCTGGGTGAGGTGAGCCCCGCGGAGTGGGAGCAGTGGCGCCGTGACCCGTCGTTCGCGCCGCCGGGCGGCGAGAGCCTCGAAACGGTCGGCCGGCGCGTGGCCGAGTTCTGCACGGAGTGGTCGGGGCCGGAGCGCACCGTGGTCGCGGTGAGTCATGTGTCGCCGATCAAGGCCGCGGTCGTGTGGGCGCTCGGGGTCGCCGACGCGACCTCGTGGCGCATGCATCTCGACGTCGCCTCGATCACGCGCATCGGGTCGCGCGGCGGTGGCCCACCCTTCCTCGCCGGCTACAACGACACGTCCCACCTCCACCCGCGCGACGACCCACCCGCCGCCTGAGAACCGCGGTGGAGCTCCGTGCCGAACGTCAGCGGGCGCGACCGGGAGTAACCGTGACAGGGATGTTGCGGCGGGCGGGGAGCGAGGTGCTGCCGGTGGCGTCGACGATCACGCGGCCCTCGCCCGGCCCGTCGGCGACCGGCATCCCGAGCGCCTCGAGCAGCGCGAGGTCGTCGGAGGCGGGGCGTCCCGAGGTGGTGAGGTAGTTGCCGACGATGAGCGCGTTGGCCCCGGCGAGCAAGCCGAGCGCCTGCAGCTCTCCGAGCACGCGCTCGCGGCCGCCGGCCAATCGCAACCAGGCGCCGGGGAGCACGAGGCGGAAGAGGGCGATCGCCTGGAGCGCCTCGCGGGGTGTGAGGGTCGTGGATCCCTCGAGTGGGGTGCCCGGACGCGGGTCCAGCAGGTTGATCGGGACCTCGCACGGCGCGAGCTCGGCGAGCTCGAACGCGAAGTCGATGCGCTGCGCGAGCGTCTCACCCATTCCGAGGATCCCACCGCAGCACAGCTCCATGCCCGCGTCGATGGCCCGGCGCGCGGTGGCGACCCGGTCGTCGTAGGAGTGCGTCGTGCAGATCGACGGGAAGACCTCGCGGCACGCTTCCAGGTTGTGGTTGTAGCGCCGCACACCCGCGTCGGCGAGTCGCGCGGCCTGCTCGTCGGTGAGGAGCCCGAGCGAGCACGCGACCTCGAGGCCGGTCTCGTCGCGTACCGATTGCACGGCGTCGATCACCTTGCGCAGGAGCCGCTCTTCGGGGCCACGGACGGCGACGACGATGCAGAACTGGGTCGCGCCGGCGTCGCGTGTCGCGTGGGCCGCGGCCAGCACCTCGCCCAGGTCGAGGAACGGGTAGACGTCGACCGAGGTGTCGAAGCGGACCGACTGGGAGCAGAAGGCGCAGTCTTCGGGGCACGCCCCGGACTTCGCGTTGATGAGGCTCTCGAGCTCGACCTCGGCGCCCATGTACTCGAGCCGGACCTTGTGCGCGAGGGCCACCAGCGAGGGCAGCTCGTCGAGCGGGAGCGCCGCGACGGCATCGACCTCGGGCCGCGTGAGCGGGCGCCGTTCGTGGAGCAGAGCGTGTTCGGCGGTGGCGAGCGGCATCCGGTCTCCTTGGGTCCGGGCGGCATCGTAGAGGCCGGATCGGGGTCGCCTGCCATCCGCCCGTGGTCACGGTCGGCCCGGCGTCTGCCACACTCACGGCGTGGCGGTCGACGTATTCCGTCCCCAAGGTGCCGGTCGGGCCGTTCGTACGGCGTTCGTGCTCGGCGTGCTCATCGTGATCGCGCTCGTCGCGGCGGTCGGGGCCTTCCATCAATTCAGCGCGCTCGTCGGCAACAACACCAAGGACGAGCTGAGCCGCTACCTCGACGACCACGCGTACTCACGGGTCCAGCCGAGCGGCGCCGGCTTCCGGGCCGACTTCCCGGTTCCACCGACCCGCCAGTCGGAGCGCGTGGCCACCGGACGCGGGACGTTCACCGTGCCGCGCGACAGCGCGCTCGTCGACGACGAGGTCACCTTCGACGTCATCTGGTTCCAGCTGCCCGGTCCGACTCCGGCCACCGACCCGTACCTGCGCGACTTCATGAGCCTGCAGCTCCGCCAGCTCGCGGGCACCAAGCTCGGTGTGAGCGTCTCGCACAAGCTCGGCCACGCGACCTGGCGCGACTTCGTGTTCGTCAACGTCGACCAGCACGGCGTGAAGCACTACTACGACGAACGGATCATCGTCCACGGCGGGCGGGTGTGGGTGTTGAGGCTCGGTTCGCGCATCCGGCGCGACGAAGCCTTCCACGTGTTCGCAGGCACGTTCGCGTTCAAGAAGTAGCGGCGCAGGAGCGGCAGCTTTGCGCATTTCGATCATTGTTCCCGTATTGGACGAGGCGACGATGATCGTCGCCGCCCTC
>DAIQOP010000098.1:0-9970 GCA_036787815.1 Actinomycetota bacterium
CGACCGTCAGCGCGACGCCGAACAGGAAGCTCGCCGACGGCCAGCAGATCATGGTGTCGGCGAGCGGCTTCGCCCCCGACACGTCGATGGCCGTCGTCGAATGCCCGACCTCGACGGTCAGCCCGGCCGACTGCGACCTCAACACGGTCAACTTCACCTTCACCGACGGCACCGGCGCGTACAGCGGATTCCCGTTCACGGTCTCCCGGATCCTCGCCGACGGCACCGACTGCGCGCTCAACGGCGGCTGCTACATCGGCACGCAGGACGACCAGGCGGTCGGGCCCACGGCCGCGACGCTCATCAAGTTCGACCCGAACATCCCGCCGCTCCCGCCGCTCGAGATCGCGGTACGGATCGACAAGACGCCGTCGGTCAACTCGAAGGGCGTCGCCAGCCTGAAGGGCACCGTCGAGTGCCGCAACCGCGCGGCCAACGTCGAGGTCGACCTCGACCTGCGCCAGATCTTCGACCGGGCGATCTTCGAGTCGTTCGGCTTCGTCGGCGTCTCGTGCTCGGCCGACACGACGGTGCCGTTCCGGGCGACCATCCGGCCCCAGAACGGCCTGTTCGGTCCCGGTGACGCCGTGGTGCGCTTCCAGGCCTTCGCCGGCAACGTGTTCGTGGCCCGCAGGGTCGCCGTGACCCTGCACGCGAAGGGCGCGGCGCGCAGCGCGGCCAAGCCGAAGCTCACCTGGCGATAGCGCGCCGTCGCCGCCGAGCGACGTGATCGTGGGAAGCCGCGGCCGGCGGCTTCCCACCTTCGTCGAGCGGGCTGCTCGATGCCCGCGTGCGCTACGCCCCGCCGGCGACCGCGGGGACGATGCTCACGACCTGGCCGTTCTCGACCTGGGTGTCGAGGTTCTGCAGGAAGCGGATGTCCTCGTCGGCGACGAACACGTTGACGAAGCGCCGCAGCGAACCGGAGTCGTCGAAGATGCGCTCGCCGAAGCCGGCGTGGGCGGTGTCGAGCTGGTGCAGGACCTCGGCCACGGTGCCGCCCTCGAGCGAGACCTCCGACGCACCTCCCGTGAGGGTTCGCAACTGGGTGGGGATCCGTACGGTGACCGGCATCACTGCTCCTCGATCGTGAACGCTTCGTGGAAGGCGTCGAGCGTCGGGGCGATCGTCGCCGTGGGGCCGACGACGGACGTGATCGCGTCGAGGGTCTTGAGTCCGTGGCCCGTGATGTAGACGACGACGCGTTCGTCGGCCTTGACCACGCCCTCGCGGGCGAGGCGCACGAGCGTCGCGACGGTGACGCCCGCGGCGGTCTCGCCGAACACACCCTCGGTGCGCGCGAGCAGCCGCATCCCTTCGACGATCTCGTCGTCGGACACGGCGGCGAAACCGCCACCCGTGTCGCGCACGGTGTCGAGCGCGAAGTAGCCGTCGGCGGGATTGCCGATCGCGAGCGACTTGGCGATCGTCGACGGCTTCACCGGACGGATCGTGTCGCTGCCTTCGGTGAACGCGCGGGCCACCGGTGAGCAGCCCTCGGCCTGCGCGCCCGAGACGCGCACGTGCGGTTCGGAGTCGAGCAGACCCACCCGGTGCAGCTCGTGGAATCCCTTGTAGATCTTGGTGAGCAGCGACCCGCTCGCGACCGGCACGACGACGTGGTCGGGGGCTTCCCAGCCGAGCTGCTCGGCGGTCTCGTACGCGAGGGTCTTGCTGCCCTCCGCGTAGAACGGGCGCATGTTCACGTTGACGAAGGCCCACTCGTAGGTGCTCGCGAGCTCGGCGCACAGCCGGTTGACGTCGTCGTAGTTGCCGTTGACGGCGACGACGTTGCCGCCGTACACCGACGTCGTGACGATCTTGCCGGCCTCGAGATCGCTCGGGATGAACACGTAGCTGCGCAGCCCTGCGTGCGCCGCGTGCGCGGCCACCGAGTTCGCGAGGTTGCCCGTCGACGCGCAGGCGACCGTCTTGAACCCGAACTCGAGCGCCTTCGACAGCGCCACCGCCGTGACCCGGTCCTTGAACGAGTTCGTCGGGTTGCGCGTGTCGTTCTTCAGCCACACCTCGCCGAGCCCGAGCTCCTCGGCCAGGCGATCGGCACGGACGAGCGGGGTGAACCCGGCGCCGAGGTCGATCGCCGAGTCGCAGCCCACGGGCAGCAGGTCGGCGTAGCGCCAGATCGACAGCGGCCCCTTGGCGATCGACTCGCGGCTGACGTTCGCCGCGATCGCGTCGTAGTCGTAGACGACCTCGAGCGGGCCGAAGCACCACTCGCAGGTGAAGATCGGGGCGATCGCGAACTCTCGGGCGCATTCGCGACACCGCAGGCTGTTGACGTACGGCATGAGCTTCGGTCCTCCTGGTCTCGATGCGCTCTCGAGCGCCTCAAGCGGGGTACCGCTCTTCGGCTACTCATCGGTCAGGCATTGGCACCTACCCCCGGACCGGGATGTCCGGTACGGAGAGTTGGTTGCCGCGGCGTCGTCGGGCCTGTCCCTCGGCCGCTCTGGATGAGCGCGTGTTTCGTACACGATACCACCGGCTCCGGCGCTGCCGTCGAGTCGTTGCTCTAGCCTGGAGCCGATGGCACCGAGGGTCCCGATCGACGGTTCCGGCCGAGTGAAGCCGCTCGTATCGGTGTGCCTCCCCGCCCGCGACGAAGCCGCGACCATCGGCTCGATCGTGTCCACCGTCCGGCGCGAGCTCGTCGAGCGGGACGGGCTGGTCGACGAGATCGTCGTCATCGACGACGGGTCGCGCGACGACACCGCGACGATCGCCGCCGCGGAAGGTGCGCATGTCATCGCCGAAGCGTCGATCCTGCCGGATCTGCCGGGCGGGAGCGGCAAGGGCAACGCGCTCTGGAAGTCGCTCTACGCGTGCCGCGGTGACATCATCTGCTGGCTCGACGCCGACGTCCGCAACTTCGATGGGCGATTCGTCACGCGCCTCGTGCAACCACTCCTCGACGACGCTCGGGTCTTGTTCACCAAGGGTTATTACCGCCGCCCGCTGAACGCCGAGGGCGACGGCGGCGGCCGCGTCACCGAGCTCGTCGCGCGTCCCGTGATCAGCCACTGGTTCCCCGGCCTCCGCGACATCATCCAACCGCTCTCCGGCGAATACGCGGGGCGACGCGAGATCCTCGACGCGCTGCCGTTCGTCGAAGGTTGGGGCGTCGAGCTCGGGTTGCTCGTCGATCTCGCGCAGCGCTACGGCCCCGACGCGATCACCCAGATCGACCTCGGAGTGCGCGAGCACCGCAACCGGCCACTCGACGAGCTCGGACCGCAGGCCCTCGCGATCCTGCTCGCCGCGTTGCGACGCGCCGGCGTCGGCGACGTCGCGCCGCTCGCCGCCGAGCTGGTCCGCTTCGATGCCGACCACCAACGCGTCGCGGTGCCGGTCGAGGTGCGCGAACGCCCGCCGATGCGCACGATCCCCGCCTACCGCGCCCGCTTCGGCCGAGAGCTCACGGCTTAGCCGGTCGCGCTCGCTGCGGGAACTGCCGCTCGACGTCTCAGCCGCGGGGCGTGTCGTGCAGCAACGTGCGGGCGCATTCGAGGGCGGCTTCTTCGACGAGGAGCGCGGCACGCGTGAAGGTCTCCGACGCCTGCCAGACGCGGTCGGTCAGCGCGAGCACGAGCACGCCGCGCGCTTCGAGCTGCGCGCGCGCATCGGCATCGACCTGCCCGGCGATGACGCCGCGATGCGCGACGCCGTGCTCGTCGGCCCAGTCGAGCGCGCCGCCGACGACCTTCCCTTCGAGGCTCGTCGCATCGAGCCGGCCCTCGCCCGTGATCACCAGCGACGCGCGTTCGAGCGCGTCGCCGAGCCCGGCCGCCGCGGCGACCACGTCGAACCCGGGCTCCAGCTTCGCACCGAGCGCGGCCAGCCCACCGGCGAGCCCGCCCGCGGCCCCGCTGCTCTCGATCGTGCGCACGTCGATGCCGGTGCGCTGCACGTACTGGTCGGCAAGTCGTTCGAGCCTTCGACCGAGCAGCGACACCTGCGCGGCCGACGCGCCCTTCTGCGGCCCGTAGACGCGCGCGGCGTCGAGGAACGAAGTGGTGACGTCGCACGCGACCGTCACGTCGACCGCGGGCAACATCCATCCGAGCGCGTCGATCGCGCCGAGCCCGCCGTCGGTGGAGGCGCTGCCACCGACCCCGACGACGATGCGCCGGGCACCACTGCGCGCCGCCGCCGCGATGAGCTCACCGGTACCGCGGCTCGACGCGCGCAACGGGTCGTTGCGGCCGTCGACGAGCGCGAGCCCGCTGGCGCGGGCCATCTCCACGACGGCGACCCCGCCGCGCAGCATCGCCCAGTCGGCCTCGACCGGGTCGCCGAGCGGGCCCGTCACCACGGTGGTGCGCCGCGACCCACCGACGGCGTCGAGCAGGGCATCGAGGGTGCCCTCGCCCCCGTCGGCCAGCGGGATCGAGACCACGTCGTCGATTCCGCCGCGCCGAAGTCCCTCCGCCATCGCGCCTGCCGCGGCACCCGCCGAGAGGCTGCCGCGGAACTTGTCGGGACAGACGACCGCCGTGGTCATGTCGCATAGATTGCTCCACGATCACCCTCAGCGGGAAAGTCGCACACCGAGCGGGGAAAGACGAGGTCGCGTGCTCGAACGGGTCCCACTCATGGAGAAGAGCTTCGCCGACTACGCGGAGCTCATCGAACCCGACGCGATGGAGCGCATCCAGGCCCTCGCCGCACCGCTGCGGGGCGCCCGCGTGCTGCACGTGAACGCGACCGCCTACGGAGGTGGGGTGGCCGAGCTGCTCGCGACCCACGTGCCGCTGCTGCGCGACCTCGGCATCGAGGCCGAGTGGCAGGTGATCCGGGGCAGCGACGAGTTCTTCCACGTGACCAAGGCCGTGCACAACGGCCTCCAGGGCGCCGACATCGAGTGGACGTCGGCGATGGAGCACGTCTACCTCGAGCGCGTGCTCTCGAACGCGATCGAGATCGAAGGCGAGTGGGACTACGTCGTGATCCACGACCCGCAGCCGGTCGCGCTGCGTGAATACGCGCGCGGCCGCTCGGTCGACCACTCCGACACCGAGTGGATCTGGCGTTGCCACATCGACCTCACCGACGCGAATCCCGACATCTGGGCGTTCTTCAAGCCGTTCGTCGAGCAGCACGATGCCGCGGTGTTCACGATGCCCGAGTTCGTCCCCGCGTCGCTCGACATGGACAACGTGGTGCTCGCGCCGCCCTGCATCGACCCGTTCGCGGCCAAGAACCTCGAGCTCCCGGAGCCGTTCGTGCGCGAGATCTGCCGCCAGTACGGCGTCGATGTCGACCGGCCGATCCTCTGCCAGGTGAGCCGCTTCGATCCCTGGAAGGACCCGGTCGGGGTCATCGAGGCCTTCCGGATCGTGCAGGAGAGCGTGCCCGACGTGCAGCTCGTGCTCGCGGGATCCATGGCCACCGACGACCCGGAGGGCTTCCACATGTGGGAGCTCACGGAGGAGGCCCGTGCCGGTGATCACAGCATTCACCTGCTCTCGAACATCCAGCAGGTCGGAGCGGTGCAGATCAACGCGTTCCAGCGGGCCGCCGACGTCGTGATCCAGAAGTCGCTGCGCGAAGGATTCGGCCTCACCGTCAGCGAAGGGTTCTGGAAGGGACGCCCGGTCATCGGCGGCCGGGCCGGTGGGATCACGATCCAGATCGACGAGGGCAAGACGGGCTACCTCGTCGACTCGATCGTCGAGTGCGCACAGCGGAGCATCGAGCTGCTCGAGAACCCGCTGCTGGCCGACGAGATGGGCATGAAGGGCCGCGAGCACGTGCGGAGCAACTTCCTGTCGACGCGCGAGCTCGAGGATTGGCTCCAACTCTTCACCGACGTGGGTTCCTGAGCTGGTGATCGTCGCCACGCAGCGGGGCCCGGTCTCGTTCCGAGCCGAACCCGGCGGCGGCTTCACCTCGCGGCGGGGCGCAGGTGGTGTCGTGAGCGCGCTGGCGCCGTTGCTGACCGGAAACCCCGATGCCCGCTGGGTCGCCGCGGCCGCGAGCGCCGACGACCGGGCTGCGGTCCGCGCGGGCGCCGCGAACGTCGCTGGGCTCGATCTCCACCTCCTGGAGCTCGACGAGAACGATCACCGGCTCCACCTCGACGTGTTCTGCAACGCGACGCTCTGGTTCCTCTACCACGGCCTCTTCGACTTCGTTCGCCGACCCCGCTTCGACGGCCGGTTCCGCGAAGCGTGGCAGGCGTACCAGGCCGTCAACGAGCACTTCGCCGACGCGATCGCGACCGACGCGACCCGCAACGACGCCGTGGTCGTGAACGACTACCACCTGGCGTTGGTTCCCGCGATGCTGCGGGCGCGCCGGCCCGACCTGCGCGTCCTGCACTTCACCCATACGCCGTTCTGCGGTCCGAACGGCATCCGCGCGCTCCCCGACGCGGTCGCCGAGACCCTCTGCGCCTCGCTCGCGGGCGGGCCTACGGGCTTTCACACCACGCGCTGGGCGCGGGCCTTCGCCGCGTCGGCGACCGAGGTGCTCGGTTCGCCCCCGGCGCACGAACCGTTCGTCTCGCCGCTCGGCCCCGACGGCGATGCGCTCGAGGCGGCGCGGGCGATGCCCGAGGTCGCGACTGCGCGTGACGCGTTGGCGGAGGTGGTCGGCGATCGCATGCTCATCGTGCGTTCCGACCGCATCGAACCCTCGAAGAATCTCGTGCGTGGGTTCCTGGCCTACGACGTGCTCCTCGAGTCGCGTCCCGACCTGCGCGGGCGCGTCGTGTTCGTCGCGATGGTCTACGGGTCGCGCCAAGGTCTCGCGGAGTACCTCGCGTACGCGAGCGAAGTCGAGCAGGTGGTCGAACGGGTCAATGAACGCTGGGGGACGGCGAGCTGGCAGCCGATCGTCCTCGACGACCGCGACGACTTCGCGCGCACCGTCGCGGGGCTCGAGCGCTACGACGTGCTGCTCGTCAACCCGCTGAGCGACGGGCTCAACCTCGTCGCGAAGGAAGGTCCGCTTCTGAACCGCCGCGACGGGGTGGTGTGCCTCTCACGCGAGGCCGGCGCGTTCGCCGAGCTCGCGCCCGCGGTGGAGATGGTGCATCCCTTCGATCTCGACCAGACGGCGGCGGCGCTCGCGACCGCGCTCGACCGCGACGCCGACGATCGCGCGTCGCGCGCGGCCCGGCTGCGCGTGCTCGCGGGCACCTACACGCCGCGAACCTGGCTCAACGACCTGCTCGCGCACCTCGAGGGCTAACCGAGCGCGTCGGCCAGCGCGGTCAGCCACTCGACCAGCCCCGGCGGACCGTCGACCACGAGGTCGGCCCGCTCCAGCAGCTCCCCCGGCATCTCGACCGACCGCACCGCGATGCGGACGACCCGCTCGAGGTGCCCACCTTCCTCGAGCGCGTCGAGCGCGTCGAGCGCGGGGAGATCGCCGCGGTCGTCACCGGCGAAGGCCGCGCGCGTCGCGCCCGGCGCGTCGCCGAGCAGCACCCGCACCGCCGAGCCCTTGTCGACGGGGAGCGGGGGCCGCAACTCGCGGGCCATGCGCGTCGGGTGCACGGCGAGCCCGAGCCCCGCACCCAGCGCCTCGACCTCGGCCGCGACCGCCTCTCCGGCATCCCCCCGAGACCGCCAGTGCACCGTGACCGCGATCTCCCCCTTGCGCTCGACGAGCAGATCGGGCCAACGCCGCTCGGCCTCTGCGGCGGCGGCCGCCACGGCTTCGCGATACGGAAGCGCGGCCGGGTCGATCACGGTGTGGCCGTCGACCCGCCGCTCGAGCCCGTACTGGCCGACGAGCTCGACACCGGCGATCGGCACCGCGCGGGCGAGGAACTCGATCGGCCGACCGCTCACGATCCCGACCAGCAGGAGGCGCTCGACGATCCGATCCAGGACGACGAGGGTCGGGGCGGGCGCGGCGGCCGCGGCCGGATCGACGACGATCGGGGCGAGCGAACCGTCGAAGTCGAGGAGCAGGACGGCTGCGCCCGGGTGGTGCGCGAGCACGTCGACCATTGCGCCGGGCGCGACCACGGTGGGACGCTAGCCCGAGTGGAACCGAAGGAGGCTGCCCGAACGACGATCGCCCGGCACGAGGACGCGCTCCTCGGGCTGAGCCACCGGATCCACGCCCATCCTGAGCTGTGCTTCGAGGAGACGCGCTCGAGCGCGTGGACCGCGGCCCTGCTGGCCGAGGCCGGGCTGGCCGTCGAGTCGGGAGTCGGCGGCCTCGACACCGCGTTCGTCGCCCGGGCGGGCTCCGGGCCGCTGCACCTCGCGATCTGCGCGGAGTACGACGCGCTGCCCGGCATCGGGCACGCGTGCGGGCACAACATCATCGCGGCGAGCGCCGTCGGCGCCGGGCTCGCGCTCGCGCCGCTCGCCGACGAGCTCGGCCTCACCATCTCGGTGGTCGGCACGCCCGCGGAGGAGGGCGGCGGCGGCAAGGTGTACATGCTCGAACGGGGCGTGTTCGACGGCATGCACGCGGCGATGATGGTGCACCCGGCACCCTTCGACGTGCTGCGCCCGCGCGTGAGCGCGGTGTCGCACTTCGCGGTTCGCTACACGGGCCGCGAGTCGCACGCGGCCGCGGCGCCGCACATGGGCATCAACGCCGCCGACGCGTTGGTCGTCGCGCAGGTCGCGATCGGCCTGCTCCGGCAGCACTTCCGGCCGACCGATCAGGTGCACGGCATCGTGACCCACGGCGGCGACGCGGCGAACATCATTCCTGCGCACACGAGCGGCGACTGGATGGTGCGAGCCCGCACGATCGACGAGCTCGCGGAGATCCGGCCGAAGGTCGATTGCTGCTTCGAAGCGGGGGCGCTCGCCACCGGCGCCGCCCTCGAGCTCGAAGACGTGTGCCCGACGTACTCGCACATGGAACACGACGACGATCTCGTCGCGGCCTACCGCGCCGGCGCGGAATCGCTCGGCCGCGTGTACGGCGAGGCCGATATGACGTTCTCGACCGACATGGGCAACGTGTCGTTGGCGATGCCGTCGATCCATCCGTGCATCGCGATCGACACCGCGGGTGCGATGAACCACCAGCCGGAGTTCGCGGCGGCGTGCGTGAACGCGTCGGCCGACCGGGCGGTGCTCGAGGGCGCGCTCGCGCTGGCCCTCACGGCGATCGGCGCCGCC
This sequence comes from Actinomycetota bacterium, assembly GCA_036787815.1. Taxonomy (GTDB): domain Bacteria; phylum Actinomycetota; class Acidimicrobiia; order IMCC26256; family PALSA-610; genus DATBAK01. The sequence continues at coordinate 9,120 of DAIQOP010000098.1, forward strand.
GGCGGACCGCTGCGCGAGCGGCTGCTCAGCGGTACCGCGTAAGCCGCGCCGTCGCCGCGACCGACCGGCTCAACCGTTGCCGACGAGGACGACGCAGTCGTATCCGGCGCTGCCCGGAGGTGCCGAGGTGCCGAGGGTGCCCTTGGTCGTGCCCGAACCGAGGAGCACTGCGAGGCTCGAGGCTTCACGCGTGAGGCCCGCGCGACACAGCACCTGCTTCCCGACCCGTTGGTTCGGGTCGTTGCCCGGCTTGCCCTGGTTCGTGTAGCCCTTGCCGCGCAGCGTGGAGGAGACCGAGGCCGCCGAACCGGACGGCGCGCCCGCGTTCAGCACGAGCAGGTGCACCTGTGCGGGCTTCTTCGCGGCCGTGGTCTTCGTGGTGGTGGTCGTGCGCGTGGTGCTCTTCTTCTTGGTGGTGGTCGTGGTGGTGGAGGAGGTCGCCTTGCGGGACGCCGCCGGACCCGTGGATCCGTTGTCGACGACCTGGAGCAACACGATGCCGAGGACGACCGCGGCTCCGACGAGCAACACGCCCTTCACCGTCTGACTTCCGGCGCCGAGCGGGATGCCCCGCCCACGCTCGGACCCGCCCGTCTGCGTGCCCCGATCGGCCATGGCCCCATTCTTACGCACGGCTGCCTACCGGGCAGCGGTTCTTGTTGTTCCCGCGCTCGAATCTCGAGCGCCCGTCGGGCGACGGGTGCTCAGCGCGGGCCCGCGGGCGCGCGCTTTGGTGTCCCGGGTTTCTTGGGCATGAGGCGACCACGGATCGCCCGGGCGAAGGCCGCGAGTCAAGGGCGGCTTGCGGGCGCGCGAGAAACGGTGCATTTCATGTTCGGCAGATGACAACC
>DAIQOP010000098.1:9980-13067 GCA_036787815.1 Actinomycetota bacterium
CCCGCGGGCGCGCGCGGACCGGCGGGCGTGCGGCTGCCCTCGATACGGCTGCGGCGGCGTTGTTCGCGCGTGCGCCGGAGTCGCAGCACCGTGAGCGGGTCGTGGTCGTACGCGGCCCGGCGGGTGATCAGCGCGCTGAGCGCGCGGTAGTACGTGGTCGGCGAAACGGAGAAGCGCTGACGGATCGTCGGCTCCTTCGGACCCGGGAGCAGCGCACACTCGCGCTCGAAGTCGAGGATCGCGACTTCACGAGCGGTCAGTGTGTCCATCGGGGGACGATCCTGGCCGCACCGCGCGCGAATTACAAGCATTTCGGAGCGCGCGCAGACGACCGCTCACCGCGAGCACTCAAAACGAGGTCCGAAAGGGTCGGAGCCGGGTGTCGGAATCGAACCGACGACCTGCGGATTACAAAGCCGCTGCTCTGCCAACTGAGCTAACCCGGCGAGGGGCGGGCAGAGCCTAGGTGGGCTCACCGGGGTCGGTGCGGCGACGGGCGATCTCGTGGCAGGCGACCGCGGCCGCGGCCGCGACGTTCAGCGACTCGATCGCTCCCCGCATCGGGATGCACGCGAGCAGATCACACCGGCGCTTCGCGAGCGTCGACAGGCCGCGGCCCTCGGCTCCGAGCACCACCGCGAGCGGGTCGCGCGCGAACGGGAGCGCACTGACCGTGGTCTCCCCGTCGCCGTCGAGGCCGACACACCACACACCCGCGCGCTTCGCGCGTTCGAGCGCGGCCGGGATGCCACCCACCAGCGCGAACGGGACGTATTCGATCGCGCCGGCCGCCGTCTTCGCCGCGGTGGCGCTCACCGGCGCGCTGCGGTGCTTGGCCATCACGATGCCGGTCACCCCGGCCGTCTCCGCCGCGCGCACGATCGCGCCGAGATTGCGCGGGTCGGTGACGCCGTCGAGCACGACGAGGAACGCAAGCGGATCGGCGAGCAGCGCGTCGAAGTCGGCGGAACGCAGCGGATCGGCGCGCGCGACGACACCCTGCGGCGCGTCGGTCTGGGCCATCGCCCGCAGCCGGTCGGCCGGCACCATCTGCAGCTTGGATCCCGCGGCCGCGACGATCGCGTCGATCGTGTCGTCGCGCTCGACGCCCTCCGACAGGGCCACGCTGCGCACCTCGCGCGTGCCGGCCCGCAGGAGCTCGAACACCGCGCGGCGGCCTTCGACCTCGGTGCCGCCGACTCCGGTCGACGGGCCACCGGTGCTGCCGGCGCGGCGACGTTGGCTCACCGGTGCCAGGTCGTGCCGTTGGGCCCGTCTTCGAGCGTGATGCCCCGTGCCTTCAGCTCGTCGCGGATGTGATCGGCCTCCGCGAAGTCGCGACGGGCACGTGCCTCGTCGCGCGCGACGACCAACGCGTCGATCTCGGCGTCGTCACCGCTCGCCGCCGATCCCGCGCCCGCGCGGGCGCCGTCGTCGATCTCGAGACCGAACGAGCCGCACAGCTCGCGAACCGTGGCGAGCAGGTTCGCGACGGTCGCGGTGTCGCCCGCGTCGAGCGCGGTGTTCGCCCGGCGCACGAGATCGAACACGAACGCCAACGCGGCCGGCGTGTCGAAGTCGTCGTCCATCGCCGCCCGGAATCCGCCGGTGTCGCCGACCGCGCCCTCCCCGATGCCCGCGACGCGCGCGCGACGGAAGAGCGCGTCGAGCCGGTCGACGGCCTTCGCCGCGTCCGACAGCTCCTTGTCGCCCATCTCGAGCTGCTTGCGGTAGTGCGTCTGGAGCGCGAGGAGCCGGAAGGCGCGCGGCCCGTGCCGGTCGAGCGCGTCGGCAAGGTTCGTGAAGTTGCCGAGCGACTTCGACATCTTCTCCCGGCCGACCATCACCATGCCGGAGTGCACCCAGTACCGCGCGAACGGGTGACCCGCACCTTCGGCCTGCGCGCGCTCGTTCTCGTGGTGCGGGAAGACGAGATCGTCGCCGCCACCGTGGATGTCGAAGCCCTCGCCGAGGATCTGGAGCGACATCGCCGAGCACTCGATGTGCCACCCGGGGCGGCCCGGCCCCCACGGCGACGGCCATTCGGGCTCGCCGGGCTTGGCCGCCTTCCACAACGCGAAGTCGACCGGGCTGCGCTTCTCCTCGTCGATCTCGACGCGCGCGCCCGCGTTCTCGAGGAGATCCTCGGTACGGCGGTGCGAGAGCGCGCCGTAATCGGGAAGGGTCGACACCTCGAAGTAGACGCCCTGCCCCTCGATCACGTACGCCCGCCCCGCGGCGACGAGCTCGGCGATGAGCGCCTGCATCTGCGGGACGAACTCGGTCGCGCGCGGCATGTCGTCGGGATGCAGGACGCCGAGACGGTCGAGCTGGCCCCAGTACGCGGTCTCGTACGTACGAGCGAGCTCGGGCTCGGTGGTGCCGCGCTCCTGGGCCCGGCGGATTATCTTGTCCTCGATGTCGGTGATGTTGCTGACGTAGGTGACGGCATCGCCCCGCCACTTCAGGTAGCGGCGGATGACGTCGAACGCGACGGCCGTGCGGCCGTGGCCGACGTGCGGGACGTCGTAGACGGTCGGGCCGCAGACGTACATCGTCACGTGGCCGGCGCGGCGCGGGACGAACTCGACCTTGGCGCGCGCGGCGGTGTCGTGGATCCGCAGCATGAGGGTCGAGGTTACCGCCGGGCCTCGAATCGCCCGGCCCGGTATTGCCCCGTCAGCCCCGGTCGAGGAGCGCGACGGCCCAGACCGCGATCCCCTCGGCGCGCCCGACCGCGCCGATTCCCTCGCCGCGCTTGGGCTTGATGCTCACGTGGATGCCTTCGCCCATCGGTTCGGCCGCGGCCTGCAGCGCGGTCACGAGATTCGCCTTCATCGCGGCGACATGCGGTGCCAGCCCCGGTTCTTCCGCCGCGACGACGACGTCGACGTTGCCGACCCACCAGCCGGCGGCCCGCACCCGCCGCGCGACGTCGCGCAGCAGCTCGATCGACGAGACGCCGCGCCACTGGTCGTCACTCGCCGGGAACAATGTGCCGAGATCGGGAAGGTCGACCGCACCCAACAGCGCGTCGGCGACGGCGTGCGCCACCGCGTCGGCGTCGGAGTGCCCCACGAGACCCGG
>DAIQOP010000099.1:0-13047 GCA_036787815.1 Actinomycetota bacterium
GCGATAGTCGACGACGCGCGCCATGGCCGCGGTTACCGATTTCCGCGCGCGCTCGGGGGCGCGACTGCCGCCAGCGCGCGGCCGATGACCTGTTCGGCGGTCAGGTGCCCGAACTCGGCCTCGGGGGTGAGCATCAGCCGATGCGCGAGCACGGGCGCGACGAGCTCCTTGATGTCGTCGGGAACGACGAACGTGCGGCCGTGCACCACCGCCCACGTCTTCGCGCAGCGCACGAGTGCGAGGCTGCCGCGCATGCTGACACCGAGCTGCACATCGGGTGATCGGCGGGTCTCCTCGGCGAGGAGATCCACGTACGCCAGGACCGCGCTGTCGACGTGCACGCCGCCTGCCACCAGCGCCATGTCGGCAACGGCCTTCGCCGCGACGACCGCGGTCACGTGCGCAGCGCGGTCACGGTTCGACGCATCGGCGAGCAGCGCGATCGCCGTCTCATGATCTGGGTACCCGAGGCTCATCCGCATGAGGAAGCGGTCGATCTGGGCTTCGGGCAAGCGGTAGGTGCCGGCCTGCTCGATCGGGTTCTGAGTCGCGATCACCATGAACGGGTTGCCGACCTCGTAACCGACGCCGTCGACGGTGACCTTCCCCTCTTCCATCACCTCGAGCAGCGCCGACTGTGTCTTGGGTGAGGCGCGGTTGATCTCGTCGGCCAGCACGATGGAGGCGAACACCGGTCCCTTGTGGAACTCGAAATTGCTCGTGCGCTGGTTGTAGATCGTCACTCCCGTGACGTCGCTCGGGAGGAGGTCAGGAGTGAACTGGATGCGGCTGTGCGTGCCCTTCACCGTGTTCGCGATCGCCTTCGCGAGCGACGTCTTCCCCGTTCCCGGGACGTCCTCGATCAACAGATGACCTTCGGAGAGGAGGCACGTCAACGCGAGCTTCACCGCGTTGCGCTTGCCCATGATGGCGCCTTCGACGTTCGTGACGAGCTCGTCGAACGCCCCGGCGAACCAGCTGGCTTGTTCCTTGGTGATCATCAGGCTCCTGCGGCACGGTTCACGGCCAGAGATAGTCGGCGGATTGATAGGTACCGAGCCCGACCGCGCTCAGCACTGCGTACACCGTGTCGCCGGACACCGCGCTGGCGCAGTAGCCGGTCGTGCCGTCGGACACGAACGACCACGATCCGCCCGGGATGGCGACCGTGAACGACTGGCCGAGGTCGCCGAGGGTGCGGTCGAAGCATTGCAGCGTGTACGAGCCGGCGGGGATACCGGTCTCGTCGAAGCTCCACCAGCGGCACCCCGGTGCGAGCGCACAATTGTCGACCGGCGCCGCCGGGCCGGCCGACACGGTGAAGACCACCGGCTCCGGATCCGTCGTCGCGCAACCGAGCGACGACGCCGGGCCGGCAACGCCACGGTTGTTGTCGGCCGTGACCGTCACGCAGTACTGCGTGGCGTAGTTCGCGTAATCGAAGGCCACCGAGGTCCCGGTGACCGTACCGATTCCCGACACCACATAGTCGCGGATCCCGCAGCCTCCACAGCCGTCGGCGGCCGGCGGCACCCAGCTCCACGTGATCGTGCGACCGGCGACCGCACCACTGGGTTGCGACGGCGCGTCGGGAGGGCCGTACGGCGTTCCCGTCACCGTCTGCGGGAGCGACTCGCAGAACTTCCGCGTCGGCGTGCTCGACGGCACCGCGCACGCGACGACGGTGAACTGGTACTGCTGACCGGTCGAGAGGTTCGCGGGGGTCGAGAACCCGCTCGTGATCTCGATCGGCGCGCTCAGGTCGATCCCCGCGATCGCGGGGTCGACCGCCGCGAGATAGACCTTCGATTCGAGATCACCCGGGCTGCCGGCGGGCAACGTCCCCGGCGTGAAGGTCAACGAGAGTTGCTGCGGGGCGTTCGCGGACGCGGCCAGATTGGTGACCGGAGACGGAGGGCCGTACGTGGTGAACGACACGGTGCGGCCGAGATAGCGCGCGCAGCTGGAAAGGGCTCCGCCACAGGTCTTGGCGACGAGGCTGTTCGTGACGCCGACCTTGATCGCGTACGTATGACCCTGGATCGGGTTGGAGAAGTTGTAGAAGCCCGGGCTCACCGCAGGTTGCGGCGCGCCACCGTCGACGACGACGAAGTACCGGAGGTTCGCGGGATCGTCGCCGCCGGTCGCCGCGATGTCGGACGGCGACGAAGGCACCGGCCACGACACGTCGACCGAGTCGTTCACGTTCAGGCTCTCGGTCGCGATCGGAGTGGGACCGGAGGTCGGGACCGCGAGCGGCCGCACCGGCGGCGATGTCGTCAGGCCTTCCGACTGCTCGTTCGAGGCGTTGCGGGTCCTGATCGTGAACGCGTACGGCTGACCGGTGGTGAGCCCACCAATCCGCGTGCTCGTGGCCGGAGCGTGCACGCTCACCTGCAACTGACTGCCGATGTACACGTCGTAGAAGACGATCGCGCTCCCCGTGTAATGGCTCGGAGGCACCCACGCGACATCGATCGTCGTCGGCGACGACACGTCGAACTCCGCGGTCGCGCTCGACACCGCGGGCGGTGCGACGTCGTACCGCTTCGACGCGGAAGCCGGTCCCCACGGCCCGGCCTCGCTGTACACGTCGACGGCACGGACACGGAACGCGTACGCGCGGGCGAACGACAGGCGCGAGAGGCCGCACCGCGGGCCACTGCCCGCGCAGTTCGCGTCGACGGTGCCGCCGCCCGACCAGTTGACCTGGTAGTGGTCGATCGCGGCCCCGTTCGCGAGCGCGGGGCCCGACGACCAGTCGAGGGCGAAGAACGGCGTGTTCGTCGCGGTGTCGGTGCGGGCGCTGACGGTGGGAGCCACCGTCGGGGCCGTCGGCGGGCCGTAGACCGAGACCGTGACCGTCGCGACGACCTGGCGGTTCGCCGCGCCCGTCGCGTCGCCGACCGTCACGAAGATCTGGGTCTGGCCCGAGAAGGTCGAGCGGGGCGCGTACCGGAGCCGGCCTCCCACCCCGCGGTCCCACTGCACCGTGCCGGCGGCACTCGGCACAGAGGCCGAGACGATGTGAAGGCCCTTGCCCGTCGGGTCGGTGACGTGCGCGAGCACGTCGATCGACTGGGGCGGCGATCCTTGCTTGAAGGGGCCGACCGTGAAGTTCGCGGCCCGCGGCGCGGGTGGTTGGGTCACCGTGATCTCGAAGAGCGCCGCGCGGGAAGACAGCCGGCCGTTGGTCGCGCGCAGCACGACCGAGCCGGTGCGGCCGAACGCGTCCAGCGCGGCCGACACGGTGAGCGTGGAGCCGCTCAGATCAGCAGCGACACCCGGTGGCAGTTGCCGGCTGAGCACTTCGAAGTGGTCGGCGGGCGAGGAACCACCGACGACGTGCGCGCGCAGCGACACACTCACGCTGCCCCCGGGCACCACGGGGATCACGCTTCCCTCGAGCACCGGTGGCTGGTCGCCGTTGACGGTGATGGAGAGGATCCCTTCCGCCGAACGGATGCCGTCGGTCACCTGGTAGACGACCGCCCCGTAGCCCGGCGCATTGCCCGACGGAGTGAACGTCACGGTGCGGCCGGCGGCGACTTCTGCCGAGCCCCAATGCGACGCGACGATCGTCGTCACGCGCAGGTGGGTACCGGGCGCGTGGGTGTCGTTGGCGGTGACGTCGACGGAGACGCTCTTGCCGATGCTGACGCTCGCGTTGTCGGTGACGGCGACGGGCGGCGCGGCGCGCGGGTCGCCGACGGTGATCTGCACGAAGGCACACGCGGTTTCGCGTTCGGGGTTCTGGATGCAGTACGAGACGAGTCGCGAGCGCGTGCCGACCGGGATCACGATGGAATCCCCGTCGACCGAGTAGCTCCGGTTGAACGACGGCTGGATCTTCAGTTGATCTCGGTCGTAGGCCGGATCGAAGTCGTTCACGAGCACCGGCACCTTGACCGTGGCGCGCGGGTCGGGCGCGCGGGTACCGGGAACGATGTCGTCGACCGCGACCGGAAGGTCACGCGCGTGCCGATCGACGGTGACGATCACCTGGCCCCGCAACGCCGACTGCGGATTGATGCGGTCGGTGATCGCATAGAAGAACGTGATCTGCGTCCCGTCGGGGAGCGCCGGCGGCACCGAGACCTCGACGGTCCGCGCCGCGACGACGGTCGGCTGCGCGGCGTTGGTCGGCTTGGTCGGCCGGAACGGAATCGAGATCGGATCGCCGTCGGCGTCGATGTCGTTCGCGGTCACGGCGATGCGGATCTTCCGACCGGGCCGGGCGCGCACACTGTCGTTCTCGGGCACCGGAGGCGTGTTGAGGAGGGGCGGCGGCGAGACCGCGACGAGCACGGTGCCCTCTCCGAGCGCGCCGTGATCGTCGCGGAGCCAATAGGTGAACATGTCGGTACCGCCGCGGCCGCGGTCGGCCGGATCGGCGCGGTAGGTGACCGCCGCGCCCGTGATGCCCACGACGGCACCGCGGCTCGGAGGCGTCCCGAGCCCCACGAGCGCGACGGGGTCGTTCTCGGGATCGACACCGAGCAGCGGGATCGTGAGCGTCGTCGACGAACCGGCGAACACACGCGCGATGAGCGGCGGCGGCTCCGGTGCCTGGTTCTGCTGATCGTCGCTGACGACGTTGATCGTCAGCGCTGCCGTGCTCGTCGCGTATCCGTTCGTGACGTTGTAGTTCACGCGCACGGGCCCCGGCGTCGAGGGCGCGACGAACCGGAGCGCGTTGCCGTGCGCGTACAGAAAGCCCTGCCGGACGGGATCGAGCGTCGTGGCACCCGTGAGCGTGGTGAACGGCACCTTGGGGTCGAGGGACAGCGAACCACCGTTCGGGTCGAGGTCGTTCTCGAGCACGGATATCTCGGCCGCGCCGTTCACGCGCACAGTCGTCTGGTCGTCGTGCGCGACCGGCGGCTGGCGATCGCTCTCGGAGCTCGCAGGCAGGATGGTGACGACCCCCGGAACGCTCGCCATGCCGTCGGTCACCGTGTACCCGATGGTCACCGGCGCGGTGAGGTGGGTCGCCGCGGTGATGCGGAGGCCGGCGTGCTCCACGATCGCGACCTGCAGGCTCCCGGCCAGGGCCGGGGGCACGCTCACCGAGTCGACGAACAGCACGTCGTCGTCGGCATCGCTGTCGTTGGCCAGCACGTCGACCGTCGCGTTGCCGTCGCTGCGCAGCTGCGCGGTGTCGGGGATCGCGACCGGCGGGTGGTTCGATCCACCCTTCGTGACGCGGATCCGGAGCCTGCCGGTTGCCGGCCCGATCCCGTCGGTCACGACGTAGGTGGTCGAGAAGTCGCCGACGGCCGTCGGTGTGAAGAAGAGCTCGCCATCTCCGAGGATGCGGAAGCGTTGCCCGGCGATCGGTTGCACCGAGACGAGCGTGAGCAGGTTGCCGCTGCCCACGCTGTCGTTAGCAAGCAGATCGACCCGCAGCTCCCGGGTGCCGGTGGCGGTGCGTGCGTTCAACGACGTCGACCCGAAGTCCGCCGCCGCCGTCGGCCGCACGCTGCCCGTCTGCACGGTGACGTCGAGCTCCCCGTCGGTCGAGACCCCGCCCGGTCGCTCGTCGGTCGCGGTGTACGCGACCCTGATCTTCTGACCGTTCCCGGCTTCGGGCGCGGCCGCGACGGTCACGTCCCCGTCGGCCCGGACGGTCGGCTGCAGCGCCGCGGGTGCACCGTCGATGTGGGCGCTGAGGAGGCGGATCGGGTCGCCTTCCCGATCGGAGTCGTTCGCCAGCACATTGAACGAGACCCGGTGCCCGCGCTGCACCGTCGCCTGGTCGGGGATCAGCTGGGGCGGTTTCTCGTCGGCCGCGCCGTAGACGTGGACCGTCACCGTCCCGGTCGCCTCCCGGGTGCCGTCGCTCACGGTGTAGTTCAGGAGCGCGGCGGTCTGGTCGCCGGCCGGGGTGAAGAGGAGCGCGCGGCCCGAGTTCGCGATCGCGACCGCACCGCCCGCGACGACGTCGGTGCTCGCGGCCACGATCGCGAGTACGTGGCACCGGCTCGGGTCGACGTCGTGCTGGAGCACCGGGATCACGACCGAGCTCCCGGCGCGGACGCCGGCATCGAATGGAGTCGTGGTCGGGCCGCGCGTGTCCTTGCAGTCGGCGTTCACCGGCTGGCCGCTCGCCGTCTGCGACCGCTGCGGAGCCGCGCCGAACGCCGAGAGCCAGCTCCCCGGCCCGAGGACCGCGTGCGGATCGAATGTGACCCAGGTGCCGTCGAGCTGATCGTTCAGGGCGACCCGTCCGCGGTTGACGCGCCAGGTCACCGGCAACGCCGCCGTCGCGTTCGGATCGATCGTGCCCGACACCGGCGTGCCGGTCGGGCAGATCTGCACGTACCGGCCGTGCTCCGACCATGCGCCGTACTCGCATCCGCGGAGCGCGACCGGCGCGACCGGCGGACCGTACGAGCCGTCGGCGGCCGCGGCGCGATTGAGCAGCCCGATCGAGCCGTCGTGCAGCGACACGGTCGCGAGCGCCTGCGACGACGCCACGAGCACCGTGCCTGCGGGGCCACCCGGCTGTTGGAGCGCTGTCGATTCCGCGAGGTACGAGGGAAGAGTCAGGGTGCGGCCGCTCGACGTGAGCAACTCGTGCCGCGCGGCATCGAGGATCACCGCCTCGTCGCCGACGGCCGTGATCGGGGGCGCTCCGTCGCCGCCGATCCGGCGCAACGGGTGCTGCGACACGTGCGGGCGGGCGCCGGTCGGTGCGATGGTCTGGATCACGCCGCGGTCGGGGTCGTACGCGAATGTGGTGCCGTCGGATCCGACGATGACCGCGCTGCGGCGACCCACGGTCAACAGCGGTTTCGGCGCGGCACCGCCCGAATAGCTCTGCGCGCCGAGCGCGGCGGCATCGGTGACCCACAACGAGCCCGAGCCGGGAGCGAAGACGACACCGCGTGTGCTCCCGATGCCGACGTAGGAGTCGGCGGGCAGCGGCTGCGCGGCCTGCACGCGCGACTGCGCGACGGCGACCTGGGCGAGCATGTTCGTCGTGTGGCTGTAGAGGACGACGTTCGCGTCGTTCTGCACCACATCGGGATCGGCCAGGGTCGAGGGGTTGACGGCGGGCGCCATGTCGACCGACTGGATCTCGTAGTTGAGCCGGCCGATCGGACCACCCGCGTCGCTCTGGCGCGTGCCCCAGATCCCGCTGTCGTGCAGCTCGTACTTCGTGACGTGGTACGTGTCGGATCGCAGGGCGAGCGTCAACGCGCCGGCGAGCAGCACGACGACCGCGCCGAGCGCGATGTAGCGGTGACTACCTGTCACACGCGCGACGACGGTCGGAAGGCGGAGACACTCGTCGCTGCGTCATCGTGTTCGAGTACGAGTGCCGAGAGGTCGCCGAAGAAGATCGTCTCGCCGATCGCGACCTGGACGCGCTCGAGGGGCTTGATCTTCCTGGCGCTCCGGGCGTCGACGCCAACCGCGGTCCCGGTCGCGGAGAAGAGATCTTCGATCCAGAGCCCCTGCAGGTTCGCGCCCATCGCGAAGTGCGTCTTGCCGACCGCGCCCGTCGCGTCCGTGATGGCCAGCCACTCGACCTCCTTGCCGTTCGCGTCGACGTGCATCGGATCGCGACCGACGTAGACCACGCCCATGACCCGGACGTGCTCGCCGGTCTCGAAGCGAACCTCGGGCAGGTCCATCACGATCACCGGCAGAGGTGCCGGCGGCGTCGGGGAGGTGAACGGGTCGACCTCGGTCTTGGCGTTGGCCTCGGCCTCTTCGCGCTGGAGCGCGTTGAGATCGATCACCGCAGGTGGGACACGCGGCGCCGAGCGGAACACGCGGGCCGAGAGCTGGTCGTCGCCCGTGAACGCCGCGCGTTCGGGATCGTTGACTTCGGAGGAAGGGCCGGTGGTCTGCTCGATCTCGTCGAACGCGCCCAGCACCCGCTCGTACACATCGGGGAGCAACCCGCCGGCGAGAATCACCCGCACCGTCGCGCGGTCCTCGGTGATCCACATCGTGCAGGCTTCGGTGCGCTTGATGAGCAGGAGCCAGTAGCCCGCGCCGAGCAACCCGATCGTGAGCACCCATCCGCTGATCGACGCCCATCGCGGGCGGTACACGCGCGAGAACTGGTAGACGCCTTCGCCGACGGTCGTCGACTTGTAGGTGTCGTGTGCGGAGATCGTGCGGACGGCCAGCGCTGCCGCGGCCGCGCGGTCGAGACGACGAAGCTCGATGGTCGTCGAGATCGTCCTGCCGGCTCCTGCCCTCGTCACTCGCACAATTCCCCGTCCCAGTCTCGGTTCCGAGCGTAGGGACGCCGTGCCTCGCCGGTCAACGAGAGTGGCCCGGCCCGGATCAGGCTTCCTCCACGGTGAGCCCGGCTGGGGGGTCGGAGGCATGCGGTCCGAGGTCTCGACCTGCTGGGAAACCAGGGCTTGGGTCGGTCATGGCGCCCTCGTCGTTCACGGTGTTCGGGTCGTTGGCGAAGCTCGCTACCGAGACCTGAGAGCGGGGTTGGTGCCGTCGCGAGCGAGTGAGCCTGGCTGGCTGGTGCACTCCGCGTCCGCTGCTTGCCGAGGCTGCGTACGCAGGACTGCTTCCTCGCGGATGACGAAGGGCGAGGCACACTCCTCGTACAGTCTCATCGACACCGCCCACGGCTTGAAGGTCGATCTGTTCGTACTCGGCGACGGTCTCCTCGGCCGCCGCGCAGGTCGAGCGACGAATCACCGTGGCCATCCCCGGCGTCGCGGAGCGAATCTGGGTTACCTCCCCGGAAGACCAGGTGCTGCGCAAGCAGCGTCGGGGTCGCCGCCCGAAGAGGTCTTTGTTGAACCGACGTGACAACCCGAAGAGGCATCGGTACGGGGCCGGACCAGGCGTCGACACAAGTCCTGCCTCATCGCCGGGCCGATAACCGATCCGTATCACCGCTGGAGGTCGGACGTTCGGCCGCACCGTCGGCGGATGAAATGGGTTCGTTCCGCGCTCCGGGGGCTTGCACTGCCAGACCTCGCTGGCCTCATTCGTCCGCGGGCGCCTGGCGTTGCTTGTACGCGTCCAACAATTGGGCGAGGCCCCGGTCCAGGCTTGCGCGAAGTTGAACGACTCGCTCGAAGCCACCGTGGAGTGCGTGGTGCGCAGCGAGTCCCTCCGCTCGTCCGTCGGCATCGTGATCTCGAAAACGACGGTCGAGGACCTGTTGTGTCACCCACTTGTGCGCGTCGGTCGGTGTCTCAAACTTCTTGTTCAACAAGGCGACGAGCACTCTGCGCCACGTTTCGTCGTCGGACGGTTCGTTCTCCTCGTCCCAGACACCGCGGACGCGAACCTTGCCGTCGAAGGCCCATTCCTTGACGTACGCGGAGAGATCACCCCACGTGACCCACGGCGTGAGGCTTCGAATCTCGTCCCACCCCTCCCCTGTGGCCGCGACGCCAACGTAGGCATCGTCAGTTACCACGTCGGCGAGCACCTCAATCACCGCGTCGAGATACTCCGCGAGCTGCGGGTCGCCGACGAACGCGAGTTGCTGCGCGTCGAGCACGGAGTCGGCCTCAAGCACGGCTGCCTCAAGCGCATCGAGGCGGTCCTCCGTAAGCAGCTGATGAGCGGTGCGGTGGGCCAAGCGCTGCTCCAGAAAATCGCGAGGCTGCATCGCGTCCACCGTTTCGCGCATGTTGAATGCCACCACTTCAGCGTTCTCTGCGAACGGGCCTCGCCGAATCGGTCTCGAATGAAGCGCATAAGCGCCGTGTACGAGCGAACTCTCTGACGACTTTCGTTTTCCTTCCTCCGTCTTGGGGCCCGTCGACAAAATCGCATTGCGTCGGTTCGCCGCGAGCTGCTTCTCGCTCACGTGCCGCGCGTCGCTCGACTCTTCTGGCGGTGAGTCAACAACGAATGGCGACGAGGCATCGTCGCCCTCGTCTTTCTCGGCGTCATTCTCGTGGTCGTTTGTCATGCCGTAAGCATCAGCAAACTGCGGCAAGGAATCAAGCCTTATATTGTCCGCCGGAACCCTGTCAAAGTGGGCTCGAGTCCACGGTGCGTTTTGCACCCGACCGTCCATTCGTCGCCCGTCACCCGCGCCGACCCGACACGACTTCCAGTTACCGATCACCGACTACTTCGTTGGGTCGACGACCCGACGAAGTCGCGGTTGATCCAATCGACCATCTCGAGAGCTCGAGCTCCGTGCATGAAAGACCGTTCCGTAGCGGAGCAAGGACGAGCGTGCGTCTCTCCGTTACGAATCCGCGCATCCCGAGCACTGAAGAGGAAGTGTTTTGTCGTCGACCTGGTTCCGCGCGCGCTGGAGCACTCATCCGGCCGGCGGCGATCATATGGACAGGCCTCCGGTAACTGCGGAGCGGTCACCGCTCCACGCAGGTCACAAAGCGAACAGTTCAGATCTCAAGGCGCGTCCGTCGAATCGAGCGTTGCGTCCCACCCTTAGATGTGCCCTAGAGCCGGCGTTAGGGGACGGGTCGATCTCGGTGGCCGCGGGTGCCGCTGATTGCGTTGATCGTTGCCTTGGAGCGGCGCTGCTTGCGTTGTCGGCTGCTTGTTGGGGGCGGAACGGTGCTTGCCCGTTGAAGGAGTGCTTGTGCGGACCAGCGCGTGAGCGCGACGGCGTCGTTCCTCGAGAGGCCGGCGACGTCGACGAGCCATGCGATCGCTTCAATGCCGATGGTGGCGCGGATGCTGAGCACGAGTTGGCGGAACTGTTCGTCGGAGAGGTCATTACGGACGCCGTCGAGCGCCTCGGCGATCCATGCGATTGCACGTCCCTGACGCAGGGGAAGCGCCGCTCGTTCGGCGGCGTCTGCCTCGAGCGAGAGGCGCAGCATCGTTCGCTGCTGCGCTTCAGTTTCGAGGATCATGGCGCTGAAGTTGCAGACGACGGCATCGAGTCGCGCGGCCGGGTCCTGCGGCGGGTTCGCCGGAAGCATCGACGTGGCCGCGATCTCGGGGTGCGCCGCGAGAAGCAGCGCACGCTTGTTCGGGAAGTAGCGGTACGCCGTGGTCCGTGAGATGGACGCGGCCTCGGCGGCGTCCTCGACCGTCGGTGTGACGCCGGCGGCGACGAGGTCACGAGCGGCAGCCACGAGGACGGCTCGGGTCCGGGCCTTCTGGGCCGAGCGCCCGCCGGTCTCATAGGGCGTTGACATCAGGCTTCATGGTATGTCAATCTCGTTATGGGACGTCCGTCCCACGAACAGGATCGGTAGAACCATGAGCCCAAGCACAGCCCGGCAGTCCGTGGTGCGAGCAACTGAGGACGGCGAGCGCCGCTGGTTCTTCGGTGGCGGCCTCCACATCTGGAAAGCGACGGCCGACGACACCGATGGCGCGTTCCTCCTCTTCGAGGATCGGATGGACCACGGCAAGGTCACACCGCTGCACCTCCACCCCGACTCCGACGAGACGATGATCGTGCTGGAGGGCGAGATCCTCATGCACCTCGACGGACAAGAGCACACGGTCAGCGCCGGCGGCATCGCCAGCGCCCCACGAGGCGTCCCTCACGCCTTCAAGGTCTCCGGCGCCGACGGCGCTCGGCTGCTGTGCCTGCACACACCTGGCTGCTGTCAGGCGTTCTACTGGGACGCCAGCGAACCCGTCGCGAGCGATGACAGTCGAGGCATCGATGCCGGGCCGGTAGACATGAGCCGCGTGCAGGCTTCGGCCAAGAAGAACGGTGGCATCGAGATCCTCGGTCCGCCCCCATTCAGCCAGGCCGCTCCAGCCTGATTTGGTTGGGACGATGCAACGCCCCGCGTCCCCTATGTGCTGTTACACGGGCCAGGTGGAACCTGCCTGCGCGGATGTTCGGTGACGGCGGGACCGTTCCCGTCGAGGAGCTCAGAATCCACCGAGTCGTCGGTGTGATGCCGCGCCCGGGCGAGACCGAGCGGCTCGCTGGTAACCGCGGAGTGGGCAACTGCTCCGTGTGGGCAACCGGTTTCGGGTAGTACGGCTCGCGACATCGGCTCTGGGATCGATCAGCAGCGCCCGATCGTGCGCCGAACTTCATCGGGGCGCACGCCCGAAGGATGCACATCGTTCAGGTCAGCCGTTCGAGCTGACCTCCTTCAACCGCGTCGCCCGTCACCCTCCTGATCGAACCTCCGAGGCCCCTCCGAGGCCGCACCGAGGCCGCACCGAGGCCGCAAACACGACGGGTCCAGCGTCACGACGGCGGCCGGGCATGCGACGACGTGAACTCCGTGTGGTCGTCGGCGGGTCGTCTAATGCTCGAGGGCATCCCAAGCGGCGGTGGCCACTTCGGAGATCGAGTCGATCCCGTAGCTCTCGGTCGGATCGCCGGATGTGGTCACGGCGATCAAGTAGTTGCGCCCGTAGCCGTCGACGCACCCGATGCTCGTGACTGTCGCGCCCGAACCAACCGGCTCGAAGCCGTTCTTCAGGGCGACCGTCGTACCGGGAGCCACGCCCGCGGAGACGCCCCACGCCTGGCTGGGCGTGACGTGCTCCATGAGACCGAGCTCGTAGGCGCGCGACGCGTTCGACAGCACGGCGTTCGGTTGCACCAGCCGCTGGAGCAAGATCACCTGGTCGGCGGCGGTCGTGGTCGTCAGGCCCCACACTACGTTCGGTGTCGTGGACGTCATGCCGACCTCGTCGTCGAACGCCTGCACCGCCGGCGCGCCCCCGACCTCGTCCCAGAGTGTGGTCGCGGCGCTGTTGTCGCTCGGTTCGATCATTGCCGTCGCGAGTGCCCGCTCGGTCGGAGTCAGGGAGCGGCCCGAGGCTTGCGCGTCTGCAAGGAGCGTGCCGAGGATCTCGACCTTGACGATGCTCGCGGTGATGGCAAGCTGACCGGGGCGGTACTGGTAGGCGATGCCGGTGGTGAGGTCGAGCACCGACGCCGAGATCACACCGGCCCGCGCGTTCAGCGAGGCAACGAGTGCCGGTGAGAAGAAACCCGGCGGAGACTGCTCGACGAGCCAGTACCCGTTGCCTGTCGGTGTCGCGGCCATGCCGACGATCGGTTCGCCGAAGTGGAGGTTCCCCGCGGAGCCGTGGAAGTGCGCGTCGCCGAAGGTGAAGATGCCGCCGTCGGCCGCG
>DAIQOP010000321.1:0-3534 GCA_036787815.1 Actinomycetota bacterium
GGCTAACGCCATACCGTCGTTCCACGCTGTTGGCCGCGGTGAGCGTGGCCGAGAGGATCTTGTGGGTGCCGGAAACGCGTTCGGGCGTGTGATGAGTCCCGTCGGTGCTGGTTTCGGAGTGTGTGGTGGGGGAGTGGGCGCGTGGAAGCTGACGTGTCCGTGTCGGGTTGGCCGTTGTGGGTGGTTCAGGCGGGTCTGTTGCATTGGCGGAGGGCCGGACTCGGCAGTCAGGGTTGCGGCATGAGCTCTCGTCGTTGTCGTCCGGTCTCGCTGGTTTCTAGTTCGGCGTTCAAGGGGTTCCGGTTCCCGTCTGAGATCATCGTTCTCGCTGTCCGTTGGTACCTGCGCTACGGCCTCTCATATCGCGATCTGGAGGAACTGTTGGCCGAGCGGGGCGTCGAGGTCGGTCACGTGACGGTGTTCCGGTGGGTGCAGTGCTTCACACCGCTCCTCGCGGACGCGGCGCGGCCGTGTCGGCGTGCCGTCGGTGATCGTTGGTTCGTGGATGAGACGTACGTGAAGGTCGCCGGCTCGTGGCGGTACGTCTACCGGGCCGTCGACCAGCACGGCCAGATCATTGACGTGTACGTCTCGGCCAGCCGGGACGCGCGCGCGGCGCGTCGGTTCTTCGAGACGGCGCTCGGTGCTCATGGCGATCCGGTCGAGGTCGTGACCGACCGGGCTCCGGCGCTGCGCGCGGTCATCGAGGAGCTGATCCCGGGCGCGTTTCACAACACCGAGCAGTATGCGAACAATCGGATCGAAGCCGACCACGGACGGCTGAAGGCTCGGCTCCGACCGATGCGTGGACTCAAACGTGATTGCTCGGCGCGGGTGATCGTACGCGGTCACGCGCTCATGCAGAACATCCGCCGCGGGCACTACGAACTCGGCGTCGACGCACGCGAGCACTGGCGCGTCGCGACCGCGTTCAACGAACTCGCCCGAACCATCTAACGAGACACGGGACCGCGGCGCGATCCATGGCGGCCAGATCCGACTCAACGCAACAGTGCCCCCGGACGAGTTTCCGGCACCCACAGGAAGCCGTGCTCGCCGTCGCGAACCGCGCGACCACCGGATCGGTCAAAGTCCTGCTCGAGCCCTAACGGCAACCGTCATCCGGCGAAGCCGCCGTCGCTCGCCCGTCTTCGACAGCCGCGGCGACCGCATGATGAAGTGGTGACATGAGCACGATGGGAGCGGCGGTCGTGATTGGTGGTGGCTCGGGTATCGGGGCCGCGATCGCACGTCGTCAGCGCGACGCGGGCGCCGAGGTTGTCGTGTGGGACATCGCCGGCGACCGTGACGTCACGTGTGACATCACCGACGCCGGCCAGATCGACGCGGCCACCCGGGCGACCCTCGACGAGGTGGGCGTGCCTCGCCGAGTCAGCGTCAGCGCCGGTATCGGGCACAGCGGACTCCTCGCCGATGTCGACGGCTCCGATTGGGACCACGTCATGGGTGTCAACGCCAAGGGTGTGTGGCTCGCAATGCGGGCGCTGGCCGCGCCGATGGTCGACGCCGGAGGTGGCTCGATCGTGGCGATCAGCAGCGTGAGCGCTCGGCTCGTCGACCGCTCGATGGGCCTGTACTGCGCCTCGAAGGCCGCACTCGACATGGTGGTCCGAGTCGCCGCCGCCGAGTGGGCTCCCACGGTTCGCGTCAATGCGATCGCGCCCGGTGTCACCGACACCCCGATGCTCGGGCGAGCGCCGCGCCAGGGCGACTGGCTGACGGGCGTCGCGCGCCGGACCGCACTCGGTCGACTCGGTACGCCCGATGACATCGCAGAGGCGGTCGTCGCGTTGCACGACCTGGCCTGGGTGACGGGACAGATCGTCGAGTGCGACGGCGGTCTCGCCCTGCGCAGTCCGATCACACCAATCTGAGAGGCAGCGCCGATGTTGCGGGAGCTCACGGGCAAGGTCGCGGTGGTGACCGGTGCCGGCAGCGGGATCGGCGCCGCCATGTGCCGCCGGTTCGTCGCCGAGGGAATGGCCGTCATCGCCGCCGACATCGACCGGCGCGCCGCCGAGGCGACCGCGGCGGGCATCGGAGCCCACGCCGTGTACGTCGACGTGTCCGACCCGACATCGGTTGCTGCGCTCGCCGACGAAGCGTTCAAGATCTTCGGCCACGTCGACCTCTTGTGCAACAACGCCGGCGTCTTTCAGAGCGGACAAGCCTGGGAGCCCGCGCTCGACGACTGGAACTGGGCCCTGGGCGTCAACCTCATGGGCGCGATCCACGGGATCTCGAGCTTCGTCCCCCGAATGATCGCCCAGGACACCGACGGCCACGTGGTGAACACGTCGTCGGTTGCCGCACTCGTCTCCGGCCCCTTCACGGCGCCCTACATCGTGTCGAAGGCGGCCGTGTTCTCGCTGACCGAATGCCTTGCCCACGATCTCCGCGCGGCGAAGTCGAAGATCGGGGCATCGGTGTTGATACCGAGCGCGATCGATACCGAGATCGCGCGCACGGCTCGCGTGCGACCCGAGCGCTTCGGCGTCGACGAGACTCCGAGCGGCCCGATGGTGGTCGACTTCCTGGCGAGTCTCACCGCGACCGGGATGAATCCCGACGACGTCGTCGGTCCGGTGCTCGATGCCGTTCGGTCCGGCGAGTTCCTGATCCCCACGAAGCCCAGCTATGCCGACCAGCTCGAGCAGCGATTCGATCGGCTCGCGGCCCGGCAACTCCCCACCAATACGAGCGTCGACTGAGCGGCCGGCGCGACGGTTCCGCGGCTATGCGAGCTCGTAGGCCGACGGGTCGGGTGCTGTCATCTCGTCGCGGAACCGTTTGAACGACCACGGCCATACGGCGGGGAGGCCGCGGTCATCGAGGTACCAGCTGCGACAACCGGTCACCCACACCGTGTGCTGCGCCGCCTGTTCCCGCGCTCGTTCGAAGTCGTCCAAGGCGTCGTGGGTGGCGCAGACCTCGTGGCACTCGCCGGTCCGGATGCGCTCGATGAGCTGCATGATGTATCGCATCTGGAGCTCGGCGACCTCGATGAGTGAGAAGTTCCCGACCGGGCCGTTCGGGCCGTTCAGCATGAAGAAGTTCGGGAAGTCGGGTATCGAGATCGACAGGTATGCCTCGGGGCGACGGTTCCAGGCCTGTTCGAGCGTCGTGCCGTTGCGTCCGACGATGTCCATCGGGCGCATGAAGGCGTCGGCCTTGAAGCCGGTCGCGAGCACGAGCACGTCGAGCTCGTGGAGATGGCCGTCCTTCGTGCGTACGCCGCTCGATTCGACGCGTTCGATCGAGTCGGTGACGAGCTCGGCGGTCGGGTGCTGAATCGCCTGGTAGAAGTCGGGGGAGATGATCAGCCGCTTGCATGCGGCGCGGTACTCGGGACGGAGCCGCTCGCGCAGCTCCGGGTCGGCAACGTTGTTCTCGAGGTTCGCGAGGCACGCTTGCTCGATCATCTTGATCTCCGCGGAATCGGAGTCGATGACGGCGTTCGCGAAGACGTCGAACATGTCCGACAGGTTCTGGTGCAACCCGGCGAGCTTCTCG
>DAIQOP010000100.1:0-13031 GCA_036787815.1 Actinomycetota bacterium
GTGCTTGTGCAGCGGCAGGTCGGCGATGAGGTACTTGCTGAAGATGTCGCGCGCGCCCTCGGCGTCCGTTCCGACGTCACGTCGGTGGCGGCCCCGAGGTCGGGGGTGTCGTCGTGGTCGACGCCGCCTGCCCGACCGTGAGCACGACCGTCGTGCCCTTCTGGCGTTGCGAGCCGCCGATCGGATCCTGGCTGATCACCTTACCGACGTTCGCCGGGTCGCTCACCGGCGTGTACGAGACGAAGGTGTGGAATCCCTGGCTGTTGAGATCGGCCTGCGCCATGGCCAGGGGCTCGCCGGTGACGTCCTTGACCGTTGTCAGCTGCGGCCCCGTCGAGATCACGATGATGACGGTGCTTCCCTTCGGCGCGGGGGTGTTGGGCCCGGGGGTCGTCGAGATCACGTTGCCGACGGGAACCGTGTCGGATGCTCCGTTCTGCGGCTTCACCACGAACGACTTCTGCCCGAGCTGGTTCGACGCGGTCGTGGCGTCGAGACCGAGCACGTTGGGCACGATCACCGGGTTCGGTCCGGCCGAGACGATGAGGGTGACGGCGAAGTTGCGGCCGACCGCGGTACCGGCCGCCGGATCGGTACGGATCACCATGTTGAGCGGAACCGTGTCGTTCGGCGTGCGCTTGACCGGACCGACCTTGAGACCCTGATCCTGGAGCAGGCGCGTCGCGTCGGCGACGGTCGTCCCCGCGAGGTCGGGGATGTTGACCTGGCCCGTACCCCGGCTCACCGTGAGGGTGATGGTCGAGCCCTTCTTCGCGCGACCGCCGGCCTTCGGGTCCTGGCTGATCACCTGGTTGACCGGCACGGTCGCGTTGGCGACGGACACGGGCTTCACCGCGAACCCGTCGTCGGTGAGGGTCTGGCGCGCCTGCGTGTAGTCGGCGCCGACGACGTCGGGCACCGGGACGGTTCCCGAGTTCTTCCCGTTGACCTGCGCGAGGAAGAGGATGCCGCCGACCACGAGCACGAGCAGGAGAAAGACCGTGATCGTGGAGAGGAGGCGGCTCGCGCGGCTGCGCCCCGGGGGGCGCGGGTTGGCGCCGGCCGCGACGCGCGGTGTGGCCTGCGTCGCGTCGGCCGCGACCGGGATCGCGCCGGTTCCGCCGGCCGCCGGCGTGGTCGCGATCATCGCGGTGACGGGCGTGTTCGCGAGGGGACGGCCGCGACGGAAGCGCAACAGGTCGGCCCGCAACTCCTCGGCCGATTGGTAGCGGTGGTCGGGATCCTTCGCGAGCGCGGCCATCACGATCTGCTCGAACGAGGCGGGGACCGCCGCGTTGCGCGCGCCCGGCGGCACCGGTTCTTCGCGCACGTGCTTGAACGCGACCGCGACCGGCGAGTCGCCGGTGAACGGCGCGAGGCCGGTGACCATCTCGTAGAGCACGACGCCGAGCGAATAGACGTCGCTGCGCCCGTCGACCGCGAGACCCTGCGCCTGCTCGGGTGAGAAGTAGGTGGCGGTGCCCATGACCGAGCCGGTCTGGGTGAGGTTCTCGCTCGTGCCCGCGCGCGCGATGCCGAAGTCGGTGACCTTCACCGTGCCCGTCGGCGTGATGAGCACGTTGCCGGGCTTGACGTCGCGGTGCACAACGCCGTGCGCGTGCGCGAACGAGAGCGCAGCCGCGATCTCCGCGCCGATGTCGGCGGCGCGTTCGGCGTCGAGCGGGCCCTCGGCACGCATGAGGTCGCGCAGCGCTCGACCCTCGACGTACTCCATGACGATGAAGTACGTGCCGCTGTCCTGCCCCCAGTCGTAGATGGCGACGATGTTGGGGTGGTTGAGGTTGGCCGCGGCCTGGGCCTCGCGCCGGAACCGCTCGACGAACGAGGGGTCGCGCGCGTACTCGGGGTGCAGGGCCTTCAGCGCGACCGGCCGGTCGAGCAACTGGTCGCGGGCCAGGAACACCTCGGCCATGCCGCCCTGCGCGATGGCGCGCTGCACCTCGTAGCGATTCGTGAAGACTCGTCCGACCAGGCTCATCCGGGCCCGAACCCTAGTTGCGGGCCCTGTGCGCGCCGCGGTCGGTCGGGGGGCGAGCAACGTTGGCGGTCAACCACTTGCGGGGCCTTTCAGGAGGGCGGTGAGCACCTGTGCGGCGACGGGCGCGGCAACCCGTCCACCGGTCGCCTCACTTCCGGCGTCGCCGCCCCGCTCCACGAGCACCGCGATCGCGTACTTCGGCGCCTCCGCCGGCGCGAACGCGATGAACCAGGCGTGCGGCGCTCCGCCGGGTGCCTCCGCGGTGCCGGTCTTGCCGGCCACGGTGATGCCGGGGATGCGCGCCGCGGTGCCGGTGCCGTTCGGCGACGCGACGACGCTTCTCATGAACTCGTTGAGGATCGCCGCCGTCCCCGGGGTCATCGTCCGGCGCCACACCGAGGCGTGGTACCGGCGCACGACCGTGCCGTCGGACGCGCGGATCTCGCTCATGACGTGCGGCACCATGATCACGCCGTTGTCGGCCACCGATTCGGCGACCAACGCCATCTGCAGCGGTGTGACCGCGACGTCGCCCTGGCCGATCGCGCCGAGGGCGAAGAACGGCTGGTTCGTCGAGAACGTGCCGAACTTGGGCCCGACGCTGCCCGCCGCCCCCGGCGACAGGTCGATCGGCGGCGCCGGGGCGTTGATCCCGAACGCCGTGATGCCGGTCGCGAGCCGGTCACCGAGCGTGAGGCCGATGCGGGCGAACGTGGTGTTGCACGAGACGGTGAAGCTCTCCGCCAGGGTTCCGCCGCACCGCTCGTGACCGAAGTTCGACAACGTCTTGTTCGACTGTGGGAGCGGGATATTGGTGACTCGCGGGAACGGCGAGGTCGGGTTGACGACGCCGGTGTCGAGCCCGACCGCGGTGGTGAGCACCTTGAACGTGGAACCCGCCGGGTAGCGCTCGCGGTACGCACGCGGCAGATCGGGGTGGAGCGGCAGCGCTTCGAGGGCGGTGAAGTACTTCTGCACCGCGGTCGTGTCGTGACTCGCGAGCGGGGTGGGGTCGAACGACGGTTCCGAGTAGCTCGCCACGATGCCGCCCGTCTTCACGTCGAGCACGACGACCGATCCGCGGCGGCCGTGGAGCGCGGCCTTGGCCGCTTCCTGCGCCGTGCGCGTGAGGGTGAGCACGACGGTGCCGGTGGGATTGTGGGAGTTGAGGAGGTCGGCGAGGCTGTGGCCCTGGAGGCGGATGTCGCGGCCGAGCAGCTCGGAGTCGTACTCCCGCTCGACCCCGGTGTTGCCGAGCGTGATCGACTGGTATCCGGTGATGTGGCCGAACAGCGCGCCGAGCGGGTAGGTGCGCTGGAACTTCAGCTGGTCCTTCGCGGGGATCGACCGGGCGAGCACCGCGCCGTCGGAGGTGATGATGTCGCCGCGCTCGCGGACGAAGTCGCGGGTGACGACCCGGATGTTGTGCGGGTCGCGGTTGAGGGGGTTCGCGCGTACGAGCTGGAGGTAGGTGAGCTGCGCCACGATCGCGACGAACAGGAGCACGACGACGACGCCGACGCGACGGATGGCGTGGTTCATCGGGCCGGCTCGTCGGTGACGCACTCGTCGGACATGCGCAGGAGCAGCGCGAGGATCACGAAGTTGGCGACGAGCGACGAACCGCCGTACGACACGAACGGCAGCGTGATACCGGTGAGCGGGATCATCCGGGTGACGCCACCGATGATGATGAACGTCTGCAGGCCGAGGATCGTGGTGAGGCCGGCCGCGAAGAGCTTGGAGAACGGGCGCGGTGATTCGACGGCGATGCGGTAGCCGCTGCCGACGAGGAGCAGGAAGCAGGCGACGATCGCGAGCGTGCCGATCAGGCCGAGCTCTTCGCCGATGGCCGCGAAGATGAAGTCGGTCGACGCGTACGGGATCCGGTCGGGGATGCCGAGCCCGATGCCCTTGCCGTAGACACCGCCGGCTGCGAACGCGTACCACGACTGGATGATCTGGTACCCCTTCGGGCCGGTTCGGTACGGCCACGGATTGAGCCAGCCCTGCACGCGATCGCGCACGTGGCCGAAGAGGTGGTACGCGGTGACCGCGCCGGCGGAGAACAGCGCGAGCGAGCCGAGCAGGTACGCGCTGCGTTCGGTGGCCATGTAGAGCATCGACGCGAACACCGCGAAGAACAGCAGCGACGAACCGAGGTCGCGCTCGAACACGAGGACCAGGATCGAGACGCCCCACGTGACGAGCAGCGGCCCGAGGTGGCGGGCGGCGGGGAGCCGCAGCCTGCCGATGCTGCGCGATCCCGCCGACAACAGCTCGCGTTTCTGCGTGAGGTAGCCCGCGAAGAACGCGACCCACAGCACCTTCGCCGGCTCGCCGGGCTGGAAGTGCAACGGACCGAGGTGCGCCCAGATGCGCGCGCCGTTCACCGTCAATCCGAGGTGGGGCACGAGCGGGACGAGCAGCAAGCCGAGCGCGGCGAGCGCGAACGTGTACGTGTAGCGCTCGAGCGTGCGGACGCGCCGGACGGCCAGCAGGGTCAGGACGAACGCGGCGACACCGACCGCGCTCCAGATCGACTGGATGCGGGCGAGGTTGCGGTCGAGCCGCGTGATGGTGACGAAGCCGATGCCGTTGAGCACCGCGGCGAGCGGGAGCAGCGTGCCGTCGGCGTGCGGCGCGAGCCGGCGGACCGCCAGGTGCGCGATCACGTAGAGCCCCACGATGCCGGCGAGCAGTGCACCCAGGTCGGGCGGGAGCGTCGGGCCGTTGGCGAGCGCGAGGAGGATGTAGCCGCCGATGGTCACCACCACCGCGAGGAACCCGAGGCCGAGCTCGGTGTTGCGGCGCTTCCGACCTGCGGTCACGACGCTGATCACGGACCACCCGTCGTCGCGGTGGATTTCCGGGTGGTCGTCGTGCGCGGGCGCGTGGTCGTCGTCGTGGGCAGCGTGGTGGTGGGAGCGGTGGTCGTCGTCGTCGAGAGCGTGAGGTTGGCGACGATCTGGGTGGCGCGCGCCAGCGAACCCTTGCCCGATCGTTTGATCTGGTCGATCGCGGCGGGGCTGAGCGCCGACTTGCGGAGCTCGGTGGTGGTCTCGACCGTGGGTTGCCAGCCGAGGATCCCGCCGGGAACGCCGCGGTACACGACCACCTGGTCGCCGTTGAAGGCGACGAAGTACGTGTGGTGCGCGTAGTAGTCGACGGCGCCGATGCCCATGCCGACGATCACCAGCACCGGCAGCACGTAGAGGAGCGCACCACCCAACGTCCGGAGCCGCGAGCGACGCTCGCGGGCAGCGGGCACCGCGACCTCGGGAGCGGGCGTCGGCACCGGGGTGCGCGACGGGCTCGCCGCCGCGAGCGCTTCGGGATCGGGCGCAGCCGTCGGCGGGGCTTCGAGCACGTCGACGAGGACGACGGTGATGTTGTCTTCGCCGCCGGCCTCGTTCGCGGCGTCCACCAGGCGATCGGCCGCGAGCCGCGGGTCGGATTCGAGCGCGGCGATCCGCAACATGTCGGCGTCGCGGATCATGTTCGAGAGGCCGTCGCTGCAGATGAGGATGCGATCCCCGGTGCGCGCCTCGAGCGTGTACAGGTCGACCTCGACCTGCGGGTCGATACCGAGCGCGCGCGTGATGATCGAACGCTGCGGGTGGACCTCGGCCTCCTCGGGCGACAACCGGCCCTCGCGCACGAGCTCTTCGACGAGGCTGTGGTCGTCGGTGAGCTGCTCGATGGCGCCGTCGCGGATGCGGTACGCGCGCGAGTCGCCGACGTGCCCGATGAGCAGCGTCGACTCGCCGATCACGATCACCGCGGTGAGGGTCGTGCCCATGCCCGTGAGCCCACGGTCGGTCGCGGCCTTCTCGAAGACGGCCGAGTTCGCCCGCACGATCGCCGCGTCGATCGCCTGACCGCTCGCGACCGCGGCCCGCAACGCTTCGAGCGCGACCGCGCTCGCGACCTCGCCGGCCTGGTGGCCGCCCATGCCGTCGGCGACGGCGTAGAGCGCGAGCCGGTCGTCGACGAGGAAGCTGTCCTCGTTGCCGGTGCGGAGTTGCCCGACGTCGGAGCTGGCGCCGGCGTCGATCCTCAACGTTGCACCGTCGTGGTCGGCCCGCTCATCGGGTTGCCTCGAGCACGGTCCGGCCCGCCTGGATGCGGTCGCCCTTGCGGAGCTTGCGCGTCGAGGTGAGGGGTTCGCCGTTCACGAGGGTGCCGTTCGTGGAACCGAGATCTTCGACGAACGTCTCGCCGTCGCGGTCGTAGACGCGCGCGTGCACGTTCGACACGAACGTGTCGTCGGGCAGCGAGACACCGCACCCGGCGGCGCGGCCGATCGTCAGCTCGCCGTTCACCTCGAACGTGCGCCCGCTCGAGACCGGTGGCTCCACGACCACGAGGCGCCACCCACGGCGGGCCGCGGCCTTCGGCTTCGCCGCGACGGGCATCGGTTCGGGGGCGGGCTCCGCCGCGATCGGGGAGCCGCGCAGCTCCGACGCGACGGTCCAGACGACCCGGGCGAGGAACAGGTAGAGCAGGGCCAGCAGGCAGAACTTCAGGATCGTGAGGACGCCGTCGGACACGCCGTCAGCTCTCGTCGTAGCGGATCGCGGTGTTGCCGACGACGATCTCGTCGCCGTCGCGCAGGAGATGCTCGGTGACGATCGTGCCGTTGACGGTCGTGCCGTTCGTGGAGCCGAGATCGACCACCCGGAAGCCGTCGGGACCCCGCCGCACGTAGGCGTGGGTGCGCGAGACCTGCGGATCCGACAGCGGTACCGCGCAGTCGGGGAGCCGCCCGATCGTCGCCTTCTCCTCGCCCAGGGCCACCCGCCGGCCGTCGGGGAGCACGAGCGACGCGCTCCACCCTCCCTCGCCCTGCTCGATGATCGCCTGCACCTTCAGGTCGCCCTGGCGGCGGTGCTCGTCCTCGACCAGCTCCACCTCGACGGGGCCGACGAAGTGGTAGTTCTCGTCGCGGGCGTGCTCGCGGGCGGCATCGGCCAGCTCACGCGCGAGCGCATCCCGGAACGTGGCGAAGCGTTCGAAGTCGTCGGGGGAGAGCGCCACGGTGAAGTGGTTGGGCGCGACGACGCCGTGGACGCCGGCGGTCCGTCCGGCATCGAGCTCTCGCACGAGCCGGCGTCCGATCTCGAGCGGCTGGAGCCCACTGCGGAACGCCTTGGTGAACGCGCCCTCGACGAGTCGCTCGAGGCGTCGCTCGAAGGCCTGGAGACCCATCGCAGCGAGTGTAGGTGGCGCCCTTTCCAAGTCCGGAGCAAACAGCGCCGACGGAGGAGCCGCGCGGGCCGGCTGGTAACCTGCCCGGCTCACGCGCGAGTGGCGGAATTGGCAGACGCGCAGGATTCAGGTTCCTGTGCCCGCAAGGGCGTGGGGGTTCAAGTCCCCCCTCGCGCACTGGGAAGAGCGACGTCGCTCCCCGGCATCAGGCCCGGCGGCGCCGGACCAGCTTCCGGGCCTCGATGACCCAGAAGGTCGCGGTCGAGGCCGCGAGCACGGTGATCAACTCGGTGATTCCGAGCGGCTCGGTCGTCAGGAGCTGGCGGAACGGGGCGAGGTAGATCGCCGTCAGCTGCGCGCCCACGGTGCCGAGCACGGCGATGAGCAGGAACCGGTTCGTCGCGAACCCGAGCGAGAAGGTCGAGGCGGTCTCGGACCGCACCGCGAGCGCGTCTCCGAGTTGGAGCAGAGCCAGGCTGGTGAAGAGCATGGTCTGCCACGGTCCTCCGACGCGGTACTGCCACACCGCGAGACCGAGCGCGACGGTCGCGGTGACGAGACCGTCGGCGACGATGCGCTGCCACAGCCCGCGGCCGAAGATGTTCTCGTCCGGCGGCCGGGGCGGCCGGTCCATGGTGTCGGGCTCCGCGCGTTCGACACCGAGCGCGAGGCCGGGCAGACCGTGCGTCAGCAGGTTGATCCACAGGATCTGCGCGGGCAGCAGTGCCAGCGGAAGCCCGAGGAACGGCGCGGCCATCATGACCAGGATCTCGGCGGACCCGCCGGTGAGGCCGTATCTCACGAAGCGGCGGACGTTGTCGTAGATCCGGCGTCCTTCACGAACCGCGGCCACGATCGTGGCGAAGTTGTCGTCGGCGAGCACCATGTCGGCGGCTTCCTTCGACACTTCGGTTCCGCTCACGCCCATCGCGATGCCGATGTCGGCCAGGCGCAGTGCCGGCGCGTCGTTGACGCCGTCGCCGGTCATGGCGACGATGGCGCCGGTGGCCTTCCACGCCTCCACGATGTCGAGCTTCTGCTCGGCGGTCGTGCGCGCGTAGACGCTGATCTCGTTCACGTGGGTCGCGAGGTGGTGCGGTGGTTCGGCCGCGAGCTCGGGCCCGGTCATGACGGCGCTGCCGTCGCGCATGCCGATGCGGTCGGCGATCGCGCGAGCCGTCGCGGGATGATCGCCGGTGATCATGATCGTGCGGATCCCAGCACGATGCGCGGCCGAGACCGCGGCGGCGGCTTCGGGGCGCGTCGGGTCGGCGAGCGCGACCAAGCCGTACAGCGTGTTGCCGCGGGCGGCGTCTCGGAGCGCGGCATCGAGGTTCGCGTGCTCGCTGCCGGCCAGGGCGAGCACCCGGTATCCCGCCGCCGCGTACTCCACCGCCTTCGTCTCACTCCGCGGGTCCGTTCCGGCGAGTGTCGGCGTGACGGCTTCGAGCGCCCCCTTCGTCATCGCGAGGACGCGCCCCGAAGACGTCGCGTGGAACGTGGTCATGCGCTTGCGGGCGGAGTCGAACGGCTCCTCCGCGAGACGTTCGTGTCCGCGGCGGAGCGCGGCGTCGTGGACACCCAACTTCTCGGCGAGGGCGAGCAGCGCGCCTTCGGTCGGATCTCCGGCGACACTCCACGCGTCGTCGAGCCGAACGGGTGGAACGAGCGCGGCATCGTTGCACAGCACCGCGGCCCGACCGAGCGCGTACAGCGCCGTGCCCGCGTCGATCGACGATGGCGTCAACGACTCGACGGCACCGTCGGGTGAGTAGCCGTCACCCGTGACCCGCCATTCGTGGCCGTCGATCCAGATCCGTTCGCCGAGCATCCGACCCTGGGTGAGGGTGCCGGTCTTGTCGGTGGCGATGACGGTGACCGATCCGAGTGTCTCGACGGCAGGGAGCTTGCGGACGATGGCGTGGTGTCGGGCCATGCGCTGGGCACCGAGCGCGAGCGAGATCGTCACGACCGCGGGCAAAGACTCCGGGATCGCGGCGACCGCGAGGCTGACCGAGGCGAGGAGCATCCGGGTCGCGGGCTCTCCCGACGCGACTCCGACCGCGAACACGAGCGCGCAGATCGCGACGGCGCCGAGCGCGATGGCCCGCCCGAGCACCGCGAGCCGTCGTTGGAGCGGCGTCGCCGGGGCCCGGTGCGCCTCGAGGAGGGACGCGATTCGGCCGAGCGCGGTGTCCATCCCCGTCGTGGTCACCACCGCGATCGCTCGGCCGTAGGTGACCGATGTGCCCTTGAACACCATGTTCAGCTGGTCCGTGAGCGCGCCGGCGGAAGGCGCGTCGAGGGGTGCGATCGACTTGTCGACCGGTACCGACTCCCCCGTGAGTGCCGCTTCGTTGACTCGGAGGTTCGGCGCGTCGGCGAGGCGGGCGTCGGAAGGGACGATGTCGCCGGCCTCCAGCTTGACGATGTCGCCCGGCACGAGCTCGCGCTCCGGAATCGACCTGACCCCTCCGTCGCGAACGACGCGAGCGAACGGCGCGGCCATGTCGCGCAACGCGGCCATGGCCTGCTCGGCCCGGTGCTCCTGCGTGAAGCCGATCGACGCGTTGAGCACGACGACCCCGACGATGACGATCGTGTCCTTCAGGTCACCGATCACCGCGGTGACGACCGCGGCGATCAGCAACACGACGATCATCGTGTTCGTGAACTGCCGGAGGAACATGAGCCAGCTCGGCACGGGCGGACGTTCGACGATCTCGTTGGCGCCGACGACCGCGAGACGCTCCGAGGCTTCGGCTTCGGTGAGCCCGGAATCGAGCCGGGTGTCGAGCGAGCGCAACACGTCGGGCACCGGCATCGTGCGCCAGGCGGGTCTGCCGTCTTCGACCGACGGAGGAGGCGACACGACGATGCAACCCTTCGTTCGGGCGGAGTCCGCCTTCAGTGTCGGGACAGAAGGGGCTCCGGACTAGGGCAGATGGTCCCGACGCAACCGACCGGCCGCCTCTCGTCCGTCTCGGTGATTCTGGCACGATGAAGCTCGTGAGCCCGGTTGTGGTGTGCGAGGAGTTGACGAAGCATTTCGGTTCCGTCCGTGCGGTCGAGGGTCTGTCGTTCACGGTCGAGGCCGGGGAGGTCGTCGGTTTCCTCGGACCCAACGGCGCCGGCAAGACGACGACGATCCGGATGCTGCTCGACCTGATTCGACCGACGCGCGGCCGGGTCGAGGTGCTCGGTTCGGACCCGCGCCGCGGTGGAGCCGAGTTGCGGCGCCGCATCGGCTACGTGCCCGGCGACCTCGCGATGTACGGCAAGCTGAACGGCCGGCAACTCCTGCAGTTCATCGCGTCGTTGCGCGGCGGCACGCCGGCGGAGCAGCTCGCAGAACGAGTGGGCGTCGTGCTCGACCGCCCGATCGGGACGCTGTCGCGCGGGAATCGCCAGAAGCTCGCGATCGTGCAGGCGTTCGCCGACGCCCCCGATCTCCTCGTGCTCGACGAGCCCACCAGCGGGCTCGACCCGGTCGCGCAGCGGACGTTTCGCGGGCTGGTACGGGAGGCGACCGACCGCGGGTGCGCAGTGCTGTTGTCGTCGCACGTGCTCGGCGAGGTGCAGCGAATCGCGGATCGCGTCGCGATCGTGCGCAAGGGCCGGTTGGTGACGATCGAGCCGATGCGCGACCTGGAGGCGAAGGCGTTGCGGGTGATCGAGATCCGCTTCGGGGGCCCGGTGCCGGCCGAGGCGTTCGCTAACCTGCCGGGAATTCGCAGCGTCGACGTCGAAGGCGACCTGCTGCGCGCCTCGATCGCCGGGCCGGTCGACGCGCTCGTGAAGGCCGCGGCCCGCTACACCGTCGACAGCATCGCGGGCCACGAAGCCGATCTCGAAGACGTCTTCCTCGCGTACTACGCGGAGGTGCCCGATGCTCCTGCGTAGCGTGTTCGTGAAGACGATCTACGACCGCCGCCGCGGGGTGCTGTGGTGGAGCGTGGGGATCAGCATCCTGACCGTCGCGGTCCTGTCGGTGTGGCCGTCGGTGCGCGACGAGTACCAGAAGCTCGTGCAGAACTACCCGCAGGCGCTCCTGGCGTTCTTCGGCATCGAGAAGGGCGGGTTGGGAACCGGGGCGGGCTATCTCCAGGCCGAGCTGTTCGGGCTCATGCTGCCGCTGACACTGATCGCGTACATGATCGCGGCGGGGTCCGCGGCAACCGCCGGTGAGCAGGAAGCGGGAACCCTCGAGTTCCTGCTTGCGCAACCCGTGTCGCGTACCCGGGTGCTGCTCGAGAAGTTCGGCGGGTTGTGCATCTCGCTCGCCGTGATCACCGCGGTGTTCGCGGGAGTGCTCGTCGTGTCCTGCCGGGTGTTCGACATCGGCGTCTCGGCCCCGCACCTGCTCGCCGCGACCGCGGCGGCCTACGTGCTGGCGTTGTTGTTCGGTGCGGTCGCGCTGCTGGCCGGTTGCCTGACCGGGCATCGCGCGTTGGCTGCGGGGATCGCCTCCGCCGCGGCGCTCACGGCCTACCTGCTGAGCTCGCTCGCCGCGCTCGTCGCCGGGCTGAAGCCCTTTCGCCCGATCTCACCGTTCTGGTGGTACAACGGCCACGATCCTCTGCGGCAAGGACTCGAGCCGCTCCACATCGGCTTGCTCGTGGCGGTGACGGTCGTGTGCATCGTGGGCGCGACTCTCAGCTTCGCTCGCCGCGACCTCACGTGAGGGCGACGTGGTCGTGCGCCGGTTGTCGGGTCCTGCGCGCGTGAGCCGGCACCGTGTCGCCGCGACCGCCGCGATCGCGCTGGCCGGCGCACTGCTCCTCGCGTCGTGCAGCCACTCGTCGTCGGGCTCGTCGTCGGCCACCACCGTGTCACCGACATCTGCTTCGGTTGCCCCTCTTTCGAGCACATCGTCGACCTTGGCGCCCACCACGTCGGTCGCCGCGACTGCGTGCGCGCGCCCGCACGCGGCGGGGCGGTTCGCGCAGACCTTCGACTTCCAGGGTGTGGCGCGCAGCTACCAGCTCTACGTGCCGCGGGGGTACCGCGGGACCACCGCGGTCCCCGTCGTGTTCGATTTCCACGGCTACGGATCGAACGCGCTGCAGCAGCTCGCCTACAGCAACTTCGCGCCGCTCGCCGATGCGCACGACTTCCTCGTCGTCGCGCCCCAAGGGCAGGGCTCGTCACCGCACTTCAACCTCGGTCAGGAGCCGGGCCTGCAGAACGACGTGACGATGACGCTCGCGTTGCTCGATCACGTCGAAGCCACGTTCTGTGTCGACACCCGCCGTGTGTACGCGACCGGCATGTCGAACGGCGGCGCGATGACATCGGTCCTCGCGTGCCTCGCGTCCGACCGCTTCGCGGCGTTTGGTGCGGTCGCGGTCGAGCTCTATCGCGCCGGGTGTGGTGGCACGCGTCCGGCGTCGATCGTGGCGTTCCACGGGACCGCCGATCCGGTCGTGCCGTTCACCGGCGGCACGGTGCGCTGTTGCGGTGGCGCGGTCGTCGGTGCCGCACCGGCGGCGATGGCCGGCTGGGCCGCGCACGACCATTGCCTCCAAGCATTCGTCGACACGCGCCTCGGCAGCGAGGTGCGGCGCCGCGCGTGGTCGGGCTGCGACGGCTCGAGCTCGGTCGTCTTCTATGTGATCGACGGCGGCGGGCACACCTGGCCCGGCGCGATCCCTGTCCCGCGTCTCGGGCTCACCACGTCGCAGATCAGCGCGACCGACACCATCTGGGCGTTCTTCGAGGCCCATCCCCTGCAGATCTGAGGTCAGGCCATGTTGCGTCTTCCGTTCAGGATCATTCGTTTCGTCTTGTCGATCGCGGTCGTCGCGTTCCTGCTGATGCA
>DAIQOP010000101.1:0-6520 GCA_036787815.1 Actinomycetota bacterium
GTAGTCGGGTTGCGACGCGAGGGGCAGCTCGTTCTCCGGTGGTGCGGTCATCAGCGCCGCGAACACGTGGTTCACCCACTCGATCACCGGCGCGACCGTGCGGAAGTTCGCGGTGAGCGCGACGACCTCGCCGCCTTCTTCCGCGAAGCGGTCGCGCGCGGCCAGGAACGTCGCGATGTCGGCTCGGCGGAAGCGGTAGATCGACTGCTTCGGGTCGCCCACCACGAACAGCCGCCCGGGCGTGACCGGCACGGCGTTCCAGGGCGCGGAACCGGATTCCGCGCGGCGGGGATCGGCCGCCGCGATGCGCACCGCGAGCTCGATCTGGATCGGATCGGTGTCCTGGAACTCGTCGAGCAGCAGGCGTTGGTACCGGTCGTGGAGCCGCGAGCGAACCGCGGGGCCGCGCTCGGGATCGCGCAGCACCGAGCGGGCGAGCACCAGCAGGTCGTGGAACTCGAGGCGACCGGCGGCCCGGCGCTCGGCGGCGGCTTCGAGGGTGAAGCGGCGGATGGCCGAGCCGAGCTGGCGGGCGCACGCACGCGTGATGTCGTCGCGTACCCGGTCGATCGCCGCGCCCGCCTCGACGACCCGGGCGCGGACACCCTCGACGTCGGGCCAGTTCTCCTTCCGCCCGATCCTCACCTTGAAGTTCATCCCGCCCGCCGGGCCGATCGCCGCGAGCAGGTCGAGCTCGTCTTCGGTGTCCCGGAGCAGTGTCAATTCGTGCGCGAGCTCGCCGAGACGTACGGCGAGCTTGTCGTCGGGATCACGGCATTCATCTCTCTCGGCGCACACGTCGGCGAGGTCGGCGAACGCGGCGGCGAGGCGGGCCTCGACCGGCGGTGGCTCCGGTGCCGTCGCTCCCACCTGCTCGGCGACGAGGTCCCAGTTGGCGTCGAACGCCGCGGCCAGCGCGTCCAGTGCCTGGGGGCGAACGCCCGCCGCGTCGAGCAGGAGCACCGCGCGCTCGAGCTCGGGGCTCTCGAAGATCTCGTCTCGGAACGTGCTCCACCGGCGCTCGAAGTCGACGCTCGAGCTCACCTCGTCGAGGACCTCGACGCGCGGCGGCAGACCCGCTTCGATCGGGTTCTCCGACAGGATGCGCTGCGCGAACGAGTGGAGTGTGCCGATCGCGGCGCTGTCGAGCTGGTCGAGCGCGCCGTCGAAGCGCTGTGCGAGCCCCGGATCGGGCTCGGCCGACGCCCGTTCCTGCAGCACGCGGCGCAGTCGGTCGCGCAGCTCGGCCCCGGCCTTCTCGGTGAAGGTGATCGCCGCGATGGCACCGAGCTCGGCCGTTCCCGATGCGACGAGGGAGATGACCCGTTCGACGAGCGACCGCGTCTTCCCCGACCCGGCACCGGCCTCGACGAACAGCGTCGTCCCGAGGTCGCCCGCGATGCGATCGCGCGCGGCCTGGTCGGGGGGCGCCGCCTCCGGTGGTCGTGCGACGGTGCTACTCATCGCCGACCTCCTCGTCGGGGTCGAGGGGCTCGGTGAGCTGCGCGTACGGCTCGAGCGCCGCGTCGAACCGCTTGCGCTGCCACGCGCGCCGCAGCTCGGTGACGCCGAGACCGTCGGGATCGCATGCGTCGCACTCGATGAAGATCGCGGTGCTCGTCGCCGTCGGGTGCGACGCGAACACGCCCGATTCGATGCCCTCGACGATCGTGCCCAGCGTCGTGCCGACCGTGTCGAGCACTTCGGGAGTGATGTCGTAACCCTCGGTGGCGAACCCGCCGCGCGACGAGACGAACCAGTACTCGGCCCGTACGGCGGCGTCGGGTGCGCCCTCGTGGCGCCTCGCGGCGACGCCGTAGACCGGCAGTTGGAGCAGCCGCCCACCTTCGTCCGGGTCGTCGGCGCTGAGGTTCCGGTACCGGCCGGCCCCGCCGGTCTTGTAATCGAGCACGTGCAGCACGCCGTCGTCGCTGCGGTCGACGCGGTCGGCCTTGCCCCGGAAGTGCAGGACCCGACCGTCGGCGAGGGTGAGTGGCACCGCGTCGGCGCCACCTGTGAAGCCGAACGCGAGCTCGGCCGCGATCGGGCGCGTGCGGTGGGCGCGGCGCATGACGTTGTCGGCGACGAGGAAGCGGTCGAGGTCGTCGAGGATGCGCTGCCGGTCGCGGCGCCAGAAGATCGGTCGGCCGGTGAGCCCACGCGCTTCGTAACGCGCGCAGGCCTGCTCGGCGATCGCGATCAGCTCGCCCCGATCCTCGAGTGTCCACAGGTCGTCGGGCCCGGGCTGGTTGTCGCGCGGGCGGGCGAGCACCGCGACGATGAACGACTCGAGCACCTCGTGGATGAGCGATCCCTTGTCGAGGTCGCTGATCTGCAGGGCATCTTCGGGGTTCTCGACCGGCTCGACCCGCAGGAGGTGTTGCACGAAGTACCCGAACGGGCAGCCGGCCCACGTCTGCAAGCGCGTGGCGGACGTGACTCCGCCGACGGGCGACGGTACGGCGAGCCCGGAGAGATTGCCGTCGAATCGCGTGAACTCGGCGCTGCGACGAGCCGCGACCACCTGTGCACCGTTCGAGAGTCGCAGGTCGCTCGTGGTGGCCGCGAGCTCGGCGGCACCCGACGGCCGCGTGGCGAGCAGCGACCGCAGGTGATGCTCCTGCTCGGTGGCCGGGAACGCGAGCGTGCGGAGGCCCGCGTCGAACGACGCGACGTGCTCGACCCACTCGACACGCGCGGCGGCGAGATCATCCGACCACCAGCGCGTGCCGGCCAACGCCGACGCGATGTCGAGAACCCAGCGCGACGGCACGCGATCGGTGCTGCGGCGGAGGTCGCCGCGGGGCACACCCAGGAACTGCTCGCGCGCACCGGCGAGAGTCGCCAGCAGCTCGCGGTGCTGACGATCGACGTGGGCGAGGCGCAACGGCAGCTCGCCGTGCGCGGCCGCGCGTTCGTGGTCGGGCAACAGCGAGTCGTCATTGACCGGCGCGGGGAACGTGCCTTCGGCGAGGCCGACGACCACGACCAGATCGAGGTCGAGCCCGATCCCCATCGCGATCGGCGCGACGAGCACGCCGTCGCCTAAGCGGCCGACGCGGCCGAGGTCGGTCTCGAGCTCGAGCCCGAGGGTACGGGTGAACACGTCGAGACCCACCGGGCCCTCGACGGGGTCGAGCGCTGCGAGCCGATCGAGCGCGGCCTCCACGCGCTCGGCGGCCTTGCGCTCCGCGGCCGGCCAGTCGTCGCGGCGGCCCGCGCCTCCGAGGAACCCGGCGAGCTTCTCGTGAGCCCACCGCGCGTGCGCGCGCCAACCCCGCGGCCGGGCCGCCGTGCGCGTGAGATCGTCGATCAGGTCGAGCACGAATGCTCTGAGATCGCGGGCCTGGACGGCGCGTTCGCGCAGGCGATCGGCGAACCACTCGGGCCGCTCGGGATCGACCGCTTCGGCCTGGCTCTCGAGATCGTCGGCGAACCGGGCGAGGCGTTCGTCCCAGTGGGCCCGGCCGGCGACCACTCCGGCTTCGCGGGAGACGCGTTCCCACGCGACCACGGGAACCCACGTGCCGCGGCGGAGCAACGGCGCCGTCGTCAGCCAGGCGAACACGTCTTGGCGACGGAAGGCTCGTTCGGGCAGGGCGAGCATCTCGAGGAGTGCCCGGCCCGCGACGCGACCGGAGAGCGGGACGACCGCGGGGCCGTTGGTGGCGATGCCGGCGGCCGTGAGGTGCTCGTGCGCGAGCCGCGCGTACGGATCGGCGGCCGCGTGCAGGACCGCGATCCGATCGAGGGGCGTGCCCGCGCGCACCGCGCCGATCACGCGGCGCACCGCGGCACGCATCTCGTCGTCGGAGTCGGATGCCAGCACGATCCGGGTGCGCCCGGGCGCGACGACCGCTTCGGGGGCGCGGGTGGGAGGCGCGCCCGCCGCGGGCGAGAGGTGCGCGACCGCTTTGGCCGCGTCGGCGTCGGCGCGGGGGTCTCCAGTGCTTCCGGCGAGCACCGTGACCTCGCACACGCGCGCAATCGCGTCGAGCAGCATGAGTGTGTGGCGAGCGAGCCGCTGGGGCAGGTGCACGACGACCGAGCCGAGATCGGCCGGCGCGTCGGCCGCACGGTCGAGCGCGGCGGCCGCCGAGCGCATGAGGTCTTGCTCGTCGTACCACGCCGGTTCCAGGCGCTCGCGGGTGGCTCGATGCAGGCGCACCACGTCGCCCGCGCGCGGGCCCTGCTTCGCGATCGCGTCGAGCCCTGCGGGTGATACTTCCCGCAGCTCGCGATAGGCCGCGACGAGTGCCGTCTCGGTGGCCGGATGGGAGGCCACCGGCCCGAAGAGGCCGGGTGCGTCGTCGAGCGAGGCGCGCAACGCGGCCGCGATCACCGGGGTGGAGACCGGACGCCGCCCGCTCGCCGCGAGGCCGGGAGCACCGAGGAGCTCGGCCACGCGGTAGGGAGTCATGAAGGTCACGGCCACGAGCCCGACCCCTGACGCGCAGGTCGGCCCGAGGATGCCCGAGGCCAGGAGCCGCCGGGTGGCGACTCCGACGTGGTTCGACGGCACCACGACCGTGACGGGTGAGAGCGGTGTGTCGCCCTTCGTGCGGGAGATCTCCGCGCGCAGCGCTTCGGTGGCCTCTCGGCCGTACCCCACCCACTCGACCCGGATCGCCATGCCGCCGATCGTACGCATGCCCTACGACACCGGACCGCGGCATGATGCACGGGTGGCGACCGCCTCCGATCTCGTCCTGCACGATCCCGCCACGTACACCGACGGGTTCCCCTACGAGCACTTCCGCGAGCTGCGGCGCGACAGCCCCGTCTCGCACCACGACCATCCGGTCTGGGAGCGCGGCTACTGGGCCGTCGTGCGCCACGCCGACGTCGTGCGCGTGTCACGAGACTCGGGCACCTTCCGGAACTCGCCTCACCCGATGGTCGACGTCGGCGAGGACGACGAAGCCGCGGGCCTCTCGGAGATCCTCATCAGCAAGGATCCGCCCGAGCACACGCGTCTCCGCAAGCTCATCAGCGCCGGGTTCACTCCTCGTCGGGTCGCCGATCTCACCGGCAAGATCCACGAACGGGTCGACGCGCTCGTCGAGTCGGTCGCCGATCGCCGCTCGTGCGACCTCGTCACCGATCTCGCGCTGTGGCTCCCGCTGCACGTGATCGCCGACCTCGTCGGTGTGCCGGAGGCCGATCGCGCGCACGTGTTCGAGCTCACCGAGCTCACGTTCGGGTTCGACGCGACGGTCACGCGCGAGCAGCGATCGCAGGCCGCGATGGAGATGTACGCGTACGCCGACCAGCTCTGCGACGAACGGCGCCGCGAACCGCGCGACGATCTCTTGAGCGTGTTGCTCGACGCCGAGGTCGACGGCGAGCA
The DNA here is from genome assembly GCA_036787815.1 of Actinomycetota bacterium. GTDB lineage: Bacteria > Actinomycetota > Acidimicrobiia > IMCC26256 > PALSA-610 > DATBAK01. Next base: position 5,351 of record DAIQOP010000101.1, read on the forward strand.
CCTCACGCAGCTCCAGGTCGACATCTTCTTCCTGATGCTCCAGAACGCGGGGAGCGAGACGACCCGCAACCTGATCACCACCGGCACCCTCGCGCTGCTGGAGCACCCCGATCAGCTCGAGCTTCTCCGCAACGATCTCTCGTTGCTGCCGATCGCGATCGAGGAGTTGCTCCGTTACGTCACGCCGGTGATGCAGTTCTTCCGGCGCGCGGAGCGCGACACCGAGATCGCGGGTCAGGCGATCGCCGCCGACGACCGCGTGCTCATGGTCTACGCGTCGGCGAACCGCGACGACGCGGCGTTCAGCGAACCCGACCGCATCGACATCAAGCGCGAGCCCAATCCGCACGTCGCGTTCGGTGCCGGCGGCCCGCACTTCTGCCTTGGTGCCAACCTCGCGCGCATCGAGGCGCGCATCATGTTCGAGGCGCTGCTCACGCGCTTCGTCGGCCTCGAGGTCGACGGCCCCGTCGCCGACATGCCGCGGGTGCACTCCAACCTCATCGACGGGTTCGCGCATCTCCCCGTGCGGTTCACCGATGTCACCGGCAAACGCTGAAAATCGGTCGGCCGGCCGCGGTGCGAGTCCGTATGGTGGCCGCTCGTGGACGGTGACGAAGCAGCGATCGTCGGGCACTACGAGTTGGCGGCCGACGGGTACCGCGTCCATCTGGTTGACCTCACCGCGCGCCATGTCGAGCGCGCGCGTGCCGATCTCGGTGGGCGCGGTGTCACCGCGGAGATCGGCGACGCGCGGCACCTCGCCGCGCCCGACGGGAGCTTTGACGCGGTGCTGCTGTTCGGGGCCCCTGTACGACCTCACCGAACGCGACGATCGGATCGCGGCGTTGCGCGAAGCACGGCGGGTCGCCGCGCCCCGGGGGCATGGTCGCGGTCGCGGCGATCAGCCGGGCTCGCGCTCGTAGAGCTCGTCGGCGTCGAGGGGATCGCGCATTGGCTCCGCCACCTCGCGGACCGTTTCGCGACCGCCGAGGGCCGGGAGACGATCCTGTTCGCGGCGCGTGCGATCGAAGGCGAGCCCTCGTTGCTCGGGCTCAGCTCCCACCTGATCGCCGTCGCGCGGGCAGACTCCCCGTGAGCACAGCAGACTCCTGGTGCGCACCGACGACGTGTGGAGGTCGAGATGAGCGCCGCTGAATCGGGTCCCCG
>DAIQOP010000101.1:6620-12935 GCA_036787815.1 Actinomycetota bacterium
GTGCGCACCGACGACGTGTGGAGGTCGAGATGAGCGCCGCTGAATCGGGTCCCCGTTACGTGCAGCCCGGATGGTTCACGCAGCACGTGTTCAACCCCACGATCGCGGGGCTCACGCGCGCGGGGCTGAGCGTGTGGGGATCACGGGAGCTCCGGGTGCGGGGTCGGAAGAGCGGCGAATGGAGAGCCGTTCCCGTGAACCTGCTCACCTACGAGGGCAAGCGATACCTCGTCGCGCCCCGGGGCCACACCCAGTGGGTCCGCAACCTCCGCGTCGCGCAGGCGGGTGAGCTGCGCGTCGGGAAGCGGGTCGAGGCGTTCCGTGCGACGGAGATCTCCGACGCCGACAAGACCGAGATCCTCCGGGCCTACCTGAAGCGATGGAAGGCCGAGGTCGGCGTGTTCTTCGGTGGAGTGAGCGCGAAGTCGCCTAACGACGAGCTGCGCCGTATCGCGCCCGACCATCCCGTGTTCCTCGTCGACGGCGAGGCGCCGGACCACTGATGCACGTCGCTTCCCACCCCAGCGGATGACGAGACGCGGATGGTTGCTGTTCGCGGCGATGAGTGCGATCTGGGGTCTGCCCTACCTGCTGATCAAGGTGGCGGTCGAGCACCTCGCGCCGCCGGTGATCGTGTTCGGGCGCACCTCGCTCGCCGCGGTCGTGCTCATCGCGCTGGCCGCGCGCACGCGCGCGCTGCGGCCGGCGTTGGCGCGCTGGAGGCCGGTGCTCGCCTTCGCGGCGATCGAGATGGCCGGCCCGTGGTTGCTCCTCACCAACGCGGAGAAGCGCCTGCCGTCGGGCCTCACCGGGTTGCTCGTCTCGTGTGTCCCGATCTTCGGCGCGCTCGCGGCCTACGCGCTCGGTGATCGCACCGCGCTCCGGTTGGTGCGCGTCGTCGGCATCGCAGTCGGGCTCGGCGGAGTCGCGCTGCTCGTCGGCGGCGACCTGAACGGCGCGGGCGGGATCCCGTGGTGGAGTGTCGTGCAGGTGCTGCTCGTGTGCGTGGGCTACGCGACGGCGCCCTTCATCGTGGCCCGCCGGTTGGGCGACGTCCCGACCCTCGGCGTCGTCGCCGTCTCGCTCGCCGCGGTCGCGATCGTCGTCGCGCCGCTGGCCTGGTTCGCCCGGCCGACCGCGTTCCCACCGGCGAGCGCGTCGTGGGCGATGCTCGGCCTCGCGGTGGTGTGTACGGGCATCGCGTTCGTCGTGTTCTTCGCGTTGATCGGCGAAGTCGGGCCGGCGCGCGCGACGTTGATCACGTTCGTGAACCCCGCGGTTGCCGTGGTGCTCGGCGCGATCGTGCTCGACGAGAAGATCACCGCGGCGACGCTCGGCGGCTTCGTGCTCGTGCTCGCCGGTTGCTTCCTCGCGACGCGCCCGGGTGGGGTGTCGGCGCGCGAGATCGCGGCGGCCGTGCCGTGATGGCGCGCCGTCAGGCGTGCCGGCCGAGTTGCGCGAGCAGGCGGGTCTGGGCGTCGGCGTCGGCGGGCACCTCGACCCTCGTGCCGAACATCCCGCTGCCCTCGAGCAGGTCGACCTGCGGCGCGAGGATCTCGGCGAGGTCGCCCACGAGTGCCGCATCGAGCGGTGATTCCTGACCGGTGGCCTGGGCGAGATCCCAACCGTGGATCGCGACGTCGAGGATGCGATGGCCGCAGTAGACGGAGCCGGGCACCGGACCGTACGACACGGCACAGGGCGCATCCATCGCGCCCGTCGCGTCGAACGCGGCCGCCGCGAGCTCGGCCGACGCTCGGTACGCGGCCTGCGGGTCGGCGCCGAGCGTGTCGCCGTCGAGACGATCGCCGACCTCCGCGATGGTCTTGCCGTTCGCGAGCTCGGCCGCCCAGTAGTTCCCGCTCACGACGTGATTGAGGAGCTCGCGCACGGTCCACGGATCGCACGGAGTCGGGAGGTCGAGCTGGTCGGCGGTGACTCCGTCGACCACCTTGCCGGTTGCGTGCAACGCCCGTTCGTGGATCTGGGGAAGGTTCATCGTTCGTCTCCCAACCTCGGCCGGCGCGACACGACGTTCGACGCAGCGATCATACGGTCGCGGCGCCTTCTGCGACACCGGTCGTGCGAGGCGGGTCTCTCGCTTCGCGTCAGTCGCGGCGCAGCGCGTCGCGCAGCTCGGTCTCGGGATCGGGCCGGGTCGGCCCCGGCACCTCGACGACGACCTCGTGGAGCGTGCCCGTCCACGCGAACGGCACTGCGTAGTCGTCGCACACGGGGAAGCCCTTGTCGCGCCCGAGCACGAGCCCGGAGCCTCCGTGCTGCCAGGTGAGCGGCACCGGGCGGTCGGTCTGCGCGCGGCCGACCTCCTCGCCGTCGTGGGTCAGCGTGAACGTGCCGCCCGGGCCGTCGGGCACGAACTGGCACGCGAGCGCGACCGGGCCGGTCGGTACCGAGACGTCGGCCACCACGCGCGCGATGTCGCCCGCCGCGTTCACCACGAACGTCAGCCGCCCGTCGAGCACGAAGAACGCGAAGCCCGCGTTCCAATCACCCAAGGCTGCGAGCACACCTTCGGGTCGCGCGGGCGCGTCGACGACCGCGGTCATCCGGAAGCCGCCGATGAGGTACGGCACCGACTCGTCGGTCGCCGGGCTCGCGTCGGGCCGGAACACGCAACGGGCGCCCGGCGGATACGGCGGGGGGATGAAGCCCGTGAGCCGGCTCACGAGGGAGTCGACGAGCGGGAAGACGTGATTGCGTTCCGCCTCCTCGTTCCACCGGGCGTCGAGCGCGCGCACGACGTCGGGATGCGCGTCGGCAACGTCGTGCGCCTCGGAGAAGTCGTCGGCGAGTCGGAAGAGCGCCCACCGGTCGGCGGCGAAGTCGCGGCTGCCGGTGAGGAGCCGTTCCTCGTCGACGACACCCTGCGACACGTGATCGGTCGTCGCCTTCCACCCGTCGTGCACGATCGAGCGGGAGCCGAGGAGCTCGAAGTACTGGGTCGTGCGGGGCGACGGCGCGTTGGCGTCGGCGAACGTGGGGAGCAGGCTGGCGCCGTCGAACGGCTGCTGGCCCACGCCGTCGACCACGTCGGGCGCGTCGACTCCGCACGCGTCGAGGATCGTGGGCATGAGGTCGACCGCGTGGCAGAACTGGTTGCGGATCTCCCCGCGCGCGGCCGCATCGATTCCGGCCGGCCAGTGCACGATGAGCGGTGCGCGCGTTCCACCGAGCCACGTGTAGCGCTTCCACAGACGCAGCGGCGTGTTTCCCGCCCACGCCCACCCCCACGAGTAGTGGTTGTAGGCGCGGAATCCGCCCCATTCGTCGAGCACCGCGAGGTTGCCGTCGACGGTCTCGGCGAGCTGCGAGGTGAAGCGGTGCTCGTTGACGGTTCCGAGCGTGCCGCCTTCGCCGCTCGCCCCGTTGTCGGAGATCAACATCACGATCGTGTTGTCGAGCACGCCCACCTGGCGGAGCCGCTCGATCAGTCGACCGATCTGCGCGTCGGTGTGCGTGAGGAAGCCGGCGAACACCTCTTGCATACGGGCGTGCATCCGGCGCTCGTCGGCCGAGAGGTCGCCCCACGGCGTGATCCAGCTCGGCCGCTCGGTGAGCACCGTGCCTTCGGGCACGATGCCGCTCGCGACCTGGCGCGCGAACGTCTCTTCGCGCCACTGCTCCCAACCGCCGTCGAACCGGCCGCGATAAGGCTCCACCCACTCCTGCGTCACGTGGTGCGGCGCGTGCATCGCACCGAGCGCGAGCGAGAGGTAGAACGGCTTGCCGGGGGCCGCCTGCTGCTGGTCGAGCACGTGGCGGATCGCTTCGTCGGCCAGGTCTTCGCTGAGGTGATAGCCGGCTTCGGGTCCGCGTGGCGCCTCGACGTAGTGGTTGTCGCGTACGAGGTTGGGCGTCCACTGGTTCGTGTCGCCCTGGAGGAACCCGTAGAAGCGCTCGAACCCGTAGCCGAGCGGCCAGCGATCGAACGGGCCGGAATGCGAGCGCTCGCCGCGCGGCACGAGGTGCCACTTACCGATCGCGGTGGCGTTGTAGCCCGCGTCGCGCAGCACACGGGGGAGCGCGGTGACCGACTTCGGCAACCGGCACGTGTAGCCGGGATACGCCATCGGCATGTCGGCGAGGAAGCCCATACCCACGGCGTGATGGTTGCGACCGGTGAGCACGCTGGCGCGCGTCGGCGAGCACATCGCCGTCACGTGGAAGTGGTTGTACCGCAGGCCGCCCGCGGCGAGCCCGTCGATGTTCGGCGTGGCCAGGTCGGAGCCGAAGCATCCGATCTGCGCGAAGCCGACGTCGTCGAGGATGATCGTGATCACGTTCGGCGCGCCGGGCCCGGGTCGGGGGTCGTCGAGGCGCATGCGCTCCGGTGCCGCGCCGGGCAGGCTGGCGTTGACGGCGGGGGCGGAGCTCGAGTCGGAGCGGGGGGGCGTCATGAGCCGGCCAGCGTCGCCGAGCCGAGCCGCGCCGGTCAACACCCGGGGCTCCATCGCGCGGTGCTCCGCCGCGCGGTCGCCGCCGGAAATAGGGTGCGGGCCGAATGCCGGGAGCTCCGATGATCGACCGATCGCGATGACCGACCTCGCGGCCCGCGTCCGGGGATGGTCGATGGCCCGGCAGGGACTCACCGATCCGGCGCCCACCCCGCTCGTCGCGCTCGAGACCGTGACCGGGGTGTACAGCGCGCATCCGAGCGCGCCACTCTCGCTGGCGGTCCGCTGCCCGGCGCTCACGGGCGCCGGGTTCCGATCGCTCGAAGAACGTCACGATGTCGTGCGGATCCCCGCGATGCGGATCTCGATCTTCATGGTGCCGGCGGCGAGCGCGGCGGCCGTCTTCACCGCGACCGCGATGACGCCCGACGTGCTCGCTCGGCGCGTGACCTCTCGCGGGCTCGATCTGGGGGACTACCGCAAGCTCACGCCGCGCGTGCTCGCGGTCGCGCAGGAGGCTCGCGCGCCCGCCGACCTCGTCGCGGCGGCCACCCGCAGCGCCAAGACCGACGGCGTCGCCATCGGGACGGTGCTGCGGATGCTCGCCTACGAGGGCAGGCTCGTGCGCGTGGGCGCGCCCGGGTTGCGTTCCGACACGGTGCGCTACATCGCCACCGACGTGTGGCTCGGGCACCCGCTCGATCCCGACCCGAGTGCCGAGGCGCGCGACACCGCGCGCGCGTGGCTCGCCGGCCGTTACCTCGCTGCGTTCGGCCCGGCGCGCGTTGCCGACTTCGCGTGGTGGGCGGGCATCACGAAGGGCGACGCGCGGCGCGCGATCTCGGCGCACGAGACGGTCGACGTCGGCGAGGGTTTGCTCCTTCCCGCGTCCGACGAGGCCGCGTTCGCGACGTCGGTCGCGCCCAGAGGAACGGTGGTCCTGCTGCCGAAGTGGGATCCGTACACGATGGCGTACGCGCCCGACGGGCGGGCCCGGCTCGTCGACCCCGCCGTCCAGGCTCGCGTCTATCCCGGGATGGGCGACGGCCTCCCGTCCGTGCTCGTCGACGGCGAGATCGCCGGCCTCTGGACGCTCAACAAGGGCGCGCCCCCGACCCTCGACCTCTTCGCACCGCTCGCGAAGAAGGTGCGGGCCGAGGTCGACCGCCGGTTCGAGCAGGTGGCCGCGCTCCTCGACACGCCCTGATCGGGGCCGGTCCGGGGCCGCCGGGATCACGGCGGCGCGCACCGGTATCGTTGGCCCATGGCACGCATCTCCTTCCCCGAAAAGGGCCTCGGCGAGCACGTCGACTGGTCGCTCTCACGGCCGAAGATGGCGATCGGCATGGGCGCCCTTTCCGAAGCGGTTTACGGCAACACGCAGCTGCCGCTCCGCGAGCGCGAGTCGGCCCGCTGGACGATCGCCCTCGTCAACGACTGCGCCGTGTGCCGCGACACGCGCGCCCGCGAAGGCGAGCAGGCCGGCATCGACGACGGCTTCTACTCCGAGATCGCGAGCTGGCGCACGAGCACCGCGCTCACCACTCGCGAGCGGCTCGCCGCGGAGTTCGCCGAGCGGTTCGCGCTCGACCACCTCGCGATGGACGACGACTTCTGGGCGCGGCTGCGCGGTGAGTTCGCCGACGACGAGATCGCCGACCTCACGATCTGCTGCGGCATGTTCCTCGGGATGGGTCGCACCGTGGCCGTGATCGGGGTTCGACCACCCGACGAGCGGATCCTCGTCTGAAGCCGCGCGCCGGCGAGGCCGCGCTCGCGGGCGCGGTCGCCGCCGGGGTCGCGCTGGGAGTTGCAGAGCTGATCGCCGGGTTCTGGCACCGGCAGCCGTCGCTCGTCACCGGCGTCGCGCAACAGGTGATCAACCGGGCCCCCACCGTCT
>DAIQOP010000322.1:0-3504 GCA_036787815.1 Actinomycetota bacterium
CGCCGAGTGGTGGTCAGTTCCAGGCCGGGTCGGTGGCGACCGGGCAGAAGGCGGTCGCGTTCGCCGAGCGGAACACGTGCCCGACCGTCGCGACCAGGTTCCCGGTCGCTGCGTACACCCACGTCGCGGTAGGACCGCTCACGCCCGCCTGGTCGATCACGACGCTGGCGGTGTTGAGCCCGGACCCGCACTGTGCCGAGGAGATCGTGCCCGTCGAGCTCCACGACATCGCCGCTTCGTTGGCCATGGTCGAGTTGTAGGTGCTCGGAGTGCCCGGTGTGCCCAACGGCGCGCAATCGGAGTAGGTGCCACCGAGTCCGTTCTGATGGGATCGGCACGTCACCGTGAGGGTCGTCGAGCCGCTGACGGTCCCGTCGGTGGCGAAGATCGTCGTCGCGCCGGGGGTGTTCGACGCGGTCGCGAGCCCCTGTGAACCGGACGTGTTCGATACCGAGACGTTGGTGCTCGACGAGCTCCATGTGACCTCGGTGGTGAGATCCGCGGTCGAGCCGTCGGAGTAGTTCCCCGTCGCGGCGTACTGCTTCGTTGCCCCCTGCTGGATCGACACGTCGGCGGGCGTGACGTCGATGCTCTGCAGCGACGCAGGGACCGCGACGGATTGCTCGATGTGCGCCGCGGGTGATCCATTGCGGCTCACCGTCTGGCCGGTAAAGACGACACGCGTCGACGTTCCGGCCCGGTCGGTGACCGTGAGCGACGCGGCGTAGGTCCCGGAGGTCGCATAGGTGTGGCTCGTGGTGGGTCCGGATGTCGCGGCCGTGCCGCCGTCGCCGAAGTTCCACGCGTACTTCGTGATCGGGGTCGAGCCCGCCGTCGATGCGGACGCGTCGAAGCTCGTGGGCGAGCCGTCGGGCGCGGGTGTCGCGGTGAACGCGGCGATCGGACCCTGATCGGCCGGGATCGCGAGCGCGTAGGCCGAGCCGCCCTTCGGTACCGCAACCTCGACGCCGATCGCGCCCGTCGAGACGGTGATCTTCTGCACGCCGCTACCGAGCGCGAGCCACGCGGTCGATCCCTTCGGTGTGAATACCGAAGCCTGCGGGAGCGAGGACACGGTCTCGGGGTCGGTGAGCGGGGTCTGCGGGCTGCCGGCCGGGAGCGTGACCGGATCGATCGTTCCCGGCCCGGGCGCGAGCGCGTAGAGCAGCGTGCCCGTCGGCGAGATCGCGAGCGACGACGTGGAGCTGGCGAGCGAGATCATCGTGCCGACCGAGCCGGTCTGGGCGTCGATCGGGAGCACGCCTCCGGCTCCCGACCCGCCGTCGACGCAGTAGAGCGTGCGGCCGCTCGGTGTGATCGCACACGACCGAGGGTCGACCGTGAGCGGCCCGATCGGGGTCTGCGCGGCGTTCGTTGCGGTCGCGACCGGCACGACGTAGTTGCCCGAGGGCGTAACGACGCCGGCGAAGACGGTTTTCCCGTCGGGCGTGATCGTGACCGATACCGGAGTGGCGCCGGTCACACGGCCGCCGTCGAGGGCGATGGTCGGGCCGGCCGTGGCGCTCTCGAGATCGACGGGGGTGAGCCCGCCGGAGGCGACGTCGTGACCGACGTACGCAGTCGCGCCGTCCGGCGTGATCGCGATGGTCTGCGGATCGGGCCCGACGAGCACCGGAGTGCCGACCGCGTTCGTGGCGGCGGTGATCGGAACGATCGCGCCGGCGTGTGTCGCATCGCCCTCCGCGGTGACCCACACCGTCGCGCCGTCGGGTGTGATCGCGAGCTCGTTCGACGCACTCAACGCGACCGACGCCGGCAGCGCGATCCGCGCTTTGAACCTGCCGGTCGCGGTGTTGAACGTGCGCACGCGATTGTGCTCACCGGTGACGTAGCCGAACGACGGGGCCGCGGTCGCGGCCGGCGTTGGCGGCACCGCACGCGTCGATGCGATCACCGGTGCTGATGTCGCGAGGATTGCGATTGCGGCCAATCCGACCAGCACTGCGGAACGAGCGACGGAAAGGCGCCGCCCGCCGGCGTTCGCCGTCGATGCCATGAGAACCTGCCCGCTGTCCGACCCAACCACACCCGAATGAATAGCGCAGGCGGGGCCGATCGCGCAATGGTCGCTGCAAGTCCGAACGGGACCGCCGCACCGATTGACCTGTCTCTACGTGTGGCTGAATGTCAGGAGCCTTTGTTGCTGGCCATCGGCATATGCGTAGAACGAAATCTTCTTCCAGGTTCCGCCCGAGCTGCACGAGCCGCCGCCAGGCGTCCCGAGGAAGCGGGCGTGTCCCGCCGCCTTGTCTCCGACGTAGGTGCCGGCGGTCACCTTTCCCGAGAACACGAGCGTCTGAGCGGCCTTCGTGGTCGCGAACCAATGCAGCCTGACCGATGACGTCGACGAGTCCGGCCACGTGATCACGGCCTTGCCCTTCGCCGGAGAGTTACTGACGACACGCCCATCGGGAAGGCAGGAGAGCGAAGGCGAATACAACCTGCCCAGCATGGCGCCGGCAGGCTCGCCCGGAGCGAGGACACACGCATCGTTCGTGCCGACCAGCGAGTTCGAGATTGTGAGTGTCTGCGGCGTCGGCGTGGTCGTAAGGCCGGGACTGAACTTGATCTGCCCGTTGAAGTAGCACCGTGAGTCGATTGCCGGCGTCCCCGGCCTCGCTGCGACAGCCGGTGACGCAAGAGCCGACACGGCTACCACGACCATCGCCATCCCAATCGCCGACCGCCGCATGCGTGATCCTTCCCATAGCCCTGCAAAAAGGCTAGGCCACCGCGACCGAGGCCGCCATGGCAGTTCGACACGGCCGCTATGGCTCGGTGCGTTCGACCGCGGGCCACGGCCGCGCGTCATGCGCGACCACAACCTGACGCGGCTCGAGAGAAAGCAACCGATCGAGCGACTGCTGGCCCACTTCGAGAAACGAGTCGTCGTGCACGTTGTCCCGTGCGATGCGACCTGCGACCAGCTCGTCGGTGTTGTACGCGCACTGCCCGGCGATGACGACCGGACCCTCGGTCGTTTCGACCACCACCGACTGATGTCCCGGCGTGTGACCCGGCGTTGCGATGATGCGTACGCCGTCCGTAAGTCGTTCGTCGCCGCGCACTCGTCGCACCGAGTGTTCCGGAATGAACGCCCACTCAGGAACGGTGTAGCCGAAGGCCTGCGCCGCCTCGATCTCCGCCGCCTGCGTATAGATCGGCACCTGACGGCGATGGAACACCTCGTTCTGGCCGCAGTGATCGAAGTGCAGGTGGCTGTTCACAACGGCGACGACATCGCGTTCGTCAATACCGAGTGCCTCCAGCGCGGACACGATCGGAATGACGCTCGGGTCGTACAGATCGTCGATGAAACTGTTCCCCGTTCCGACTCCCGTGTCGAACAGGATCACACCGTCCGGGTGACGGATGACGTACCCGAACACGGGACAGCCACCGTCTCGAAATCGCGGATGCCAGTCCGGGAACGTCACCTCGCCGAGCGATAGTCGCTCGACTCGCACGTCCGGAGACTTCACA
>DAIQOP010000003.1:0-22665 GCA_036787815.1 Actinomycetota bacterium
GAACCGAAGAACCGCGCGTCGCCGAAGCAGAAGATCCCACCGTCGCGCGCGAGGAGCCAGTACCCGTTGCCGGTGCGCGTCGCCGCCATGCCGACGACGGGTTGGTTGAGCCGGATGCCACCCGTCGAGCCGAAGAACCGCGCGGTGCCGAACGTGAACACGCCGCCGTCGGTGCCGAGCGCCCAGTATCCGAGCCCGCTCGGGTGGGCGGTGATCGCCTGGATGACGCTCCGCAGGCCGAGCCGGTTCGGATCGCCCACGTCGGGTACGTCGCCGAACGTGTGGGTCCGCCCGTCGAGGCCGGCGATCCAGTAGCCGAAGATCCCGTTGCGCACGCGCAGGTCGACCTGATCGCGCACGGTCGCGAGCCGGGCGATGATCGGGTCACCGGGGCAGATCGTCTGGTACACCGCTCGGTGCCCGAGGATGTCGGGGAACACTTCGAGGCCGCCGACGGAGTTCAGGTACGGGGTGGAGCCGCGCGCGTCGATACCCCAACGCGCGCACTTCCACGCGAGCACGGTGACGAGCGCGCTCATCGCCGCGGCCGTCGGGAGCTCGGAGGTGAACGTGCCCAACATCGCCACCGCGATCGTGCGCGGGTTGTGGTTCAGCGTCGCCGCGCCCTGGATGTTCTGGTGCTCGGCGTTCTCGCCCGTGTGCGGCACGCCCGCGGGGTAATCGCGCGCCCAGCGGCCCTCGTAGATGTGGCCGTGCTGATCGATGAGGTAGTGGTACGCGATGTCGATGTACTCACCCGACACGCTGTACTGGTACACGGACCGCACGACCGCGGCGGGGTCACTCGGATTGTTCGGCGTCACCGTGTGGTGCACGACGATCTTCTCGACCAGGCTGTTGTACGTCTGACCGGGCTTGCGGAGGGCCTCGTTGCAGCCCCATTGCGCTCGGGTGATGATCGGCGGCACGGGGTAGTTCGGCTGTTGCGGGAGCTGCGCGTGCAAGAGCGCGGCCCCGGGCGGGCTCACCTCGCTCTCGACCGCACTCACACCGGCTGCGAACGCCGACGGCCCCCCCACCGTCGAGCCCACGGTCGCGGCGCCGACACCGGCGACGAGGCCCAGGCGCAACAGCGACCGCCGCGACCAGCCGCCCGCCGGCTCGGCAACGATCTCGGGAACACCGGCGCATCCGGGGCACGCGTGGTGCGGCACGTTTCCTTGCTCCATGTCGCCTCCGGTCGGGGGGAACGCACCGCAGGCATCGCTGCGCGTCGAGGCCGACCGCGCCCCGGGCTGAAGGACGCGCACGATGCGCCAACCGGTGACCACCGTAGACCGCCGGCGCTCGCTCACGTGTGCGGTCGCCGAGGCTCGCGACCCGGGACCGCCGGCGGCCCCGGGTCCGGTACGGTCGCCGAACGGCCTTCATGTCCGGCCGCGACGTGTCGATACCCCTCCTGACGATTCGACGCGTCACACGACGGGAACGGGAGATCACATGCGGTTGCGATGCCTACTGGTGGCGACGTTCCTGGCCACCTGCGCCGCTCCCGCAGTGAGCGCGCACGCGGCCGACCCGTCACCCAATTGGGCGATCCAGACCGCCGGGTGGAACCGTTCGTCGTCGCCCGTCGTCGCCGACGTGAACGGCGACGGCGTCCCCGAGATCGTCGTCGGCCACGAGGACGGCTACGTGCGCGTCATCAACGCCGACGGCCACTCGCTCCCCAACTGGCCGCGACCCGCGATCATGAGCGGAACCTCGCCCACGGCGATCGACGGCTCACCGGCCGTCGGCGACCTCAACCACGACGGCCACCACGAGATCGTGGTGGGGGTCGGTTCGGTGTTCCAGCCGAACCACAACGGCGGCATCATCGTGTTCCGCGCCGACGGATCGATCCAGTGCCGGTTCGCGACGAGAGACACGTTCAACACCTGGACGGGTGGCGGCCCCGACCACTTCTCCGACGGCGTCTACTCGAGCCCGGCAATCGGCGACATCAACGGCGACGGCTTCCCCGACATCGTCTTCGGGAGCTGGGACCACTACGTGCACGCGATCGACCACAACTGCCACGAGATCGCCGGGTTCCCCTACTTCGTCGACGACACGATCTGGTCGTCGCCCGCGCTGTACGACACCGACCACGACGGCCGGCTCGAGATCCTCATCGGCAACGACCAGACGCCCGGCGGCCCCGACAACTGGCACGGCGGCGAGCTGCGGCTCCTCGACTGGCAGAACGGCGGCGTCCGCGAAGTGTGGAGGCGCCAGACCGGCGACGTCATCCAATCGAGCCCCGCGGTCGGCGACATCAACGGCGACGGGCGACCCGACGTGATCGTCGGGAGCGGCGACTTCTACCACTCGACCGACGGCCACAGGGTCTTCGCGTACGACGCCGCGACCGGCGCGCCCGTGCGCGGCTGGCCGGTGCTCACCGGCGGCGTGACGTCTTCGTCGCCCGCGCTCGGCGATCTCGACGGCGACGGGCGGCCCGACGTCGTGGCCGCGAGCAGCGACGGCGTGGTGCAGGCCTACAAGGGCAACGGTGGCCGCATCTGGGCCGTCCACCTGCCGTTCATCACCCGACCGGGTGGCGCGATCACCGCGTCGCCGATCATCGGCGATCTCAACGGCGACGGCCATAACGACGTCGGCGTCGGGAACGACTGGGGCTTCTTCGTCATCGACGGCCGGACCGGGCACATCCTCTCGCAGCGCCAGACGTTCAAGAGCTACGGCGCCTCGGGCGCGATGGGGAACTTCGGTTCACGCGGCTGGCGGCTCGTGGTCTCGGCCTTCGACACGCCCCACCACACCAGCACGCTCGCGGCGTACTCGGTGCCCGCGCCGCGCGTCACACCGCCCTGGCCGATGTTCCACCGCGCCGCGACCCACGTCGGCGCACCGACGAGCGGCGGCAACCCGCTCCCGCCGAACCAATGCCGCGCGTCGTCGAACCCCGTCGCGCACGAGTCGGCCGCCTCCGGGCGCGGGTACCGGTTCGTCGACCGCAACGGCGCGATCTACTCGTTCGGCGCCGCGAAGTTCCTCGGCGGTCTGCCCGGGCTCGGCGCGACCGGCGGTGCCGCGGCGCTCACCGGGAGCCCCGGTGCCAACGGCTACTGGATCCTGAGCCCGTCGGGTGGCGTGTTCAGCTTCGGCGCCGCGCAGTTCCACGGCTCCATGGGGGGCCGCGCGCTCAACGCGCCGATCATCGGCCTCTCGGCGACGCGCAGCGGCCACGGCTACTGGCTCCTCGGCCGTGACGGGGGCGTGTTCTCCTTCGGCGACGCGAGCTTCTACGGCTCCACCGGCGGCATGCGCCTCAACGCGCCGATCATCGCCATGACGCCGACGGTCTCGGGGCACGGCTACTGGCTGCTCGCGGCCGACGGCGGCGTGTTCTCCTTCGGCGACGCGCGGTTCTTCGGCTCCACCGGCGGCATCCGTCTCAACTCGCCGGTCATCTCGATGGCCGCCGGTCCGGGTGGCGCCGGGTACTGGCTGCTCGCGAGCGACGGTGGCGTCTTCAGCTTCCACGTGCCGTTCTACGGCAGCGTGCCCGGCATCGGGCTGTGCACGGTGCCGTTCAGCCGCCAGATCCGCTCCAGCTCCACCGGCCACGGCTACTGGCTGCTCGCGGCGACCGGCCAGGTGTTCCACTTCGGTGACGCGCTCTACTTCGGCTCGTACACCCGCGTGACCGCGCCCGCGATCGACATCGCGATCCTGCGGTAGGAGGAGAGCGCGTCAGGTCTTCCCCAGCGCCAGCTCGACGGCCTCGAAGTCGGCGGGGTCGTTGGCCCGCCGATTGAGACCCCAGCGCTCCTCGAGGGCGTCGATCTCCGCGGCCGAGCGCACGTCGGCATGCGCTTCGTCGACACCGGGCGCGCGCATGACGTAGAGGCACCAGTACTTCGTGAGGCCGAAGCGCGCGAGGTGCGGGTGGATACGCCGCTCGATGTCGGCACAGCGCACGAAGCCCGCCGCCTCGAACTGCTTCGTCCACCAGCCGAACGACGCGATCGTGAGGTGCCCTTCGAGCGGGTTCCCCTCGGAATCGCAGGCGAGATCGCCGTACGGCACGGGGCCTTCGTACGTGTCGGGCAGCTGCTGGTAGAACGCGAGACGTTCGTCGCGCACCTTGCCGTTGTACCAACCACCGGGGCCGTTCGCGTTCGGCCCGAACGACGGGATCGTGGCGACCAGGTAACCGCGCGTCACGCGCCGCAGCTCACGCGCGGCCGCGGGGATCGACTCCGGCGGCAGGTGCTCGAGGGTCTCGAGCGCGCTGACGACGTCGAAGGTGCCGTCGTCGTACGGGAGCCGGTCGAGCAGGCTCCCCTGCCGTACGTGACCGAGCGCGCCCGGAGTCGCGTGGTCGATCGCGAAATAGCTCACGTCGACGCCCTCGGCATCCACGTCGACCTCACGCAACGCCTCGACGACGAAGCCGAACGCGCAACCGGCGTCGAGCGTGTGCCTCCCGGGGACGAAGCGCCAGATCAGGTACGCCGCGACGTCGGCGTTGCTCATGTAACGGTCGTACCGCTCGTAGCCGCTGAGACCCATGCGGTCGCAGGGGTTGCGCCCCTCGCCGAAGTAGCCGCCGCTGTAAGTGTCGTCGGGCAGCGCGTGGCGGAGCTCTTCGGCGATACGGGCGTAGGTGAGGCGCACGAGCCGCGAGCGAGTCGCGGCGGCGGTCAACCCCTTGCGGCCCAACCGGGCGACACGGGCGCGAGCGTCGGTCATGTGCACGGCTCCTCAGCCTACGCGCGGCGGTCGGCCGAACCCGCGCTTGCCCGGCGGTCCGGCACCGGCCGTTCGGCGGGTCAGCGGCGACCGTGCTCCGCGCAGACCTCGAGGAAGGCCGCGTAGCGCCGGGCCAGCGCCGGCCATCGGTACGTGCGCTCGACGTACGCGGCGCCGCGAGCGGCGAGCGTCGCGCGCAGCTCCGCGTCGGCCAGCCGGTCGACGATCGTCTCGAACTGCGCGTACCCCTCGAACCAGAGCCCGCCGCCGGAGCGTTCGCAGTGCTCACGGGTCGCGGGGCAACGACCGTTCACCACCACCGGCACCCCCGCCACCCACGCCTCGAGCACCACGAGCGAGAACGACTCGTTGGCCGAGGGATTCACGAGCGCGTGCGCACCGCGCAGCAGGCCCCACTTCACGGGCTCGTCGACCATGCCGGTGACGAGCACGTCGGGGTGGCCCGGGAGCTCGTGCACGACCGGGCCCGCGAACACCAGCGCGAGTGGGCCCGGGCGCTGCCGCTTGTACGCGGCGAACCACTCGAACAGCAGGCGCACACCCTTGCCGTCGTCGACCCGGCCGAGACACAGGAGGTACGGGCGATCGCCGATCGCCACCGCCTCTGCCGCCTCGGGCGCCGAACCGGGCGCGGCGACCACGCCGAGTCCCAGCGTGATCGCGCGCCGAGCCGCGATCGCGAAGCGTTGCTCGCAGAGGCGGCGCTCGGCGGCAACCTGGAACACGAGCCCGGCGCTCTCCTCGAAGAGCGGAGCGAAGATGCCGAGCCGCAACGGTGCTTCGTCGTGCGCGTACGGGTGGAACACCACGGGAACACGAGCGGCCGCGTGCGCGGCCACATCGGGCCAGAACAGATACGGGTGGATCGCGACGAGGTCGGCTCCGGTGCTCGCGACGGCGTCGACGAGCGCGGGCGATTGCGGGCCCTGGAGATCGAGCCACGCCTGCTGCTCCGCGAGGGTCAGGCGTTTGGCGCGGGCCAGCAGGGGCCCGCTGCGCGCGTCGCAATCGGGCGCGCGGCCGCTCGTCACCGGGAAGCGGTGCACGGTGACCCCCGCGTGCTGCGTGGTCCCGGCGGCGAAGTGCTCGGCCCAGGTCGTGGAGTCGACCGCCGTGGTCGTGAGGATCTCCACCTCCACATCGGTGCACCGCACCAGCCACTCCGACAGGTCGCGCACCGCGGTCTCGCACCCGCCGATCACCTCGGTGCCGTACCGCGGCACCACGGCCGCGAGCTTCACCGCGCTCCCGCCCGCTCGATCGCGCCAACGAACGCGGCCTTGGCCTTCTCGGGGTCGAGCGACGCGGCGCGGGCGCGGCCGGCTGCGATCAGGTCGGCCCGCAGGGAGCCGTCGGCCAGCACCCGTTCGACCGCGGCCGCGACCGTCTCGGGGTCCTTGCGGTCGAGCACGAGCCCACCGTCGCCCACGGTCTCGGCGACCGCTCCCGCACCGAACGCGACGACGGGAACGCCATGGTGCATCGCCTCGAGCAACGGCACGCAGAAGCCCTCGTGCTCGCTGACGCACACGAGCACGTCGGCCGCCCGGTAGTACGCGGCGAGGGCCGGCGCGCTCACCGGACCGGCGATGTCGACGGCGTCGTCGAGATCGAGCGCGTGCACGAAGCGCTCGAGCGCGAACGAGTAGGTCGGTGCCGTCGCGCCGCCGACGAGGTGCAGCCGCGAGCGCGAGCCGTACGCCCGCCGGTGCGCGGCGAGCGCGCCGACGAGATCGTGCTGACACTTGTTCGGTGCGACGCGACCCACGAAGAGCCAGTCGTGCCCGCCGCCGGCCTTCGCGTCGCGCAGGCGTGCGAGCAGTGCTTCGTCGACCTCGCGATCGAAGGCCGCGAGGTCGACGAGCACCGGCACGACCACCGTCTCGGTGAACCCCGCGGCTTCCAGGTCGAGCTCGTTGAACCGGGAGTCGGCGATACCGAGCGCGCACCGCTCGGCCAGGGTGCGCAGCTGCCGGCGCCCCCACGCGACGCCATGGGTCGCGGCCGGATCCCAGGCCTGGAGGAAGCGCACCGGCGTGAAGTTGTGGTGGTTCGCGATCAGGATCTCGCTGCGCGCGACGAGCCAATCGGCGACCGGCGAGCCGATCGCGACCTGGTACACGAGGCGGTCGTCGGGGCGCGCCGCGACCCCGCGCCCGTAGTCGTGGAAGTGATGCGCGCCCCGGTCGGCCCACGCCGGGTCGACATCGCCCGCGAAGATCTCCGAAGCGTGGCCCGCGGCAACGAGCGCGGCGCGCGCTTCGATCGTGTGATGCCCGACGGCCCCGGGTTCGAATCGCGGCACGAAAAGGTGCGCGGCGGCGGGCGCGCTCGTACTCACGGAGTGCCCGCCACGCTCGCGACGGCTTCGCGGAGGGCGGTCTCGCTTCGCGCGAGATCGAATGCGTGCAGGCGCTCGTGCCCCGCGCGCGCGAGCTCCTCGCCGAGGGGCGGGCCGTCCTCGCCCTTCACGACGCGCGCCACGGCCGTCGCGACGGTGAGCGCGTCCTTGTGCGCGAGGACGAGGCCACCGGAGCCCAACGTCTCGGGCACGGCGCCCGCGGCGTACGCGACGACGGGAAGGCCGTGGTGCATCGCCTCGAGCAACGGCACGCAGAAGCCCTCGTGCTCGCTCAGGCACACGAACACGTCGGCGGTGGCGTAGTACGCGCCGAGCACCGCGTCGGGCACGCTACCGGGGAGATCGACCGCACCGGTCAGCCCGAGGTCGTCGATGTAGGACGTGAGCGCCCGCCCGTACGACTCCGACATCGCGACCCCCACGAGGCGCAGCCGGGCGTTCGGGTCGAAGAACCGCCGGTACGCGGCGAGCGCCTTCACGATGTCGTGCTGAGCCTTGTGCGGTGCCACCTTGCCCACGAACAACCACGTCGACGAGCCCACGACCCGCTCCGACTCCAGGCGGTCGCGCGTCGCCTCGTCGACCTCGACGTGCAGATCGTCGCGGTCGAACAGGATCGGCACGACCCCGGTGGGGCGGAAGCCGAGCCGGTCGAGCTCGGCCGCGTTGTACGCGGAGTCGGCGATGCCCAGCGATGCTCGCGAGGCGAGGCTCTGCAACTGCCGGCGACCGGCGCGCAGGTAGACCGCGAGGCCCGGTTCCCACCGGTCGAAGAACGCCGCGGGCGTGATGTTGTGGTAGTCGACGATGAGCGGCTCGGGGCGTTCGGCGACGAAGTCGGCGATCGGCGATCCGATCGACGAGTGGTAGCAGAGCCACGTCGGCTCGCTCCCCCGCCCCCCGGCGAAGGTCTGAAACGGCTTCGCCTCCTTCGCCAGCTCGCCCCGCGCGTCCATCGCGTAGATGTCCGACGCGTACCCCGCGTCGCGCAGGGTCTTGCGCACCCGCATGTAGTGGCCCGAGACCGCGTCTCGAGGCGCCAAGGTGGGAACGAACTGGTGAACGGCGACCATCGAGCGCGCGGGGTGCTCAGCCGCGCGAGTCGGGCGCGCTCGCGTTCCGGCGCGCCGATCGGGCGACGAGCAGGTACGCGCCCGCCCCGAACAGGCGCGCCAGGTTGTCGTTCATCACCTTCACCTCGGCACTGTCGCCGGGCACCGGCACGAACGCCGTCGGCTGCTCCCGGACGGAGAGCGTCTCGAAGCCGCGCTCGCCGAGCAGGTACGACCACGTCTCGGGGTGCACGGCCCGACCCGGTGCGAGATCGGCGGCGATCACCTGCGGGCCCCGCGCGGCCGCGGTCGGCCCGCTGCTCGCGATCACGAGGGTGGCGCCGGGCCGGAGCCGGTCGACGACGAGGTCGACGAGGTCGAACAGCTCCCCGGGAGTGAGCCGATCGACGATGCCCACGAGCACCGCCGCCGCGAGCTCGTCGGTCTTCACGGAACGCAGGTGCGTGACGAGGTCGTCGCTGCGCACCTCGAGCCCGCGCGCCAGCGCCTCGTCGGCCGCGGCGAGCCGCGGCTCGACGCCGTACGCGTCGACGCCGGCCTCCACCACGGCGGCGAGCAGGTCGCCGGTCGCGCATTCCGCGACGACGGCGCGTCCCGCGAGCCCACCCAACGCGTCGATCACGCCGGCGGTCCAGTCGACGTCGGAGGGCGGGACGGCCAGGCGCTCGGCCTCGTCGTGGGCGCGCGCCGCATGGCCGGTCGCGGTCTCGAGCGCCTGCACATGGTGGCCGAGCACGCGCACCGCGCCGACGATCGACCCCGCGAAGTTGACGAGCTGCTGCACGAGGAACCCGTGGTACCAGCCGAAGATCTTGGCGAGCACCCGCTTGACCAGCTCGCCACCGCGCTTCTCCGACGCGATCGGGATCACGAGATCGATGCCCGCGGCCTCCTCGGCCTGGTCGGTGACCGCCTCGATGTCGTCGGATGCGGCCGGCGGCGCGTACCGGGCGAACACCGCGTCGAGCTCGCGTTCGAACCCCGGCGGGTACGCGCCCGACGCGCGCCGGGCCCGCACCTCGGCGTCGATCTCGCGCCGCAGGCGATCGAAGTCGAGCGGCTCGGCGCTCATGCGGGATCCCTCGGCGCGTCGGTGTGTTCGCCCGGCGCGACGATGCGCACGGTGAGCGGCATCGCGACGATCCCCGCCGTGCGGTCGGGGTTCATCACCTCGAACTGCCACTTCTGCTCGTGCCAGTCGTACACCACGCCCTCGTCGCGTGTCTGGATCGCGAGCGTGACGAGGTAGGTGCCGTCGAGCAACGGAACGTCGGCGAAGGAGAAGCGGATCTCGCCGGGGCCGTCGGCGGGCGGGACCTCCAGCCCGAGGATCTTCGTGTTGGCGCCGAAGAGGTTGTTGCCCTTCACGTCGTAGATCGCGATCCCGAACATCACGTCTTCCACGCGGTCTTCGGCGTCGTACGCGACGCGGAGCTCGAGCGGCTCGTGCGGGAGGAGGTAGCTGCGGCCCTCGGCGAGCCCCGCGTGCTCGAAGGTGACGTCGGTGATGCGTACCTTCAGCGTGCGCCGCAGCTCCATCTTCGACGGCACGGTTTCGCGGCCGCGTGCGACCCTGCCGATGTGCCGGTTCCGGCCGGTCGTCACCGTCTCGACGGCCAACGCGTCGCCGGAGAAGAGATGCTCGCGGAACGAGCGCACCGCCTCGCCCGGAGCACCGTCGAGCACGATCTTGCCGTGGTCGAGCACCACGGCCCGGTCGCAGATCTGGCGCACGAGGTCGGGTGCGTGGGTGACGAACACGATCGTGCGCCCCTCGCGCTGGAACTCGCGCACCCGCTCGAGGCACTTGCGCTGGAACGCCTCGTCGCCCACCGCCAACACCTCGTCGATGAGCAGGAGCTCCGGGTCGACGTTGACGGCGATCGCGAAGCCGAGCCGCACGTACATGCCCGACGAGTAGTGCTTCACCTGCGAGTCGATGAACTGGTCGAGCTCCGAGAACGCGACGATGTCGTCGAAGCGCTTCGCGAGATCGCGCTGCGACATCCCGAGGATCGCGCCGTTGAGGTAGACGTTCTCGCGACCGGTGAGGTCCTGTTGGAACCCGGCTCCGAGCTCGAGCAGCGCGGCCATCTTCTCGACGCGGGTGATCGTGCCGGTGGTGGGGGCGAGAATCCCGGCGATGCACTTGAGCAGCGTCGACTTTCCCGACCCGTTGTGCCCGAGCAACCCCACGGTCGAGCCCTCGGCGATGTCGAGCTCGATGTCGCTGAGCGCGTAGAACTCGTCGTGCGACCGGCGCCCGAAGTTGATCACGCGCTCCTTCAGCGACTTGTCGTGCTGGATGCGGAAGCGCTTCGAGACCCCGCGCACCTCGACCGCGTTCGCCACTCTCAGAGTTCCTCGGCGAAGTTGCCCTCGAGCCGGCCGAACACCACGAGCGCGATCCAGAGCAGCACGACCGACACGACCGCGACCGCCCCGAGCAGCTCGAGGTGTTGGAGGACCGAGTAGTCCGGGATGATCTGATGGGTCTTGCCGGTCGCGTCCTTGAAGGAGAGCCGGCCGTACAGCGCGCGCTGGAACGTGAGGGTGACCGCGGTGATCGGGTTGAGCAGCATCAGCGCGTGCCGGTTCGGATGCACGGGGTTGTCGATCAGGCGGATGTACCAGACGATCGGCGTACCCCAGAACCACGCGAGCAGCAGGAGCTCGAGCATGTGCTGCATGTCGCGCATGTACACGTTGATCGCCGAGAGCAGCACCCCGATGGCCGCCGCCAGGATCAGGAGCACGAGCAGCGCCGGCACGAGCAACGGGATGTAGGCCCAGTTGACGCCGTACTGGAACACGGCGAGGGCGCCGAAGAGCACCAGCGTCTGGAGGAAGAAGTGCGTGAGCGCCGCGCCGATCGCCGCCAGCGGCAGGATCTCGCGCGGGAAGTCGACCTTCTTGATCAGGCCCGCGTTCCCGACGACGGAGCCCGTCGCGCCCGCGAGCGCGGCGGAGAAGAGGTTCCAGACGAGGAGGCCCGAGAGCAGGTAGATCGTGAAGTACGGGACCCCGTTCTTCAGGATCAGCTGGAACACCACGTAGTACACGACGAGGTAGAGCGCCGGGTTCAGCATCGACCATACGAACCCGAGGGCGCTGTTCTTGTACTTGACCTTGAGTGCGGTGCGGGTCATCCCGACGAGGAGCTCGCGGTACGCCCAGAGCCGACGGAGACGGGCAGGGAGCGTCTGGCGCGCACTCACGACTCGGGCGGCGCTGTGGAGGCCGTCCATCCGGGTCACGCTACCCGCTTCGCTCGCCGCTTTCGGGACCGAACACCGCCGCGCGACCTCGTCGCGGTCTCACCGCAGACTCACCGAGGTGGTGCGGGTGTGGTACCAACGGGCCGATGGGCATCCCCGTTGCCATCGACGTCACACCGCTCGTCGGGATCCGCACCGGCATCGGGAACGCCGTCGCCGAGCTGATCACGTCGTTCGCCAGCCTCGAGGCGGCGCCGACGCTGGTTCCCTATGCCCTCAGCCTCCGTGCCCGGGAGCACCGCGGCGACCTCCCCGAGGGCACCCGGTTCCCGCCGATCCCCGCGCGTGCCCTGCTCGCCAGCTGGGGTCGCGCCGACGCCCCAAAGCTCGATTTCTGGCTCAAGCCCGCGCGCGTGCTCCACGCGACCAACTACCTCGCGCCCCCGAGCCGGCTGCCGGTCGTCGTGACGATCAACGACTGCTCGTTCGCGCGGTACCCCGAGCTGTGCACGCCCGAGGTGCGCGCGCTCACGCCGGTCCTGCGCCGGTCGATCCGCCGGGGCGCGACGGTGCACGTTCCCTCCGCGTTCGTCGCCGGCGAGGTCGACGAGCTGTTCGGCCCGGGCCTGGCCGGAACCGGCCGCCTCGCCGTGGTGCCGTGGGGCGTCCCGCCCGTCACCACCCACGGCACGGAGCCCCCGGAAGCCGAGATCACCGAGATCGTCGGCGGCGCCCCGTACGTGCTCGCGATCGGGTCGCTCGAGCCCCGCAAGAACCTGCCGTACCTCGTTGCCGCGTTCGGCGCGATGGCCGACGCGCACCCCGAGCTGCGGCTCGTGCTCGCCGGCCCCGACGGCCCGGCCCGTCCCGCGGTCGATGCCGCGATCGCGGCGTTGTCGGTGGATGCACGCGCGCGTGTGGTCATCACCGGCGCGGTGAGCGACGCCGGCCGGGTCGCGCTGCTCGCGCACGCGCACGTGCTCGCGTACCCCTCGCTCTACGAAGGCTTCGGTTTCCCGGTGCTCGAGGCGATGAGCATCGGCGTGCCCGTCGTCGCGGCACGCGCCGGCTCGATCCCCGAGGTCGCGGGCGACGCCGCCACGCTCGTCGGACCGACCGATGTACGCGCGCTCGCCGACGCCCTCGCCGCGCTCGTCGACGACGACACGCGCCGCGCCGAGCAGGTCGCCCGCGGTCGCGACCAGGCCCGCCGCTTCTCGTGGATCGACACGGCGCACGGTCTCGCGGCGCTGTACCGACGCCTGGCCGGCTCGTGACGGGCACCATCACGACCGGCACGATCACGATCACGACCGGCACCGTCGTCACGAGCGCAGTCGTCTCGAGCCGAGCGTGAGAGTCGCGCTGCACACCGGCCAGCTGCTCCAGCCGGTGCCGGGCGGGATCGGCCGCTACGCGCGGGCCATGATCCGCCACCTCCCCGCGGGTGGCGTCGATCTCACGGCCTTCGCCGCCGGGCCCCGACCGGGCGGCATCCCGCAGTCGGTCCCCTACGTCGACCTCGGCTGGCCGCGAGGCAGCCTGCGCTACGAGACGTGGCATCGCCTGCGCCGCCCGATCGTCCGGGTGAAGGCCGACGTCGTCCACGCGCCCTCGCTCGCGATCCCACCCGTGGCCGGCCGCCCGCTCGTCGTCACGATCCACGACATCGCGTTCGTCCGCCTGCCCCGCGCCACGACCCGGCGCGGGATCGCGTTCCACCGCCGCGGGCTGCGCCTGGCCCGCGAGCACGCGCAGCTCGTGATCGCGCCGTCGACCTTCACGCGCGACGAGTTGCTGCTCGAGGGGTTCGCGCCCGAGCAGCTGCGGATCGCGCCCCTCGGCTGCGAGCCGCCCGATCCGCTCTCCGACGAGACGATCGACACGCTCGTCGGGCTCACCGGTGTCCGATCACCGTTCGTCCTGTCGGTCGGCACGGTCGAGCCGCGCAAAGACCTCGGAGTCGCGGCCGACGCGATCACCCGGTTGCGGGGCACCCGCGACGTCACGCTGGTGATCGTCGGGCCTCCGGGATGGGGCGACGTCGGCGGACTCGACCGCCCGGGTGTCCGCCGGCTCGGGCCCGTGCGGTGGGACATCCTCGACGCCCTCTACCGGCGGGCCCGCGCGTGCTGCCTTCCCTCCACCTACGAGGGCTTCGGGCTGCCCGCCGCCGAGGCCCTGGCCCGCGGTTGCCCCGTGGTGGCGTCCGGCGGTGGGGCGATGGGCGAGATCGTGGGCGACGCCGGCCTGCTGTGCCCTCCGGGAGACGTCGAAGCCTTCGCCGACGCGCTCGGACGCATCGTCGACGACGACGACCTGCACGCGGAGTTTGCCCGGCGCGGCCCGCAACGGGCGGCGCTCTTCAGCTGGTCGGCCTCGGCCGTCCGGCACGCGGCCGTGTACCGGGAGGCGATCGAGCTCTACGCGCGGCGGTGACGCTGCATCAGGCACCCGCCGGCACGTTCTTCCTACACTCCAACGTCGTGCGCCTGCTGCTCGACGTGTCCGCGGTTCCCGACCGCCCGGTCGGCGCCGGCTACTACACGTTGAACCTCGCGACCCACGTCGCGCTCCGGGACGACATCGAGACGCACCTGCTCTGCCGCCAGCACGACGGGGCCCGATGGGAGGCACTCGCGCCGGGTGCCGCGGTGCACGCCGAGGTACCCGCCGGACGGCCG
Source organism: Actinomycetota bacterium (assembly GCA_036787815.1). Lineage (GTDB taxonomy): Bacteria > Actinomycetota > Acidimicrobiia > IMCC26256 > PALSA-610 > DATBAK01. The sequence goes on from DAIQOP010000003.1 coordinate 14,084, forward strand.
GCGCGGCTCGTGTGGGAGCAGACGCGCGCCGTGACGCTGGCCCGCTCGAACGGGATCGACGTGTGGCACGGTCCGCACTACACGATGCCGCTGCGGCTGACGGTGCCCGCGGTCGTCACCGTGCACGACCTCACGTTCTTCGAGCATCCCGAATGGCACGAGCGGGGCAAGGTCGCGTACTTCCGTCCGATGATCCGCGCCGCGGTTCGCCGCGCGGCCGCGATCATCGCGGTGAGCGCCGACACCGCCGAACGGCTGCGCCAGCTCGCGCCTCCCGCGGGGCCGATCGTCGTCGCGCCGCACGGCGTCGACCACGCGCGCTTCGCCCCGGTCGTCGACCCGGCGACCGACGGCGCGTCGGGCGACGCCGAGTTGCTCGCGGCCCACGGCATCCGCAGCCCGTACATCGGGTTCACCGGCACGATCGAACCGCGCAAAGACCTCCCGACCCTCGTCGGCGCGTTCGCGCGCATCGCGCGCGAACACCGGGCGCTCCGGCTCGTGATCGCCGGCGGCGACGGCTGGGGCTCTGACCGGGTGCGCGACGCGATCGCGGCCAGCGGTGTGTCGACGCGCATCCTGCGCCCCGGCTACCTCCCCGACGCGGCCGTCGCACCGTTCTTCCGCCGGGCCGAAGTGGTGGCGTACCCGTCGCTCGCCGAAGGCTTCGGCCTGAACGCGCTCGAGGCGCTCGCCTGCGGCGCGCCCCTCGTCACCACCACCGGCTCCGCGCTCGACGAGGTCGTGGGTTCCGCCGCGCTCACCGTGACTCCCGGCGACGTGGAAGCGCTCGCCGACGCGCTGCGCGAGGCGTTGCGCCCGGACGTGGCCGCGCGGTTGCGCGCGGCCGGCCCTGAACGCGCCGCCGGCTTCACATGGGAGCGGTCGGTCGAGCGCCACCTCGAGGCCTACCAGTTGGCGGCCAACTCCGTCGGCGCGCGGGCGCGCACATGACTCCCACCGCGCGAGCGCGTGCATGACGAACGGCCCCGGCACAACATGACCGGCACGACATGAAGGCCCTCATCACGGGTGCGAGCGGCTTCGTCGGGGGATACCTCGCCGCCCACCTCGGCGCCGAGGGCGACGACGTCGTCGCCCTCGACCGCGACACGGGGCTCGACATCACCGACCGGCAGAGCGTCACCAAGCTCTTCGCGGACTACGCGCCCGAAGTCGTCTACCACCTGGCCGCGCTCAGCCACGTGGGCGAGTCGTGGGGCGCGCCGCAACTGGTGATCGAGACGAACGTCGTCGGCACGCTCAACGTCCTCGACGCGGCGCGGGCGGCGGGCGTGCGGCGGGTGCTCGTGGTCGGCAGTGCCGAGGAGTACGGGCTCGTGAGCGGCCCGGCGCATCCCGTCACCGAAGACGAGCCCTTGCGCCCGTTCACGCCGTACGGTGCCAGCAAGGTGGGTGCCGGATTCCTCGCGCTCCAGGCGTTCCTCGGTTCGGGTCTCGAGACGATCCGAGTACGGGCCTTCAACCACACGGGGCCCGGCCAGCCGCCCCGGTTCGTCGTGTCCGCGCTCGCGCATCGGGTCGCGCAGACCGAGCGCGATGCACTCGACACCGTGGCCGTCGGCAACCTCGACCCGATCCGCGAGGTCAACGACGTCCGCGACATCGTGCGCGCGTACCGGCTGCTCATGGTGCTCGGGATCGCGGGCGACGTCTACAACGTCTGCAGCGGCACCGGCATCGCGGTGCGCGAGGTCGCGCAGCGGTTGCTCGGCCAGGCCACCCGCCCACTCGAGCTCCAGGTCGACCCCGCGCTCGTGCGCCCGGCCGACGTGCCCGTGCTCGTCGGCGACCCGACCAAGCTCGTCGCCGCGACCGGGTGGGCGCCACAGCACTCGCTCGACGACACCCTCGCCGACATGCTCACCACCGCCCGCGCCGCCCTCACCCCCTGACGCGCGCCCGCTTCCCCGCCGCCGCAGCGAGAAATTACGGCAGGCGGCGGTCGAGCCAGCCGAGGAGCATCGCGATGGCGCGGGGGTCGTGCCGGAGCCGGTGGCCGCCGTTCTGCACGATGCGCAGCTCCGCACCCTCGCCCCCGCTCGCCGCGAGCCGGCGCCCGTCCTCGACCGCGACCACGTCGTCGTCGGAGCCATGCGCGACGAGCCACGGTCGCGGCGACACGCGTTGTGCGGCCTCGATCGGGTCGAGGTTCGAGATCGCGCGCGTCCACGCGACCGGGTCGGCCGGATACCCGTCGGAGCGCAGCACGCCACCTCGACGTGCGTATTCGAGAAACCATGCGGGATCCCGCACCCACGCGCGGAGCGACGCCGGCGCCGCGAAGGTCGCGAGCCCCCGCACCCGGTCGTCGCCGGCCGCGGTGACGATCGCGATCGTGCCGCCGAGCCGGAAGCCGACGAGCCAGATGCTGCTGACGTCGGGCCTCGCCGCGAGCACGTCGACCGCTGCGCGTGCGTCGGCCAGCCACCCGTCGATCGAGAAGTCACCCTCCGACGTGCTCGTGCCGCGATACGCGAACGTGAGCGCCGCCCAACCCGACTCGCGGGCGATGCGCTCGGCGAGCGGTGGGTAGGTCTGCCCCGCCATCGCCGCGCCGCCCGCGCCCCGCGGGAAGCCCGCGAGCAGCACGAGCCCGGGCACGCGTGCCACGCCCGCCGGACGCGCGAGATGCGCGTGCAGCCGCAACCCTTCCGAGATGATCTCGTTCAACCGGCCTCCAACGCCTCGGCCTATCCTGACCCGCGTGACCCCGGCCGCGCCGATTCCTGCACTCAAGGAGTGGGCAGTCATCGTCCACGCGCTCCTCGAAGGTGAGCAGATCGTCGACGTCCGCAAGGGTGGGCTCCGCGAGGAAGGCCGCCACTTCCAGGTCGCGGCGCCGCGCTTCTACCTGTATCCGACGGTCGAGCACCAGAAGCCCGAGCTGCTCAAGCCCGCCTACCGGCGCTGGCTCGACCTCGCCCCCGGTTCGCCGGTCGGCCAACCGCTCACGCTTCCGGGCTGGGCCGAAGTGGTCGAGTCGGTCACGGTCACCGAACCCGAGCAGCTCGCGAAGCTCGACGGCAAGACCATCTGGTCGCCCGACTACGTCGAGACCCGCCTCAAGTGGAAGCACCGCGACCCGCTGTGGGTGCTCGTGCTGCGCGCCCATCGCTTCGACGAGCCGGTGACGGTGGCCTGGAGCGACGCCTACGGCGGTTGCACGTCGTGGGTCGAGGTCGCCGGCCTCCCCGCCGACCCGGCCGAGCTGGCTTCCACTCCTGCTCTCTCCGACATCGCGTTCGCGGCGCGCAGGAAGGGCGTCGACGAGGCGCTCGGCACCGCCTGAGCCGCACCGCCTGAGCCGCGGGCGCGACCGAACCGGGTTCAGCCCTCGGCCGACGCCCGGGCCGCGGCCCGGATGGACCGCCCCGGTTGCGGGCCTCGGAGAGCGTGTCGGGGCCGAAGGCCGCGAACCGTTCCGAGGAGACGAGCTCGTCGATCGCGGCGGCCACGCTCTCGTCGGAGGCGGCGAGGTCGAGGTCGTAGACGACCTGCGTGCGCTTGTCGCCCAGGTACCGGAAGTGCTCGAACCGCGTCGGCCTGCTCACGACACAGAAGCTAGCTCGGGGGACGCCACCACGACGTCCCCCGAGCGCACTTCGACTGTTCCAATCTCGTCGAGGCTGGAGCACCGGAGGGACCATTCCCGGTAACGCTCGACGATGGTGCAGCGGTGTGGATTCCGCTAGGGGGGTCCAGCCAACGGCCCTAGTGGCCGCGCACCTCCGAGGTCCCAGATTTATCGTGCATGCTCTGGACCACCTCCTTTCTTCGGTCCGATGTTTGTAGCAGATCCGGAGGTGGTGATCGACCACGTTCCGGGAGGCCGATCACGTTCCCGGCGGTTCCGGGCGCCGTTGCGGGCCGACCGCGCCGATCGCCCGCAGGTAGGCGAACTGCGTCTCGACGACCGAGTACACCTGCTCGGGCAGGTACTCCTCGCCGGTCGACCGGGCCCGCTCGAGGATGTACTCGACCGTCTCGGATCCGCCGACCACCACATCGCCTTTCGGCTTCGCGCTCGAGCCGTTCGCGGCGACGCCCTTGCGCTGGAAGAACTCGATCTGGAACCCGAGGATGCGCCGCACGTCGGCCTCGGTGAGCGTCGCGGCCACGATGTCGGGAAGCTTCGCGACGATCCACTCGAGGGCTTCGTCCATACGGAACAGCGGCGGCGGCGGCTCCTTGGCGAGCCGGCCGGCCTCCCGGGTGACGACGAACGCGGCGATCGCGAGCACGAGCCCGAAGGCGAGGAGGCCACCGACGAGCACCATCGGCCCACATTAGGTGCCGGTCAGGGCGCGACTGCGAGGCGGGCCCGCACGGCCCGATGATCGGAGCCGAACGGCTCGATCACCTCGGCCGCGACGCATTCGACGGCCCGGTTCACGAGGATGTGGTCGATCTGGCTGTGCGGCCGGTGGGCCGGATAGGTCGGACCGCGCACGGTCCGCCGCCACCCCCGCAGCAGGCTCACGACGCCCGGGCCCCAGAGGTTGAAGTCACCGGCGACGACCGCGGGTGCGGGGCCGGTCGGCAACACCGGCCGCAGGGTGCGGAGGTGGATCAACGGGCCCGCGAAGTAGAGCTTCGAGCTCGTGTGCAGCCCGACGAGTCGCAGCGGCGTTCCCGCCACGTCGATCTCGACCTCGAGGGCCATCCGAACACCGGCCGGGTCGCGGAAGACCTTGCCCATGGTGAGCTCGCGGCGATCGCGCATCGGCAGGCGCGAGGCGATCGCCAGGCACCAGGTCCCCGGAGACGGCCGCCATCCGCGACCCGACGACGACGAGTGCCACGTCTCGAACCGCATGAACGGCACCGTCTCGACCTGATAGCCCGCCTCGGCGAGACCTTCGAGCATGCCCGGGCCCGAATCGGGACGGAACGATTCCGGCAGCACGAGCGCGTCGGCATCGAGCGCGACCAGCGCGTCGACGACGTCGTACGCGCGTCGATACGTACGCCCGTACCCGAAGCCCCAGTGGAGGTTGGCCGAGACGAGCGTGAGCTCGGGCAGAGGGCTAGATCCCGATCCGCTGTGCGAGCAGCTCGCGGTGGTAGGTCGCGTCGCCGAGGAAGATCTCGGAGCTCTTCGCGCGCTTGAAGTACAGGTGCGCGTCGTGCTCCCAGGTGAACCCGATGCCGCCGTGGATCTGGATGTTCTCGGCGGCGCAGTGGAAGTACGCGTCGGAGATGTAGGCCTTGGCGAGCGCGGCGACGACGGGAAGCTCCTCGTTGTCCTCGGCGGCGGCCCACGCGGCGTAGTACGCGGCCGACTTGCCCGACTCGACCTCGAGGAGCATGTCGGCGCACTTGTGCTTGATCGCCTGGAACGATCCGATCGGGCGACCGAACTGCACGCGCACCTTCGCGTACTCCACCGACATGTCGAGCACGAACGCGGCGCCGCCGATCATCTCGTTGGCGAGACCGACCGCGGCCTGGTCGAGCGTCTTGCTCAACGCGGGCCAACCGGCGCCGGGCTCACCCAACGGGGTCGCCTTCACGCCGGAGAACTCGAGGCGGGCCTGCTTGCGGGTCTGGTCCATCGTGGCGAGCGCCGTGCGCGTGAGCCCGGCGGCGTCGCCGTCGACGGTGAAGAACGCGATGCCGTCGGTTCCCGACGTACCGGCCAACCGCGCCGCGACCACGATCAGGTTCGCGGTGTGACCGTCGATGACGAACATCTTCTCGCCGTCGAGCACGTAGGAGTCGCCCTCAGCACGGGCCTCCATCGTGATGCCGGCGCTGTCCCACTTGCCGTTGGGCTCGGTGAACGCCAGCGTCGCGATCGTCTCGCCGCTCGCGATCCCGGGCAGCAGCGCGGCCTTCTGCGCGTCGGTGCCGGCGTTGAGGATCGCGTTCGCCGCGAGCACCACGCTCGCGAAGTAGGGCGCGCACAGCAGCACGCGGCCCATCTCCTCGAGCACGATCGCGAGCTCGACGAAGGTGAAGCCCTGGCCGCCGTACTCCTCGGGGATGTGCAGCCCCTGCAGCCCGAGCTCCTGGCCCATCTGCTTCCAGACGGCGGGGTCGTAGCCGTCGGGGCTCTCCATCAACCGCCGCACCTCGGCCGACGGCGACTTGCCCTCCAAGAACCGCCGCACGGTTTGGCGCAGCTCTTCCTGCTCGTCCGAGAAGGCGAAGTTCACCTGATGTCTCCTTTTGTGGTCAACGGGGTTCGCGCGGGAGCCCGAGCACCCGTTCGCCGATGATGTTGCGTTGAATCTCGCTCGAGCCGGCGTAGATGGTCTCCGCGCGGCTCGCCATGAACGTGTGATGGAGCTCGTCGAGCTCGTAGTCGCCGCCGGGCTTGCCGCCGACGACGAGCGCATCGGTGCCGAGTACCGCCATCGCGGTCTCGCCGAGCGCCCGGTGCCACGAGGTCCAGTAGAGCTTGCCGATGCTCGCCTGCGGACCGATGATCCCGCGCTGCACGAGGTCGGTCAGCATGCGCATGCCGTTGTAGCGCATGATCTGCGCGCCGGCGTAGGCGCCCGCGAGCCGGTCGCGCACGATCGGGTCGCGCGCCGAACCGTTGTCGCGCGCCGTCTCGATCAATTCCGCGAGCTCGCGCTCGAAGGCGAGCTGTTGCGACATGAACGCGGTGCCGCGCTCGAAGCCGAGCGTGGCCATCGCGACCTTCCAGCCCTGGCCGATCTCGCCGAGCACGTGGTCGCGCGGCGTGCGCGCGCTGTTGAAGAACACTTCGTTGAACTCCGCGGAGCCGGTCATCTGCCGGAGCGGTCGCACCTCGATGCCGGGCTGATCCATCGGCACGAGGAGGTACGACAGACCGTGATGGCCCGACGAGCCGGGTTCGGTGCGCACGACGGCGAAGCACCAGTCGGCTCGGTGCGCGAGCGTGGTCCAGACCTTCTGGCCCTCGATGACCCACTCGTCGCCGTCGAGCACGGCGCGGGTCTGGACGTTCGCGAGGTCGCTGCCCGCGTTCGGTTCCGAGAAGCCTTGGCACCACAGCTCGTGGGCCGACTGGATGGCCGGAAGGTGACGGCGCTTCTGCTCGTCGGTGCCGTACTGGATGAGCGTGGGGGCGAAGAGGCCTTCGCCGAAGAACGACACGCGCGCCGGGGCGTCGGCCTTCGCGTACTCCTCCTGGAACACGACCTGCTGCGCGAACGACGCCGCGCGACCGCCGTACTCGGTCGGCCACGAGAGCCCGACCCAGCGGTCGCGACCGAGCAACCGCTCCCATTCGAGCCGGATGTCCCAGCCGGTCTCGTCGGCCGGACCACCCCGGCTCCCGAGGGTCGCGAACTCGCCCTTCAGGTGCTCGGCGAGCCACTCGCGCACCTCGGTGCGGAAGGTCGCTTCCTCGGGCGAGTCGTGGAAGTCCATGCGGGCGCCGACCGTACTGGACCGAGCGGTCAAGTATCCAGGTCGGGGGCCCGCCGACCGGTCTGGGCGTCGTAGTTGCGACGGACCATCGCGACCGCGCGCCGCATTCCGAGGCCCTCGTAGAACGGCACCAGCTCCTCGTCGCAGGAGAGGTCGACCATGTAGAGGCCGTCGAGTTGCGCCAGGAGCCGCAGCACCAGCTCCCGGCCGATGCCGGCACCTCGGTGACCGGGCAGGACCTCGAGGAGCGGAATGGAGGCGGCGAGCACGCCGTCGGTGATCGCGGTGGCGAATCCGACGACCCGGTTGCCGTCGATCGCCAGGGCGATCAGTGCGCTCCCGCGCAGGAGGCGAAGGTGGTCGACCGCCGACGGATGCGTGGGCCAGCCCTCGAAGAACCCGGTGAGGTCGTCCGCGCCCACGCCCGTCAGGTCGTGCTGGTACCGGATCACCGCGGAAGTCTCGCACCGGCGCCCGACACCACGCCCGAAAAAGTTGGTGATCGCGTTGGTTGCGGATGCAACCAACGCGATCACGCGAAAAACGCGACGGTGGGCGGCGGTAGCCTCATGGCGTGCGTCCGGCCCATTACGAGTCGACGGCGGTTCGCGTCGAGAAGATCGTCGTCGGACCGTACGAGAACAACGCCTACGTCGTGCGCTGCCGGCGGACCGGCGAGGCCGTCCTCGTCGACGCCGCGAACGAGCACGAGCTCCTCGTGCCGATATGCCGGGCCCAGGGCGTGCATCGCGTGCTCACCACCCACGGGCACTTCGACCACATCCAGGCCGTCGAGGCATGCCGAGACGCAGGCATCGACGTCGGGGTGGCGGCCGAGGACGCCAAGATGCTCCCCGCCTACGACTTCGTGATCGACGACGAAGACGTCATCGAGGTGGGCGACCTCCGGCTGCGGGCGATCCACACGCCGGGCCACACCCCGGGTTCGACCTCGTTCCTGCTGGAGGGCGAGCCCCTGCTCTTCACGGGCGACACGCTCTTCCCCGGTGGTCCGGGCAACACGATCTTCGAGGGGGCGAGCTTCGAGCAGATCATCGCCTCGATCGATCGCCGCCTCTTCACTCTGCCGGCCGACCTGCTCGTCCTCCCCGGCCACGGCCTCGACACCACCCTCGGCACCGAGCGGCCGCACCTCCAGGAGTGGGTCGACCGAGGCTGGTAGTGCGCGGCGG